>CAYYMI010000004.1:0-66419 GCA_964472905.1 uncultured Hellea sp. | reverse complement strand
TCATTAATGTTGGGTTAGGTGAATATAAATGACACATTCTATGGATAAGAACGTTCGGCAAACGCGCTTTGCGATTGCTGACCTTCAAAAGCGTATTGAAGTTCTCGAAGCAACACGAGAGGACTTGGAACGTCAAATTCGTAAGTTAAATGACAGCGTTCCTGAAGAAGAGGTACAAGGCAATGAGCAGCGTGAGGGATACGTTGCTTATGGATCTTACGCTAAATCAGTGATTGCGAGAAAAGAAAATTTGCGTGAATCTTTGGGCGATATTACGGATCAAACATCTGAGCTGGCCGCTGATCTTCGGATTGCGCTAGACGCTCTTGATAGTTTTGAACGTGTGAGAGCGCGCCAAATGGCCGCCAAAGCTGAGAAAGCCCTTCGCAAAACGGGCTAATACTCAAACTATATAGAGTGAGCGAAGTTAGCCTTCGCTTTCTACCCAGTCATAAATTTCGTCAAAACCGAGATCGAGCGCGGCTTCTTGCCAAAGCGCGGTTTCGGTTTCGATGTTTTTGTCATTAATCGTATTAAAGCCCGTAACGCCGATCATGGACACAGCTAATATTGTGGCTGCAATTGGGAGAAACCGCCGCGCGAAAGAGTGGTGATTATCATTGGCTTGTTTCTCTAATGTTGCGGCGGCGAGGATACGCGCGTTTAAATCAGCGCGCGGCGTTGGGACTTGATGACTTTCGAGCCATTTATCTAAAGTTTTATCATCCATCTAGACCTCCATCATTTTCGTTTTTAATATTGTTTTGAGTGTCTTGCGACCTCTAACGAGCAGGCTTTCATAGGCGCCTTCAGTGATATCCATGGCCGCAGCGCCTTCGCGTTGGCTTAAGCCTTGATAGTAAGATAATGTCACGGCGGCGCGCTGCCTGTCTGAAAGCTCTTGGAGAGCGGCCTTTATGACGTCGCTCTGATTTTGACGCGATAAGGCGTCAAAGGGCGTATCGGCCGTATCTTCAATGTCGGGAATAACATCCGAATATACCGGTTTTTTCTTTCGTAGTTGATCAAGACAAGCATTTGTGGTCACATGGCGCATCCAGGTAATGAGTTTGGCCTGACCTGCTTTCCATGTTTCTATATTTTGCCATGTTTTCATGAAAACCGTTTGCGTAATATCTTCCGCCGCCATTTGATCACCCAACATATAATAGGCTTGATTATATAATGTTGTCATATGCCTCTCCATCAATTTGGACAAAGCTGTTTTGTCTCCGGCCTGAAGGCCGGAGATGAGGTCCGCGTCGGGGTCTTGCGTAACCTTAGCTGAGTTATCGATAGCAACGCGTAGCAAATTAGTGCTTACGTTTACCTTTGCGCTTTTTGCGCTTACCGCCTTCGCCTTTGGTCAATACACCGTCCCCATTGGCATCCATGCGCGCGAAGAGGGCTTCAGAGGCGGCATCAAATTCGGCTCTAGAAATTATCCCGTCGCCATTGGCATCCCGCTTAGCGCCGCGGGCTCCGCGTTTACCGCCTTTATCACCGCGCTCAGCTTTCCGGGCCTCGCGTTTGGCTTGGCGTTGTGCTTTAGCTGTTTCACGCTCTGCATCATCAACAATGCCGTCACCATTGGTATCAAGCTTTTCAAGGCGCTTGGCTTGGCGTTTGGCCTCGCGTTCACCCCGGGCAGCAGCGATTTCTTCTTGGGTTAGGGCTCCATCTCCATTGATATCTTGGCGCTCGAACTTTTTAGCTTCATGCTCTGCGCGTTTGAGGTCTCGTAAAGCGCGCATTTCATCTTTTGTAAGGTTTCCATCAAAATTTGTATCGGCTTTGGCGAATTTTGCATCCGCCGCAGCTTGAAATTCAGCGCGCGTAATCTGGCCATCATTATTTGTGTCCGCTTTAGGGCTGGCGAGGGCAATTCCTGATATAGCAAAAATACTCGCCGCTACGAGAAGTGTTGATTTTTTCAAATTAGACATTTGGGTCTCCTTTTCATGTCGTTCATAGCTATAAACGGGCCAAAAGGAAATTTCCTGCGGTTTAATCTGGATTTTTTTCCGTTTCAGAGTTTTTAGGCCCAAACTTCGGTATGGTTTTGCCTCAAGACACGATGCTTAGCGGTCAATGTGAGGAACGGAGTAAGTCTATCCTGTCTTTTTGGGCAGATCCTTAAAGTTTCCGGGGCGTTTTTCTTTATTCGACATCATAGCTTCCATCATTTCACTCGGGATGAGCATGGACATATTCCACACCGCAATATTGTCCAGCGTATCAGCTGTGCTGTGATCGCGGCTATAGGTGATAATCCGTTTGCAGCCATAGACCGCCATAGGGGGCTTCGTCGCAATCTCCCCGGCAAGTTCCATAACCGAAGCCATCATCGCGTTTTGATCGGCATAAACCTCATTAAAAAGCCCGCGTGATTTACATTCCCCCGCGCCCATTTTACGGCCCGTATAGGCAAGTTCTCTCACCACACCTTCGGGCATATGGTTTAAGATACGCGGGAAAGTTCCAACATCTGCGGTCATGCCAACATTGATCTCAAATATGGTTATGAAGCTATCATCCGTCCCGTAGCGCATATCGCAGGCGGTAATCAGATCAACGCCGCCGCCATAGCACCCGCCTTGAATGGCGGCGATGACGGGGATACGGCACTCCTCAATCGCGTTAAAACTATCTTGCAATGGCGTGACGCTATTATTGTAAAAATGCGCGCCATAAGCAGGATCGTTTTTATCACTAATCGCGCCGATATCGCTACTGAACATTCCCACATCAATCCCAGCTGAAAAGACTGGGCCTGTTGAGGATATAACAATAACCCGCGCTTTTGAACCATCATCAATATCGCGGATGATTGCTGGAAGCTCTTTCCAAAACTCCACGGACATAGCATTACGCTTCTCGGGGCGTGAGAGTACAATATGGGCAATATTATTCTCTATTGAGACGTCAAAACATTTATAGCTCATGGTAAGCTCTCCTAGAGTTTAAAAAGATAGCCTTTGGCAGGGCTAGCCTTACCATCAAGGAAATCCTTATAGGTTTTTAAAAGGTCCGTCACGTCATGTGAGGTTTCAATATCCAGCCAGTCTTTGGCGGTCTCACAAAAGGGCAGCCAACGCGCAGCAAGGTTTTTTGCAAAGCCCTGTCCACCCCAATCCTTCATCCGTAATTTTACGCGGTCAGGTGCAAAGAACATTTTAGCCGGCGCGCCAAGCTTGGGCGTTGTCGGGGCTGCGCCTTGCCAGTGCGATTTTCCGACCATGCAATTATAGACAATGTTTTCTTCAAAATGATCATAGACATTATTCATGACGGTTCCGTTGCCCGCCATATCGACAACCACAGTTTTTATATCAGGGTTCATATCTGAGACGCTGTCATAGGTATAAACTTCATCATAAAAGCGCGTCTTTTCAGTAAAAGCTTTATTGCCTTCCGAGGTCAGGCCTGTGACTTTAATGTCGCCGCGCTGTTTAAGGCAAAACGCTGTGCCCATCGCCGTTTTAGATGAGGCGGAGAGAAGGAGGACTTGCTCAGCGCCAAAGAAATTTTCATCCGCGAGAAAATCATCAATTAAAAAACTGGTGGTAAAAAGAGGCCGCAGAACGGGTTGAAGCTTGCGATGTTCCGCAAAGCTCGGGTCTTTATCCACAAATGTGTAGCCATTATAAACGGGATGTAATTCTGTACGGTGAGCATTGCCGTCTTGAAATCCGATTGGAGTCAATTTTGTCGGTTTCATGTCCAAAGATTGCGCGACGGGCAAGAAGCCATAAATCAGCGTGCCCTTCGGGATATCTGCGCATTTTGACTCCGTGACTTCGGCATAGCCCCAAACCGGCATACGTCCAAACCCGGCCATGTCGATACCGTAATGTTTGGGCTCGAAAAAATGCCAATATCCAATCATGTCGCCTGTCACCATATAGGTGATATTATTGGCCGTGAGCGCCCAAGGCCCGACTTTCGTGCGGATAAAACCCTCTTGCAGCTCGCCATCATCGACCGAGACAAGAGCAACATCGGAAAAATCCGTACGGTTTACAAGCAGCGTTTGGCTCATTTAAAACACCCCTTCATTATCGCAGCAAATCAGTAATTGCCCAGCAAGGCCCGCGCGGCGATGTTTGTGAATTTTCCGGTATTCATCTGAACTCACCGTTGCGAACATGGTCTTGGCATCGGGATAGGTGAAAATTCCGACAGCGTCCCATTCGCCTTCACCCTGCCCAATCAACCAAGCATTGGCGGAGCCGCCAAATATGGCTCCAAATCCTTCTTGGTCTTTGACCATAGCGCTAAGAGCCTTGGCATATCGCGCATAAGCGTCTCGCCCTGAAATATCTTCACCGTCTTTATAGGTTGCGCGGTCTTTGAATTTTAAAAGGTTGAGCATGTAAACGGGTTCACCCGCTTTTTTATGGGCGAGAAAGGCTTTGATTTGTTCTGGTGTGGGGTCGAGGGCATTAAGAGTACTCATAGTTTACGCCTTATATCCGGGATGTTCCATCACATTGGATTTTGACTTTGCGACCCAATCACTTGGAATAAAGAAGTCAGCGGCTAGGGGGCCGTCATATCCGGGTTGATTATATTGCTTGAAGTCCGTCTCGCCTGCGGAAGAGAGGATAAATTCATCAATGACAAATTGACCCGTATAATCGCGGGCGTTTTGATTGACCAACAGATAAGCGGCATCTGCCATGATGTCGGGGCTGCGGCTCATCTTGGCCATAGAGTCTCCGCCTAGAACATTACGCACAGCGGCGGTATCAATGGATGTCATCGGCCAAAGGGAATTAACCGCAATCCCGTCTTTACGAAATTCTTCGGCCATACCGAGCGTGCACATGCTCATTCCATATTTGGCCATGGTATAAGCGGTGTGATTTCGAAACCAGCGCGCGGACATATCAAGGGGCGGAGCTATATTGACGATGTGAGAGTTATCCCCCTTTTTCAGATGTGGATAACATTTCTGACTTAGCATGAAGGTACCACGGGCATTGACCTGATTCATTAAATCATATCTTTTCATGGGCGTAGACATCGTTGGGGTTGGCGAAACAGCGCTGGCATTATTGATACAGATATCAATGCCGCCATACTTATCCACACAAGCATCCACAGCTTTATCCACAGCCCGCTCGTCCCTGATATCACAAACAAGAGGCAGGGCTTGTCCTCCTGCTGCTTCAATCTCTTTGGCTGCTGTATATATCGTCCCTTCAAGTTTGGGATGAGGTTCGGCCGTTTTGGCGGCAATGGCGATATTGGCCCCGTCACGCGCGCATCGTTTGGCGATAGCAAGCCCTATACCGCGAGAGCCTCCCGACATGAAGATAGTTTTACCTTGAAGTGACATTGAAAATCCTGTTGTCTAGTTCGAAGGGATTAATATGCAACTATTTGCATAGATACAAGGTTCGTCTTAAGAGGATTTTATGGCACTCGCCGAAGCGATATTAGTTTGTCTTACAGAGCGGCCCATGAGCGGCTATGATCTGGCCAAAAATTTTGATGCCTCGATCGGATTTTTCTGGCGCGCTTCGCATCAACAGATTTACCGCGAGCTTGGCCGTCTGCGCGAAAAAGGTTATGTGACTAGCGATGAGGTCAGCCAAGACGGTAAGCCCAATCGTATTATACATACGATAACACCTACGGGTAAAAGAGCTTTACGGGCTTGGTCTAAAAAACCAGCTAAACATCCCTCGCTTAAAGATGAAATGTTAGTCAAATTCTATGCGCTTGAAAATATTGATATTGCGGCCCTTAAAGATCAACTCTCCATCCGGATAGAACAACATCAAACGAAGCTCGTAAAATATTACCGGATTAAAGAACGTTATTATGACGGCAAAGAGCTCGATTTAACCCAAAAGGGAAAACTCATGGCCCTTGAAATGGGTATAGATCAAGAAACGCAAACCATCCGGCGCCTTGATGAAGTCATGGTCAAAATTGGTAATCTATAGCTAAAATTGAGCGAGGTTTGTCATGGTGACAATCAGATTAATCGTCAAAGCGCAAAGGCCATTATGTTTGTCTGTGTTAAGCTCGAATAAGACTAAATGAAAAAAATATAAAATAATTCCAAGGATTGCCGATTTAGATACGTCTTACAGGTGAAATGATTAAAACAGATAATGATCAAGAGCTGGCGTTAGGCGCGGCATCGGGGGATGCCGCTGCCTTTCGTCTTTTGCTCGACCGTCATTATGACCGTGTCTTTCGCGTTGTTTATAGTGTGTTGCGCGATCAAAGCGATGCTGAGGATATAACCCAAGAGATATGGGCGGCGCTGCCGAAAAAACTCAAATCATGGCGCGCTGATGCTAAATTAACCAGCTGGCTTCACCGTATAGCGCTCAATGCAGCCAAAGACTCGCTACGCCGCTCGGCCACTCAGGCCCGAACCGTGGCGGGATATGCGGAAATAGAAACCTTATTGCGGGCCGAGAGCGCGGATACGCAAAAACGTCTTTCATGGCTACATGCCGCGCTGGAAACCCTTTCGGATGATCTGCGCGAAACGGCGGCGCTCACCTTAGGCGAAGAGATGAATTTTGCCCAAGCGGCAGATGTTTTAGGGGTCGCCGAAGGCACAGTAGCTTGGCGCATGAGCGAAATTAGAAAACGGCTAAAATCATTAGCCTCAAATGATAACGGATTAGGAAAGGAGGCCTTGGCATGAGTGATGATGAACTAGAAAAATTAGCGGCAGAAATGCAAAATATTCAGCCTTCTATGGCCTCTCGCAAAGAGGGCATGGCCGCGGCTATGGCGGCTTTTGATTTGGAATTTGGCTCTGAAACGGCCGAGATCACCGTGAAATCCGAAGAAAATATCGAAGCCGCCCAAGGATTGGCGGATGCGCCGCGTCCTACAGGTCAGATCACAGATACTGGATCTGTGCAGACCTTCGGGAGCGATATGATGGCAAAGATCAATAATATTTTCACCTTTAAACCCAGAACCATGATGCTGGCAGGCAGCTGCATGGCGGCGCTGTTCGCGGGCATGGTTATAATGCCTAATATGTCGGATTTATCGATTGAAGATCAGCTGGCTAAATCAACACCGTCGACGGTCTCTACGACAGATATCACGGATGAAGTGGCTGCTGTGGAGCAACCTTCTGTTACTGCGCCTGCAAAACAGATGCCTACGGTTAAGGCTAATGAGGCTATCACACAGGAACTGTCTGTAGCTGAAACGGCGCCAGTTGTTGAGAACAAAGTTACTCCTCCTCAAGACACCAAGATAAAACCACCTGCGTTAGAGGCTAGTAAAGCTAGCACGGTTGAGACGCCATCCAACGTTGTGGTTATAGAACGCCAGGTTTTGAAAACGCCGGGCCGTGTTGAAGAACGTGTTCAACCTGCCCTTATGGAACCCGTTACTAAACGTGCTGATACACAGGTTGAGCGGAGAGAATGGCGTCAAGTTCCGCTTACATCAGAAGATGCGGCGAAAGGTAGAACGGAAAGTTTTGCCAAAGTCGTTGTACCGCCCCAATATGAAACATCATCAGAAATGATTGTCGTTCGACAAGCAAGCAAAGAACTCATCAAAATTCCGCCTGTCTTTGAAACAGTCAAAGAAACCATTCGAATTAACGCGGACGGCTCTACAGATATTTTGTCATCTGAAACTGTGCCGACTAAAGAGGCGGCTCCAACCAGTCACAACCCACGAGCTAGAACTTTGACGGATAAAGTGGAGGCTAAAGATACCGTAAAAGAACCCGTGCAATCCCCAACCGGAATAGTTGCCGAGGCAGTACAACCGCCGTCTCATAAAAGTGGGATTACGGCTCCGCAACAGAACCGCGTTTCAACCAATCCAGCTGGGCAATTCACCGTGTTTAACGGAATCTCCAATCAAGTTGTTCAATCAACGCAAACCCAAGTAAGCCAGACAGGGGAAATTTTGGCTAGGGTTCAAATTCCGGCTAAGTATAAGACGGTCACAAAAGAGGTGCTGGTAGCACCAGCCCGTAAGGTAGAACGCCACGTTCCCGCCGTCACAAAAGATATAACGGTTAAACTCGCAAATGAAGATGGTACTTTCCGAGAGGAGACCAAGAGCATTGTCTTAAAAGAGGCGTTTACAGACTTTGATGTTATACCGCCCGTTTATGAAACGCGCTCAGAGAGAGTCTTAGTTGCGCCTGCCAGACAGGAATGGAAACCGGGATCACAGGCGATTAATGGAGTCCCCGCGCCAGTGGTTGCGGTTACGCCTACCCCAGCGAGCGAAGTTACATCCGTCCCAGCGGCGGTAACAACACCCAAGCCTAAAGCTCCATCAATTCCAGTGAGCCCCCTATCCGCGCCTGCGCCTGTAACAACTCTTCTGGCAGAAGCTCCGGCTTTCAAAGATATTCAAAAAATAAAAGGATTTACACTTGAGGCCGCTCCGCCTGAATTTGAAACTGTTACGGAAACGATTGTCGTCCAACCGCAATCAGTCGAATATGAAACCGTTCCTGCGACCTATGAAAACTACACAGAATCCGTCGTGGTTCAAGAAGCGAGCACGGAGCTCGTCACCATACCGGCGGAATATGAATGGGTTGAGGGCGATATAGACGGCACTTCAGTCGAATATGTTACAAAACCCGCTGAATATGAAACCGTCACAGAAACGGTGGTTGTTCAACCAGCCTCAGTCGAATATGTGACCCCGCCAAAAGCCTATGAAACAGTTACAGAGACAATTGTTGTTCAGCCACAATATCTTGCGCCGGATGGATCTGTCGTCCCCGCTGTAACACAGGAACTGTCTCGACGTGTTGTCAAAACACCGGCGAGTTCACAGGAACGCGTTATTCCTGCGATCACAAAAGAGGTCACCCGCCGCGTTGTAAAAACACCTGCAACCCTTGTTGAACGTGTCGTTCCTTATGAAAAGAAAGACGGGAAAACCCGCGTGGTTAAGACACCAGCCAAAACAGTAGAACGAGTTGTTCCAAATATTGCGAAGCAAGAGACGCGTCGCCGGATAAGACAACCTGCTGGAACGCAAGAAAAGGTCATTCCGGGCGTCACAAAAGAAGTTCAAGTTAAGAAACTTGTTAGGCCCCAGACCTTCTATCTGCGTAATGAAGATGGAAAAGTTGTTCGTGAATTTGCGAGCCTGGATGAGTTTGAGCAGTACAAGTCCAATCTCCCGACACCGGTTCAGGAAAAGCCTGTTTCAACATTCTCCGTAGATGTCGATACGGCGTCATACTCCTTTATGCGGGCCTCAATTAACCGTGGGAAATTACCGCCGCGCGATTCCATTCGCCTTGAGGAGCTAATTAATTATTTCCCTTATGATTATGAGGCGCCGAAATCCGCTGATGAACCGTTTAAAGCCAATGTGACGGTCACGCCCACGCCGTGGAACGCGGATACAAAGCTTATGCATATCGGAATTAAAGGCTATGTGCCGCCCGCCAATGAGAAACCGCGCAGCAATCTTGTGTTCTTGATTGATGTTTCGGGATCGATGAAGGACGCCAAGAAGCTGCCTTTATTAGTCAATAGTTTTAAGCTTCTTCTGGGGACATTAGACGCCAATGACACAGTCTCTATTGTGACCTATTCCGCCACCGTCAACACGGCGCTGGAACCCACGCGGGCCAATGAAAAAGATAAAATTCATGACGTCCTCAATAGTTTAAGCGCAAATGGGGGTACGGCTGGCGCGGCTGGATTGCAGCTGGCCTATGCCAAGGCGGAAGAAAGCTTTGATGAGGAAGGCGTCAACCGCGTTATCCTCGCGACTGACGGTGATTTTAATATCGGCTTCTCTTCCCCCGAGGAGATGAAAACTTTCATCGAGGAGAAGCGCGAGACGGGCATTTTCCTCTCCGTTCTCGGCTTTGGCATGGGCAATTATAAAGATAATCGGATGCAGGCTTTAGCGCAAAATGGAAATGGTGTTGCCGCCTATATTGATACTCTGGCCGAGGCCAATAAGGTGCTGGCTAATGAAGCGGGCAGCGCGCTGATTACCATTGCCAAAGATGTCAAAATTCAGGTCGAATTTAACCCTGATACTATATCTGAATATCGCTTGATTGGTTATGAAACCCGCGCGCTGAATCGTCAGGATTTCAATAATGACAAAGTCGATGCGGGCGAGATCGGAGCAGGGCATAGCGTAACAGCCATTTACGAACTCACCCCTGCCGGGTCTCAGGCTATCACCAATGATCCGCTGCGCTATGTCACTGAACGTTTAGAGCAGACAACAGGATCGGATGAATTTGCCTTTGTCAAAATCCGCCATAAATTACCCAATGCGGATAAAAGCACGCTACAGACTTTCCCGATTGGTAAGGGTCATGAGCGCCGCTTAAGACAGGCCAGCGATGATATGCGCTTTGCCGCCGCTGTGGCCGCTGTCGGACAAAAATTACGCGGCAATGCGGCTGTAGATGACTTTAGTTATCAGGATGCGATTAAGCTCGCCAAACGCTCACGAGGCGAAGATGAAAACGGATATCGCAACGAATTTATCCAGCTCGTGCGTTTGATAGATAGCCTGGAAAAATAAGGTAGATTAAACTTGCACTGGGCTCTTTTTTTGTTGCTTCCAAAGCTTCGCATAGAGTCCAGCCTTTTTAAGGAGCTGGGCATGGGTGCCTTGCTCTGCAATAGATCCATCTTCCATGACGATGATTTTGTCAGCGTTCACAATAGTCGATAATCTGTGCGCAATGACCAAAGTTGTTCGGTCTTTGGCAGCGTTATCCAAAGCTGTCTGGATGTCACGTTCGGTGACACTGTCGAGCGCCGATGTGGCTTCATCGAGGATAAGGATAGCTGGGTCTTTAAGTAATGTTCTGGCGATGGCAACGCGCTGCTTCTCTCCGCCTGAGAGTTTAAGACCGCGCTCGCCTACCATCGTTTCATAGCCTTTGGGCAGGCCGGTGACAAAGTCATGGATTTGGGCGGCTTTTGCAGCGGTAATAATTTCGTCCTGAGAGGCACTTGGTTTTGCATAACCTATATTATATCCTATTGTGTCGTTAAACAGGACGGTATCTTGAGGAACAATCCCGATTGCGCGGCGCAGGCTATCTTGGGTTATGTCCGTCAGATTTATCCCATCAATTGTCACAGCCCCGCTTTCGATATCATAGAAGCGAAACAATATACGTGAGAGGGTTGATTTTCCTGCCCCTGTCGGGCCAACGACGGCGACTGTCTGGCCTGGTTGGATATCAAAACTGATATCCTCTAAAATAGTACGGTCCGCTTCATAGCTAAACCCAACATTTTCAAACTTAATCGCCCCGCGCACATTTAGAATATCTTTAGCATTGGAATGATCTTGCACCTCAGGCTTTATGTCTCTAAGCGCAAACATTTTTTCCATATCAGTCAGCGCTTGTTTAATCTCGCGGTATGCAAAGCCCAAAATATTCAATGGACGATAAACCTGCATCATCACAAGCGTAATGGTTGTCATAGCGCCAATTGTTAAGTCCCCCTGAAAAATCTTATAGGCCGCTAAAACCATCATCGCGACTAGTCCTGCATTCATCAAAAAGCTCTGTCCTATATTGACTGTCGCTAGTGATGTTCGTGATAAAATAGCGGCCTTTTGATATCCGGCCATTGCGCGGTCATAACGCTGGGTTTCAAAATTTTCGGCGTTAAAATATTTGACGGTTTCATAATTCAGCAGACTATCAATGGCTTTAGCATTGGCTTCAGTATCTTGCTTATTCATATCTCGGCGAAATTTAAGACGCCATTCGGTTGTTGTGACGGTAAACCAGATATATCCCAAAACAACGATGACGGCGATGGCCGCAAATTCCCAGCTAAAGGCGACCCAAAACGCTAATCCGGCTATGGTGAGTTCTAATAATGTCGGTCCGATATTGAAAAGCAGAAACCGAAAGAGGAAGTCAATTGACCTTATACCGCGTTCAATTACGCGCGATAAACCACCTGTTCGTTTTTCCAAATGATAGCGCAGAGATAATTTATGCAAATGCGCGAAAGTGGACGTGGCAACAGCGCGCTGAGCATTTTGCGCGACAGGGGCGAAGATATATTCCCGTCCTTCGGTGAATAGAACGGAGAGCAGACGAAACCCGCCATAACCAAAAATCAAAGCGGCGATAAATAACCCCGCTTGGGTCCAAACTGTTCCGTCATCGATTGCAGCTTCAACAGCGTCAACGCTGTGACCTAAAAAGAAAGGCGCGCCGACAATAATAAATTTTCCGGCAATCGTTAGGATAAGCGCGGCAAGGGTACGAAGTTTAAATCCCAAATTATCTTTGGGCCAGAGATAAGGCCAGAGGCGTCCAAAACTTTTAAGTTGGTAACGAAGGGTTTGTTCTCGGGGTGTTTTCTCTTTTTGAGTTGGGTGTTTTAAACCAGTGTCTTTTAAATCAGGGTCTGATGTGAGAACGGGCGGCATGAGAGCCATTTGGGGAGGATGAAGCTCAAAGTCTAGAGGTTAATAATTTAATATACCAAAGATGAATGGGAAAAGTGCGTGAAACCACATACTTCACGCTCTTTTCCCGCGCCCCACACTATTTGGCTTATAAAGACTGCCCCAATAATTCGTGGCTAGCTAACTTTTGTGAATTTGTATTGTCCTTTAAAGTAAGCAAACCTTGTCTTTTCGTGTCGTCTTTGTCTTTATTGACAAAATAATATTGTCCTTTATTCAATTATGAATTGACGAGGGTAATAATTCGTGGCGCAAAAGTTTAAGAATACAATGTCGATGCGATTTCTGTCAGAACAGTTATATCAGCTCGAAACTTTTGGATTCGCCACGTCACGGTCTCTCGCGATTTTAACGCTTTCAGAGTCACAACTTGATAATATTACCGCGCGTATCCCTATAGTAACAGTTGAAAAACTTTATCGTCATGCTGCCAAAGTCCTGAATGAACCTCACTTGGGTCTAAGGATTGGGCATAACTTTCGAAGTTTAAATTACGCTCAAACAGGAACAATCTACACTTTAAGTGAAACGATTAAACAGGCAATAGAGTTAAACTCGAAATACCAACGTATCGCTATTGATGCAGGAGTAATATCTTATGAAACAGTTGGACAAGATGGTCGTAGCGGTCATTTTTTAAGCTTATTACCTCATGAGGAGGTTAAAAATTGCCATCATGTTTTAAATCTGATTTGCGGGGCTTATGCGACAACCTTTAATTGGTTAGCATGGGGGCTAGGTAAAAATCTCAAGTCCGTTTTTTTCAACCAAAGAGCGCCTGAGGACCTATCTTTATTTCACCAACTTTATGATTGTCCTCAATATTTCGATCTTCCTACGCTTGGAATTGAGTTTGACGACGCTCTGATTACAGCGCCTTTACCAACACATGATCCGGAAAAGTTTTCTCACATCATTGTCAAACTCGATAAAATTATTGGCGCGCGACAGACAAGCAAAAGCCTAGAACATGCCGTCCGGGCCTCAATAAGGGCAGCCATGGCGACGGGTCAGGTCAGCTCATCTATTGTAGCCTCGCGGTTAGAGCTAAGTGAACGACAATTTCGTGAGACTATGAAAGAAAACGACTTAAAATATAGTCAGCTTCTGGAGTCAGAACGTCAATTACTCTTCCAACACCTTTATGACAAAGGGGAGAGTTTTTCCGTTATCTCGCATGAATTATGCTATAATGACCAAGCTGCGTTTAACCGAGCCTTCAAACGATGGTATGGAGTTTCCCCCAGCCAATATGTTGAAGCTCACTAATGTATATTAAGTCTATTTTAATGATATTTTATTGACTTATTTACCTTCCTCCTTCGCCTAACCTTAAGACGCAGTCTCTATATCCTCCTCATAGAGAGGCCATAAGGCCCGTATGTATAAGAGAATGGAGGGGCGATTGACGTCTCGTACACATGCACAGGATGAGTATCATCCTGCGGGGAGGTTAGTTCCCGTTTTTGCGTCCACGGATATGGACGGGCAAATCGATCTTGCCATATCTTTGGGGCGGAAGGCTGCGAGTTTTGGGGAAACAGTTTTAATGCTGGATTGCCAAGACGGGGCAATGATGGACAAAGCGGGTATTGTTTATAACAAAACAATTCATGATGTTTTACATCATGATGCAGATTTACGTGATGTGACTTACATAACATCTAATGAGCATTTCACCGCCGCGTCTGCAGGAAAAGCTGATCTAGATGTCGCTTTAGGAAGTTTAGCCGCTTTATCATTATCTTATGACTGGGTATTTGTCGTGCCAACGCCGGGCTGCACGCCAGCCCATGTCCGCTTAGCGGCAGCCTCGGATGTGAGCCTTTTGGCTTATGATACTGCGGGCGACAAATTTATGCGCGCTTATTGGATGATTGATGCTGTTCGCAAACGCGATCCTAAGTTTGACCCTGTAATCCTTTCGATGGGCTCACGCGAAGATGCGGTCGAAACGGCTTTGATGTTAACGGATACAGTGCGCGAACATCTGGGTGCGCCTCCGCCTTATGCAGGTCATGCCGCAGATGAGCCTCAATGCCAGACAATGGCAGAGCGTTTGATAACGCGCATGAAAAAACAATCTGCGCAGAGCAAAGTGGCGTGATTTATTGGGTAACTGAAAACGCAACGGCGTAAACTCAATCCTAACGGATTTCGTGTAGAAGGATAAAATGGGACTGGAATTACAAAGACGCGAAGAGCGAAACAATAGCAGATCGGTCGGCGGGATTAAAAAGATTATACCGCCCCAACCTCGCGGTGTTGACCGCCGTAAAGAGCCGAGGCCTGGCGAAACAGATTGGCGCGTAAATCCAAGATCATATGATTTTATAGGCGCGACTTTTGACCCTTTAACACCGATGCAAACTTTAGCGAGGGCGAAATGGATCACAAAAAATCACGGGTTCAGATATATCGTTACGCCCAATGTAGACCATCTTGTACGCCTTCACAAAGAACCTGAAGTTTACGGCCCGCTTTATGCGGCGTCTTGGTTATCCGTATGCGACTCACGTATTTTGGAATTATTGGCCAAAGTGTCTGGTATTCCGCTTAAAGCTGTTCCTGGATCAGACTTAACGGGGCAGCTTTTCGATAACGTTATCCTGCCCACTGAGCCTATCAATGTGATTGGCGCGGATGATGAGATCATAGCTAAGCTGAAAGACATTTATGGTCTGACGACAATTAATCATCACCAGCCGCCCATGGGACTTCGAAAGAAGCCTGAAGCCGTTGCTGCAGCTGCAGAATTTATTCACGAAAACCCTGCACGTTATACCTTTATCTGTGTTGGGTCCCCGCAACAGGAAATGGTGGCCAAGGCATGTCTAGACCGAGGTGATTGTATTGGACTCGGTTTATGTGTCGGGGCGTCTCTTGAATTTTTGACGGGCCGTATCAAACGCGCGCCAAAATGGATGCAGGAATATCGCCTTGAATGGCTGTTCCGATTGGTGTCCGAACCTAAACGTCTTTGGAAACGTTATTTAATTGAAGGGCCGCGTATTTTTATACTTTGGCTCAAGTGGAGCCTCTCGCGAAAGAAGAGCTAGTAGGTCAATTAGCTCCGCTTTAAGGTTTTAAAAAGCCGACCATCCATAATCAGTAAGCCTAGTCCTATGCCTGCCATGCCCACGGCTTGAAGGGGTGTAAAGCTCTCACCCAAGATCATAACGCCCAAGAAAATGGCGGAAATAGGAATGAGGAACGTCACCAAGGCTGCATTGGTCGCGCCTGCAGAGGCGATGAGACGAAAAAACAACACATAGGCTATCACTGTACTAAAAAAGGCTAAGCCTATCATCGCTCCCCAAACCTCAATGGGCATGGATGATAAAGATATAGACTGTAACGGCTGGTCTATAATCAGTGTAAGAGGCAGTAGGACGAGGGCGGCCATGGTAACTTGGCCGGTTGCCACAATTAAAGGAGATAGGCCCCATTTTTTAAATCGCCGCGAATAAGCGGCAGCAAAGGCGTAGGAGATTGCCGCGCCGATGACAGCCAATTGGCCGAGCATTGATCCCGTAACCCCTTTAAGCGCCTCAGGGCCAATGAGGATAATTGCGCCGAGCAATCCAACCATTACGCCAATGAGTTTTTGTTTTGTAATCTTCTCATCCACTAATAAGGCCCCCGCAACTAACACCGTAAAGAACGGCGTCATGGCATTGAATATAGAGGCTAGTCCTGAGCTGATATGAGTTTGACCCCATGTAATCAGGCAAAAGGGCAACGCATTATTGATGATGCCAATAACTAATAATGAGATCCAATGCTGGCGCGTTTTGGGGAGAGGAAGCTTCAATGCAAGTATTATTATCCATAAGGCCATGGCGGCTAGCCCCACACGGCATGTCACAATTGTTAGCGGCGGAAGATGCTTGACTAAAATTTCGATAAAGAAAAAAGAGCCGCCCCATAATATAGAAAGCGTGATCAATAATATGATGTCAGCCAGACTCATTTGTTGATTGATGCTGTGATTCATTAGGCGCTTATAAATCATGCCTTGTGTTCCGTCGCCGAAAAACAGGCATTTATAAGATTATGTTATGATGGTGTTTGTTTTAGCTTTTGTCTAAGCTCCAACAAATCTCGCCAAGCCTCTTTTTTTAGGGCGGGCTGTCTTAACAAAAAGGCGGGATGATAAATTGGCAAAGCAGGAATATCTTGACCTGCGATGGACAGTGTTTGCCATTGCCCTCTATTTTTCATGATGCCTGTCAGTCCCGTTAGAGCCGTTAACGAAACGCCGCCGACAATAAGTATATATTTAGGAGAAACCAGTTCGATATGTCTATTGAGGAAAGGGCGGCATATTTCAATTTCATCCGGTTTGGGATTTCGGTTTTGTGGGGGCCGCCAATTAACAACATTGGTAATATAAAACTGCTCCTCGGTTAGCTCGATAGCTGCCATCATTTTATCGAGTAATTGCCCCGCACGCCCAATAAAGGGTTTGCCTGCTATATCTTCGTCTCGTCCTGGCGCTTCGCCTATAATCATAAGGTCGGCCTCAGGATTACCACGGGCAAAAACGCATTGCCGTGCGCGGTCGGATAAAGGCCCAGCGTCAAATGCTTCCATAACCGATTTTAATTCAGTCAGCGTTTTAGCGGCTTTTGCTATTGGCGCGGCGTCAGGACGTGTATCTTCAACCGAGGTTTGTCTTCGGGACGCGGGAGTGACTGTATTATGCTTGACGGTAGTTTGGGTCTGTTGTGGCGTCCGTTTTGTTACGCTTCTAGACGTCGCGCGAGATGGGATAGCTGGCACATCAACGCCTGCAGCGTCCCACCATTCTAAAACCGACTTTAGCGCTTTATCCATGATCTTCTCGTTTAATCTGGATCTCAATATAACGGATAATTTCTTGAGCGATATCTATCTTCGTCGCTTTTTCTATGCCTTGAAGCCCGGGTGAAGAGTTTACTTCGAGTAAGAGAGGTCCTTGATCGCTCTGGAGAATGTCAACACCGGCAATATGCAGATTTAATATTTCGGCTGCTTTGACGGCCATATCATGTTCGGCTTTGGACAGCTCAACAATTTCGCCTTTTCCGCCAGCATGAATATTGGCTCGAAAATCTCCGCTGGCCGCCGTTCGGCGCATCGCTGCAACAACGCGGCCGCCAACCACGAAACATCTTAAGTCTGAGCCTTTGGATTCTTTTATATATTCCTGAACCAAGAATGGCTTGCGTTTGCGGACATACTTTCCAATTTTCTTATGCGCTTTATCAACATCATTTATTAGGTAGACAGCTTCACCTTGCGTCCCTTTGAGTTTTTTTAAAATAAAAGGATATCCGCCTACAGATTTGATAGCCCCGTCAATATGGTCATCACTAGCAAAAGCTCTCGTCTTGGGAACATTAATGCCGCTGGCCGCTAATATTTGACCTGCTAAAAACTTGTCTCTGGAATGTAGCAGTCCAAAGGATGAGGTCATCGTCATTATACCAGCTTCTTCGAAGGCCGTGATAAGACATTGACCAAATCCAGACAAAGCGACGCCTATACGCGGAATAATAGCGTCGGGCCGTGGATCAAGCTGTGAAACATAAGCCTCACTGTCAACATTGAGACACTGTTTTAGTGACGCTAGAGGGTAAACATTGTGGCCTAACTCGCGTCCCGCTTCCATCATCCTGCGGTTTGAATAATTGGCAGGATCAGCCGTTAAGATAGCGATATTTAATTTACGAGTTATAACTAGGCCTAATGTTTCGGGATGCGGCAAAGCGAAAGCTTGTTTCGCCGTCTAAATATGTCTATTCCTTAGTGAAATTCTGACTAAAAAGCGAGTCCTACTCATGAATGAAAGCCATCAAAATACACATTCTCGTGAAAGTATGGAGTATGACGTTGTTATTGTCGGCGCGGGACCTGCGGGTCTGTCAGCGGCTATCAGGCTTAAACAATTGGGCGGAGATGATATAAGTGTTGTTGTGCTTGAAAAAGGGTCTGAAGTTGGCGCCCATATTTTATCGGGTGCTGTCTTAGACCCAAGCGGGTTAACGCGCTTGATGCCAGATTGGCAGGAAAAAGGTGCGCCCGTCAAAACCAAAGTCGAATCGGATAAACTGTTATTGCTTGGCCCGTCAGGTTCTTTCCGCGTTCCAAACTTTATCATGCCTAAGCTAATGCATAATCATGGTAATTACATTGTCTCAATGGCGAATACTTGCCGCTGGATGGCGGAGCAAGCCGAGGGGCTTGGCGTTGAAGTTTTCCCGGGTATGGCCTGTTCTGAACTTGTATATCGTGAAGACGGATCAGTTAAGGGTGTTGTTGCGGGTGAATTTGGAATCTCAAAAGATGGCTCTAAAGGCGAGGGTTATGAGCCGGGCATGGAGCTTCACGGCAAATATATATTCCTCTCAGAAGGCGCGAGGGGATCACTCTCAAAAATTGCCATCAGCAAATATAATCTTGATGCAGGCGTTGAGCCGCAAAAATTTGGTCTGGGGATGAAAGAGATTTGGGACGTCAAACCTGAAAATCATCAAGAAGGGGCAGTTGTTCATACAGCAGGCTGGCCATTGGGCTGGAAAAATGGCGGCGGTTCATTTTTATACCATGCTGAGAATAATCAAGTCTTTCTCGGTTATATTGTCGATCTAAATTATAAGAATCCAAATCTGTTTCCATATGCTGAGTTTCAGCGCTGGAAACATCATCCCGATATCGCCAAAGTTCTCGAAGGTGGAAAACGGGTCGCTTATGGCGCGCGCGTAGTCACAAAGGGCGGAGCACAATCTATCCCGAAAGTATCTTTCCCAGGCGGAGCCTTACTCGGCTGCTCAGCAGGTCTTGTGAATCTACCACGCATTAAAGGTAATCATAACGCGATGCATTCTGGCATTGATGCGGCTGAAGCCGCTTACGCGGCTCTTAAAGCGGGACGATCAGCTGACGACCTTACCGAATATGATGCGGCTTTACGAGGTGGCCCTGTTGGAGCTGACCTTGCGACGGTTCGCAATGTCGCGCCGCTCAATGCGCGTTTTGGGCCTTTAATGGGAGGCATGCTGCTCGGCGGAATGGATATGTGGTCTGCGGCCATTACCAAAATTCATCTTGTTGGGCTAGGGATGAATATCATCGGAAATATAAAATCTATCTTTTCCAAAACAAAATCCATGACCATGACAATACCCCACGGTAAAGATGATGCGCAGTCCACGCAGGATGCCAGTAAGTTCAAACCTATCGATTATCCTAAAGCGGATGGCGTTCTCTCATTTGACCGTCTTACGAATGTATCGTTCTCGGCAACCAATCATGGTGAAGAGCAACCGAGCCATTTGAAACTCATTGATAGTTCAGTTCCCATCACGATTAACCTGCCTAAATTTGATGAGCCGGCGCAACGCTATTGCCCGGCAGGTGTCTATGAAGTTCTGCGTGATGATGACGGGTCTAACCCGCGTTTCCAAATCAATGCGCAAAATTGTGTCCATTGTAAAACTTGTGATATCAAAGACCCAAGTAAAAATATTGTGTGGACCGTACCTGAAGGTGGCGGTGGCCCTAACTATCCAAATATGTAATGTAGACGCTAACTCGCGATTGCTTGAAGAGATTTAAATGAAATTACGTCATTATATGACTGTTTGCAGCGCGCTTTTGCTCGCCTCCTGTCAGACCTCCTGTCAAACAACGGCAGACTCACAACATTTGGTGAGTGAGCGTTCTGAAGATAGCTTACTGTTCGGAGAATATTTAGCGGGAAGCTACGCCAACTATATTGATAGGTCCGAGGCGCGGTCAGAATATTATAGCCGTGCATTTTCTCGAGCAGATGACGATATTCCTTTAGGACGGCGGGCTTTAACGTCTGCCCTAACGGCAGGGGATATGGAACTCACTCAAAAAACGGCCTCTGACATTCACCGTAAAGACGACAAAGAGCCTATGGCCTTGGCTATTTTAGGAATTGAAGCCTTTGAGCAGGGACGAAATACTCAGGCGCAAAGACTCTTAACTACTGATACCGGTGATTTGACGATGGGTATATTAATGGGGCTCGTTGAAGGTTGGAGTTTGGCGGCTCAAGGGGACATTGAAGCGGCTCGGCAAACATTTGAAGAAGTTGGCGGCGGGAGCTATTTTGACTCTCTCGCGTTTTTACAAATTGCCAAAGCCGAAGCTCTTCAAGGGAATAGCGAAGCGGCGAAAGCGGCTTTTAAACTCGCCGAAGACAGTGGACAGTCTCCGATTGAAACACGATTGGCCAAAGCAAGATTTCTTCATAGTATTGGTGAAGATGATACGGCTCTGAAAGAGTTGGAAGCGTTTTCAAAAGAAAACGGAACTTTTGAATCTGGTCCTATTCGGCGCTATATTGATGCCTTGAGCGCAGGTCAGCCTGTTGACGGCTTATTGACCGCTAAACAAGAAGCCGCGCGCGCGTTAACAGAACCTTCCTTTGGTTTTTTTGTTGCTAATCGCGCTCGCGATGCAGGAGAAGTTTTCCTCCGCCTGGCGCTCACTCTTGATCCGCAACATGATAAGGCTGTTTTGTGGCTTGGCAGTTTGCTTGAAAATACTGATCGCGAAGATGAAGCTATGGCGCTCTATGAAGATATTTCGCCAAATTCTGATTATATTGTTTCAACAAAGTTATCACAGGCAAATGTCTGGTTCGCTCGCGAAGAGGACGAGCAAGCCCTTAAAGTTTTAGAGGCTGTCAATAAAAGCCACCCGTCATTTGTTACCCGGGAAGCTTTGGGACGGGCCCGTCTGATTGATGAAAACTATGCTGATGCCTTACCGATCTATGATGCTCTTGTGAAATCGATGAGCGAAGAAGAGATAAAAGAAAATACACAGCCGCTTTATTTTCGCGGAATTTGTTATGAACGCGAAAAACAATGGGCAAATGCCGAAATTGATTTCAAAAGGGTCCTCGATATAGAACCTGATAATGCTGACGCGCTTAACTATCTCGGATATACATGGGTGGATCGCGGCGAGAATTTGACTGAAGCGTTTGGAATGATCAATAAAGCCCTTGAACTTGATCCGAATAGCGGAGCGATTACCGATAGTCTGGGATGGGCGCATTATAAACTCGGCCAATATAACGAAGCTAAAACACGTCTCGAAGATGCTGTAGTTCTGGCGCCAAGTTCAGCCACCATCATTGATCATTTAGGTGATGTTTATTGGAAGCTTGGCCGCTTCCGCGAAGCAGGGTATCAATGGCAACGCGCGCTAGAGTTCGATCCTACCGATGAAGAACGGGCTGCCATTCGGACGAAGTTAAAGGGCGGATTAGAGGCCGCGGCGGCGCTGCCATAAACGCTTCAAGACCAGAGTTAGCGCGGGCGAAGATTAATTTGACGCTGCATGTTGGGCGAATTATTGGCGACCCTCATGATCCGTTTTTTGGCTACCACCCGCTCGATAGTCTCGTGGTTTTTGCCGATATCGGTGATAGCATCACGATGTCTGATGCCGATAAAACAAACCTGACCATTGATGGGCCCTTTGGAGAGGGCCTCACGGCTAGTGATGATAATTTAATTTTACGCGCTTTAACGGCCATCCAAGCAGTGCCGCAATCGGTAAGGCTAGACAAAAACCTCCCTGTTTCGGCCGGGATAGGCGGAGGGAGTGCGAATGCCGCCGCTATTTTACGCTTATGCGGGATTAATGATCCAAATGTTGCTATTGGTCTTGGCGCGGATGTGCCTGTCTGTCTGGCCTCACAAACCGCACATATGACAGGCATTGGCGAAGATGTGAAACTGATCTCCGATTTGGGCACGCTTCATGCCGTGTTAGTAAATCCTAGGGTTGCTGTATCGACGGGCGCGATATTTAAAGCTTTCGATAGCGCGCCTGATATCCGCGAAACGCCGCGCCCGATGAAATCATCAGGGGATTTACTCGCAAGAGCGCTGGATGGCCGCAATGATCTTGAGCCTATTGCGATAGCCCAAGCTCCCGTGATTGGTGACGTTCTTAGAGTTTTAGCGTCTCAAACGGGGTGTCAGCTGGCTCGTATGTCAGGCTCAGGTGCAACCTGTTTTGGGATATTTGAAAGTCAATCCGCAGCCTTAAAGGCTGAGGCCGCGATTAAGAAACAGGCCGCTGATTGGTGGGTCGTCGCGACAGTTTTGGGTGAGGCCTAGTTAATCCGGTCAACCACGAAGTCCGCAAGGTCTTGCAAGGTGTCCCGCCATAGGCTTTTTGGAAAAACAGATAAGGCTTCACGGGCATCGCGCGAAAACTCACGGGCCATGTCCATTGTTGCGTCCAGCGCGCCGGCTTTGCGTAAGAGGGAAACGGCCGTCTCCAAATCCACTTCGCTTTGTCTGTGTTCGACAATCACGCGGTGCCAGAACTCTGCTTCTTGGGTATCTGCCTTAGCGAGGGCGCGAATAACGGGCAGGGTCATTTTACCTTCGCGAAAATCATCGCCCACAGATTTACCGAGCGCGGATTCAAAACCGCCATAATCAAGCGCGTCATCGACAAGCTGAAAGGCTAAGCCTAATTTCATACCGTAATCACGTAGCGCCGTACGTTCCGTTTCAGAGCGCCCAGCTATGACAGGCGAAACTTCTGTGGCTGCCGCAAAGAGCGCCGCCGTTTTGGCCGAAATAACTTCCATATAGGCGGCCTCGCTCATATTCACGTCGCGCAGAGCGGCGAGCTGTTGGACTTCGCCTTCTGTGATGACGGATGAAGCATTAGATAATATCCCAAGCGCGTCCATTGATTCCGTTTCAACCATCAAATTAAAGGCGCGGGCAAAGAGAAAATCACCGACCAAAATTGAAGCGCTATTGCCCCAAATCAGATTGGCCGGCTTCTGGCCGCGGCGAAGCTCACTCTCATCAACCACATCATCATGAAGCAGGGTTGCGGAGTGGATAAATTCGACGGCGGCGGCCAGTTTATGATGGCTTGTGCCTTCATAACCGCAAAGACGCGCCGTCGCGACAGTCAAGAGAGGCCGTAGCCGTTTTCCGCCAGCGCTCACTAAATGTTGCGCTAAATTCGGTATCATACCGACAGGGCTATCCATACGGTCTAAAATCAAGGCATCGACCGCTGCCATATCATCTGCGGCCATAACCCAAAGCCGCTCTGCGGGGGTTGGGCCCAGAGCCTGAGAGCTGTCTTGTTTAATTTGCGCGGGGGCGTTCACCATATAACCTTTATTGCTAGACTTAACTTAGGGTGGCTTAGGCGGCGCGGCAAGGGACAATGGCGTCGCAGATTGTGAATAGCTGTAACGGCAAAAACACAGAGCTGTTTGTGATTATGATTTTGTTTGAGACAGAAATAGCTTAAAGTCATCCCATGATTGCTATTCTAAAGACCGTAAATCCTGCGACACTCAATTTCGCTCAGGCCGTTCTGAAAGAGGCAGGTATCCCATTTTTCTTAATGGACCAAAATGTTAGCATCATTGATGGTTCTATCGGAATTATCCCCCGCCGCTTGATGGTCGTCGAAGACGATGTCGATGACGCAAGACAAGCCTTTATAGATGCGGGGTTAAGTGATGAAATTCATAGGCCCTAAGACCCAATTGAGACACGCTTAAATCATCAGCACTTCGCAGCTCCGAGGATTGGTCCTACATTTGCTGCATCCGCTGATTGAACAATAACAGCGCAACTTTCTCCTTCGCCAATAGAGGGTAATGTGAACTCTGCTGCTATAGTTCCCGTTTGCCCCAGAACCTCTGCGGCCAAAACGATGTTCTTTCCGGCGAGCTTGCGGCCCTTATTTTCGCCCCCTTTAACATCGGTTTGATGTTCTTTGAGCAGGCGAACAAACAAAATGTCCGCCGCTTTATTGCTTTTCCCGACGCTAACCGTGTTTGTATCGATTTGGACTGGAATGTTTAACTCAGAGGCATGTTTCATCATGTTAGATACTTCGTGCGGACGGCTGCCGACGCCTTCTAAGCGTCCGTTCACAATGGCTTGTGGGGTATAAACATTACGGACACCGCGCAGAGTTTGATTATAGGCGCGTTGGCGGTTCGTAAACGCGTCACTAGAATAGACGTCCTTCCATCGTGATCCGCCATGAACTAGATCGTCCCAATAATCGACATGCCATTCAAGCGTTAGGACATTGTCTTGATCGGCAAGTTTTGAGAATAATTTTTCCGCCGGTGGGCATGATGAACACCCTTGTGATGTGAAGAGTTCAGCCACGATTAATGTGTCAGATTCTACTTTTTCTTCGGCGGAAGATATGTGTGAGAAGGCCGCGAAGGAAATGGCCACTAAGGATATAAGGGGAATGAGTTTCATGGTAAGTCCTGTTTTTTTCAATATTCCCACTGATTGAGATAACACACAAATATACTTTTCGTGATGAAGATGGGTTTGAGTGCGTATTTTACCAAAGATAAAAACTTAATCCTCAGGAATAACAAGTTGGTCTATAAATGACCCATATTGATAAGACTCATGGGTGTGAGCAGCATCTCTGTCTGAAATACAACTTATTTATCTTGAAATTCGGCGTATTCGGACTAGGTTCGCCGCAATTCTAACAGGGCCACATAAATGGCAAAACAAACCGATAAACCGCTATCCTTTCAGGCGCTTATTTTAAGGCTTCAAAATTATTGGGCCGATCAGGGCTGTGTGATTTTACAGCCCTTTGACACCGAAGTCGGGGCCGGCACGCTCCATCCTGCGACTGTACTGCGCTCGCTTGGGCCTAAGCCTTGGAATGTGGCTTATGTTCAGCCCTCGCGCCGCCCCGCTGATGGACGCTACGGAGAGAACCCGAACCGCCTGCAACATTATTATCAGTTCCAAGTCATCATGAAGCCCAATCCGCCCAATTACCAAGAACTCTATCTGGGCTCTCTAGAGGCCATTGGCATTGATATGGATCTTCATGATATTCGTTTCGTCGAAGACGATTGGGAAAACCCGACGGTTGGGGCTTGGGGCCTAGGCTGGGAAGTTTGGTGTGACGGGATGGAAGTCAGCCAATATACTTATTTCCAACAGGTCGGCGGTCTTGATCTTGAGCTTGTTTCGGGCGAGCTCACTTACGGGCTTGAGCGTCTAGCCATGTATGTGCAAAATGTTGATAATGTCTATGATCTTGTGTTTACCGCAGCTAATGAAGCCAACGGTACGCCCGAAGTGCTTTACGGCGATGTCTTCCACCAAAATGAAGTGCAGCAATCGACTTATAATTTCGAGCAGGCCGATACGGATAAGATTTTAGAAAAATTCAAATATGCCGAAGCTGAATGCAATCATTTATTGGGACTAGAAAACCCGCTCCCACTTCCGGCCTATGAGCATGCGCTTAAGGCGTCACATTTATTTAACTTGCTCGATGCGCGTGGTGTTGTTTCGCCCACCCAAAGACAGGAATATATCAAACGTGTGCGCGACTTGGCTAAGGGCTGTGCAGTTGCTCATGTTGCCAATGAAGCAGCTATAGCTCAGGCTGGCCATGAGCGTGCTTGGCAATCATAAACTCAAACATGACGAAAATAACATATAAAGTGACTTTGGCGTCTCGCCCAAAAGCTATAGACTGTGAGATATATAAATGAGTGCGCGCGCAAGGAGAGGATGATGTCTATGAAAAAAATTACAATTTTAGCCTTTTTATGCGCTGCCGCCTGTCAACCTTCGTCCCCGTCTACATCGCAGTCCTCATCTTCTGTAAATTTGACAGTCATTAATGCGCCCGCTTCGGATGATATTGAAACACTTGATTTGACCAAATTACCGGACGGTTTTCCGATCATTGGCGAGATAGGTGTATCCACACCGCCTCAGGGCTGTAAATTATCAAAGGCAAACCGGATTGTTTTGGATGGTAAAGCCACGGACACAGATTATGATTCGCGATATGTATTTACCTCTAGCGGCCAAGATACTTATCAACTTGGCATTACGGGCAATTTACGGACCGTCAAACAAAGCGGCTCGGCGGATATGGACGGTAAAAAGGTGCGCTACTTCAAAACGGTGTCAGGACCTGAAGTGGAAATCCAAGTTGTGACAGAGCCGACCCCTGATGGCGGCCATAAAGGTATTGTAGGCCGTATTAAAGCCTGGGACGCAGGTGTCCCCTTAATGTGTGGCTATAATCGAGTCGAAGTTGTCGGGGATTGCGACTTATAAGTTGCAAGCGGATTATTTCTGCGCATAAACAGCACTGAACTATGACTGAATTTTTATTTGAAATTTTCTGCGCAGAAATTCCTGCGCGTATGCAGCAAAGGGCCGGGCAAGATTTGTCCAAGGCACTTGTGGACGGGCTGACCAAAGCGGGTCTCACCGTTGAGGGGGAGCATTGCTATACGGGGCCAAGGCGTTTGGTCTTTACCGCGGATATTCCGTTGCGCTCACCTGATATCTCTGAAGAACGCAAGGGGCCGCGTGTGGGCTCGCCGGAGCAAGCTTTGGCTGGATTTATGCGCGGTGCAGGGCTGTCCGATATTTCCGAGGCGGAAATCCGCACCGACCCTAAAAAGGGCGATTTCTATGTCGCTGTGATTGAAAAATCAGGCATGGAGAGCGCGGATATTATCAAAACGCTTATCCCAGAGATTATGAATAATTTCCCGTGGCCTAAATCCATGAAGTCGGGCAGTTCAAACTTTCGGTGGGTACGACCGCTCACCAGTATGATTTGTTTGCTGGATGGTAAGACGATTGAGTTTGAGGTTGGCGGCGTCAAGACGGGCAATACGACCGAAGGCCATCGTCGTCATGGCAAGGGGCCCTATACGGTTAAGAGTTTCAAAGATTACCGCAAACAGCTTGAGGGAAAAGGTCACGTCATGATCTGTACCTGTGAGCGCAAAGATAAAATCCTGAAGGATGCCCGCGAGGTCTGCAGCGCCAAAGATTTAGAACTTGTCGAAGATCAAGGCCTGCTCAATGAAGTGGCAGGATTGGCCGAATGGCCTGTTGTGATTTTGGGCGATATGGACCCCAGCTTTTTGGAGCTCCCCGATGAAGTCATTCGCCTTACATTAAAAACACATCAAAAGACATTCACGGTACGCGACCCTAAAACGGGGAGCCTTGCCGCGCATTATATTATTGTCGCCAATCAAATTGCCCCCGATGGCGGAGCCGCGATTAAAGCGGGTAATGGTAAAGTCATCTCCGCAAGATTGGCCGACGCGCAATTTTTCCAATCCGAAGATGCCAAGACAAATCTCATTGATTATTATGATAAGCTGGACACAGTGGTGTTTCATAAAAAGCTTGGCTCTATCCGAGACAAAGCGGAACGCGTTGCGGCCCTCGCCAGAGAGCTCGCGCCCAAAGTTGGCGCTGATCCTGATAAAGCGGAGCAGGCGGCTAAACTCGCTAAATGTGATTTGGTCACCCAGACGGTTGTTGAGTTTACAAGTCTGCAAGGCCAAATCGGCGCGCAAATGTATCGACGTGAAGGCGGGGATAAAGATATCGCAGAAGCGATTGAGCAACATTACAAACCTCAAGGGCCTAGCGATGCTGTCCCGACTAATCCTGTAGCGGTCGCTGTCGCGCTCGCGGATAAACTTGACACCCTTGTTGGCTTCTGGGCTATCGATGAAAAACCCACAGGCTCGAAAGATCCTTATGCGTTAAGGCGTGCTGCTCTTGGCGTAGTGCGAATTATTTTAGAGAATAATTTGAGATTAAAGCTATTTGAAATTCTTAACCAGCATATCGAACTCATCGATGACTTTGTGGTGAACAGCACAGGCGAGTCTCGAGTATATACTCAGAAGAAACATGAGGATTATGGAGGTCTTATTATTGAAGGTGGTAGAGCAGACTCTGTGGTCGTTAATCTCATCATGTTCATTCAAGAGAGGTTAGAGAACTCATTAAGCAATGAAGAATATCGACATGATTGCGTTACAGCGATATTTGAAGACCCAATGTTGAAAGATGATCTAGTCGATATAGTAAACCGCACCACCGCCCTCCAATCTTTCCTTGAAACCCCCGAGGGCGAAAACCTACTCGCGGGGTATAAACGTGCTGCCAATATCTTAAAGGCCGAAGCCAAGAAGGGTGATTTGCCCGAAGGTACGCCGTCAAAGCCAAAGATAAAAGAATCAACTGCGCTTTATGAGGCGTTGCAAAAAGCCAGTCCTAATATTGAAAAAGCTTTGGCGAGTGAAAACTACACAGAATCTATGCAGATTTTGGCAAAATTACGCACGCCCATCGATGCATTTTTCACCGATGTACAAGTTATTTCAGATGACACCGCTGTCAAAGAAAACAACCTTAGACTTTTACTGCAAATTCGTGATACCGCGCGGCAAATTGCAGACTTCGACCGCATAAACGGTTAATATTTCTGTGTTACATAGACCCCGAATGAATGGGGCATAAGTACGGAACAATCTTATGACAAAATGGGTTTATAATTTCGGCGGCGGCTCTGCCGAAGGGAATACCACTATGAAGAACCTGCTGGGCGGCAAAGGGGCTAACCTTGCCGAGATGGCTAGCCTTGGTCTGCCTGTCCCGCCAGGCTTCACGATGACAACAGAAGTCTGCACGAGCTATTACGATAATAATGAGACTTATCCTGATGATCTAAGCCCGCAAACTGAAACGGGCCTGACCCATATTGAAAAACTGACCGGTAAAAAATTCGGGGATGCGTCTAATCCGCTTTTAGTTTCCGTGCGCTCTGGCGCGCGCGCCTCTATGCCGGGCATGATGGATACGGTTTTGAATCTCGGTCTTAATGACGAGACCGTTGAAGGCCTTGCCAAGCTCTCAGGCGATAAACGCTTTGCGCTGGATAGTTATCGCCGCTTTATCACGATGTATTCAGATGTGGTGTTGGGCGTTCACCATCATAATTTCGAAGATATTTTGGAGCGTCACAAAGATGATCAAGGCTATATGCTCGACACCGAAATGGAGGCTGAGGATTGGGCCGAGGTTATTGAGAGTTACAAAGACGCGGTTAAGCGCGCTCTTGGCCGCGAGTTTCCGCAAGATCCGCGCGAGCAGCTGCAAGGCGCAATCGATGCTGTTTTTGGCTCATGGATGAATGACCGCGCCATCGTCTACCGGCGTCTCAACGATATCCCTGCTGCTTGGGGAACAGCTCTAAATGTCCAAGCCATGGTGTTTGGTAATATGGGACAGACAAGCGCAACGGGCGTCGCCTTTACGCGTGACCCGTCAACAGGCGCGAATGATTATTACGGGGAGTTTTTAATTAACGCCCAAGGCGAAGATGTTGTGGCAGGTATTCGTACACCGCAAACTTTGACTAAGAAGGCCCGCCTTGAGATGGGTGAAGACGCGCCCTCTATGGAAGAGGCTTTGCCGGATGTTTATAATGAACTGGCCGCCACATTCGAAAAGCTCGAAGCGCATTACCGCGATATGCAGGACATTGAATTTACTGTCGAGCAGGGCAAGCTCTGGATGCTGCAAACGCGGACAGGTAAACGCACCGCCCGCGCCGCGCTCAAGATCGCGGTTGATATGGCCGAAGCGGGACAGATTACGCCTGATGAAGCCTTGATGCGGGTTGATCCTTTATCTTTAGATCAATTGCTACATCCGACACTTGATCCAGATGCGGAGCGCGATGTTATCGCGATGGGTCTACCGGCCTCACCAGGCGCAGCCATTGGCGAAGTTGTCTTTAGCTCAGACGAAGCCGAAGAGCTTAAGAAAAAAGGTCATAAAGTTATTTTGGTGCGCACCGAAACATCGCCCGAAGATATTCACGGCATGCATGCCGCCGAAGCGATTGTCACCGCTCGCGGAGGCATGACGTCTCACGCCGCTGTTGTGGCGCGCGGCATGGGTACGCCTTGTGTCTCAGGCGCAGGCGATATTCGTATCGATTATGACGCGCAGCAATTTTCAGTTGCTGGCCGTATTGTCAAAAAAGGCGAGATCGTCACCGTGGACGGCGCAACGGGGCAAGTCTTTGCAGGCTCAGTTGATATGATACAGCCTGAATTGTCTGGCGATTTTGCTAAGGTCATGGGTTGGGCCGATGACGCCAGAACGCTGGGTATTCGCACGAACGCCGAAACGCCAATTGATGTTCAAACGGCTATAGATTTTGGGGCCGAAGGTATTGGTCTGTGCCGAACCGAGCATATGTTCTTTGAAGCGGATCGCTTGGCCCATTTCCGAGAAATGATTTTGGCGGGAGATAAGTCTGATCGCGAAGACGCATTAGCGAAAATACTGCCCGTTCAGCGCGATGACTTTGCGGCGATCTTCCGCATTATGGAAGACCGCCCATCGACAATCCGTTTGCTCGATCCGCCGCTTCATGAATTCTTGCCTCATGCAGAGGCCGATATTCAATCAGTGGCCGATACATTGGGATTGCCGACCAAGGAACTGATGGCGCGCGCACGTGAACTTGCTGAATCTAATCCTATGCTCGGCCATAGAGGGTGTCGCTTGGGGATTAGCTATCCCGAAATTTACGAGATGCAAGCCCGCGCGATTTTTGAAGCGCAAAAATTAGTCTCTGAAGAAAATGGCGTGACCCCTGTGGCCGAAATTATGATCCCACTTGTCTCTTCAGCGAAAGAATTAGAAATATTGAAAACTGTGATTGATGGCGTGGCGCAAGAGGTTGGCGCTCTGAGCTATATTGTCGGGACGATGATTGAACTCCCCCGCGCAGCCTTGCGGGCAGGAGATATTGCGCCTCATGCTGAGTTTTTCAGTTTCGGGACGAACGATCTCACGCAAACGACCTTTGGTCTGTCGCGCGATGATGCAGGTAAGTTTTTACCCGATTATGTCCGCGCGGGTATTATGGAAAAAGATCCTTTTGTGACGCTTGATCAAGATGGTGTTGGGGATTTGATCTCTATTGCCACAGAGCGCGGAAAAGCTGTGAAATCAGATCTCAAACTGGGTATTTGCGGTGAACATGGCGGCGATCCGGCGTCGATTACCTTCTGTCATAATGCGGGGCTGAACTATGTGTCTTGCTCACCTTATCGGGTACCAATCGCGAGATTAGCGGCAGCTCAAGCTGCAATTGCCGCAAAATCTTCATAATTAGGACTGATTCTTCTAATCTACATTCTTTTTTAAGAGTCTAAAGGCAATATTACACTCATAAGGTGTAATATAGAAAATGCACCTATGAAATTTAATCTAAGATTAACCATAAATCTTCATGAGTTGTGGCTTAGATGTCACAAATCGCATGATTCTGTCTGCGTAGCGTGATGAGGAGTTGTCAAAGTCAGGTTGGGTCGTTACACCCCGCCGCCATGGTAGATTATATGCGACCAAAACGATATATATTTGCGGGCTGGGCGATGGCATCTATGGCCATTGGGACAGCGGCTTGGGCGTTTCCGGCTATTGCAGACAAAGCGGCGTCACAGCGTGAAGCAGCTGTTTGGCAAGCCCGGGCAGAAGCTTTTCAAGGTATTGACCTCTCAACCGTTGAAATATCAGGTCATGCGCAGACTTTAACTGATTTCCACACGGATAAAAATATTATCAATCCATTGATGCGTGATATTGTCATGACGAATGACCTTTTAGGTGTCTCAGCTGAAATGATGGATACCGCAAAATTTAAGGCGCAAGAGCATCGCTGTTTGTCTGAAGCCGTTTATTATGAAGCGCGCTCTGAAACAAAATCTGGGCAAAAGGCCGTCGCCGAAGTTGTTCAAAACCGCGTAAAATCCAAGCATTATCCTAACACAATTTGCGGGGTTGTTTATCAAGGCGCAGAGCGGATAACAGGATGTCAGTTTAGTTTTACTTGCGACGGGTCAACGATGAAAGAACCTTACGGTAAGTCATGGGAAAACAGCCAACATGTTGCGACCGTGACTTTAACCAATGGTGTGACGCCTTTTACAAACCGTTCAACGCATTATCATACGGTTGAAGTTAATCCGAAATGGGCCCCGAATATGCGTTTTACAAAGCAAATCGGTTATCACAAGTTTTACCGCTTTAAATTTCGTGAGCGTCCTGCGCCAAGCGCCAGTGTCTCTGTGGCTCCGCCGACCTAGGCTTTAGATTGGTCGATTAGCTTTTTAGCTATTTGCATAAATATATCAGCGACTTTACCGCTCCCAGATGCGGCGGGGATGCCTGCATCACCGCTTTCACGGATAGTAATATCTAAAGGCGCGCCGCCGAGAAATGGAACGCCGAGCTTTTTAGCCTCATTTTTAGCGCCGTCTTTTCCGAATATATGATGAGCATTGCCACAGTCTGGGCAGATATAAACACTCATATTCTCAATCAGCCCGACAATAGGGATATCGACTTTCTCAAACATTTTTACGCCTTTGCGCGCATCGGCCAAAGCAAGGTCTTGCGGCGTTGAGACAATGATCGCGCCTTTAGGCTTTATGTCTTGCGCTAGGCCTAATTGCGCATCGCCTGTGCCTGGCGGCATATCTATGATCAGATAATCGAGCTTCCCCCAATTTACATCCCATAGCATTTTGGATATCGCGCCTTGCACCATCGGCCCGCGCCAAATGATAGGTCCATCATCTTCGGTCAAAAACCCAATCGACATCGCTTTGATGCCATGTGCTTCAAAGGGTTTGATCAACCGCCGTCCAAAGGCTTCTTCGGTATGGGCGCGAACCCCCTTTAGGCCTAATAATATTGGCGCGCTAGGCCCGTGAATGTCTGCATCAAGAAGGCCAACGGCTTTACCTTGCTTTGCGAGAGCGACGGCAAGATTGACGGCTATGGTCGATTTACCAACCCCGCCCTTGGCGGAACTTACGGCCAGAACTGTGTCGGTTTTTCCGTCGCCTTGATAGCCTTCAGGACGTCTGGCTTGATGTGGATTTGGGCTGCGTTTGGGTTTGGCCGAGGCTCCAACCTTCGGGGCCGCTTTATGGGCTGTTAAAATGACTGAAGCTTTGTTCACGCCCTTTAAGAGATTTAATGTATCTTCTGCTGATTTACGCACGGGCTCAAACCCGCTGGCAAGGGCTGGGTCTATAAGAATCACCGCGCGTAATGTGCCGTCGTTAAAAACAAGATCGCCTAACATTCCAGCCGAGACAATGTCTCGACCTGTTCGCGGATCGCGTATTTCGGAGAGAGCTTTAAGGGCCGCAGACTCGGAATAGGTCATTTAAGGAAGGACCTTTAAAGGGGTGTTTGTCGGTGTTTCACAAGCGCGTCTGAGGCTCCCCTCTTTAGATAAAATCAAGGGTGGATGAACCGTTTTCTTATCTCGGCCTTCAAAGAAACTTATGAATAAATCTGCATTGGCTTGCTGGGAGAGTTGAACCTTATTACTGGGAAGCTGCGCGTGTCGATCAAGGGTAAACCCAGTCCCATTTTTTGAAATTCGGTAAACCGCAGCATTATTTGTAGGGCCGTTATGAGTGATAACAGCCCAAAAATCAGAGGCATATTGACCGAGCGGTTGAGGTATAATGGGAAGAATAGCTTGAACGTTATCATGCGCTATTGGGATATGTTTTCCGGCCGGATACATGATTGATGCCCCTTGGCCCGTATTGTTATCATAAAACTGTAAATCGCCCCCCGCATCTCCTGCTCCATAGCCGACAAGCCATCCCGTAGAGGTGGGAGCGATTGAGTTTACAAAATGTCTTAGCGGAGCTTTGGTCTGTATGGCCGCATCTTTTAAATCAAAGAATGGGAGTTGATTGACACCGGCCTTAAAGTTTATTGGGATAGCTTGGCAGAATTTAGAATTGCTATTTAATTGACTGGTATTATCCGCGAGGCGTTCAGGCGATAAAGACTGTTGGTTGTTTTTTAAGGCCGTTATAGCTGCTGCACTTGTGGCTCGGACGTCAGAAATTGGATGAGTTAAAAACGTTTCGAATTCTCGTAACCGACTTTTATCTTTTTGACGTAAAGCGGTCTTAAGCCCTAGGTTAATCATCCCATAATCACGTTGATCATTTAGCGCTTGAGAAACAACCGACTGAGCTGCGGGGCTGGATAACTCCCCGATGTAGCGAAAAAATGTAACGGCCGTATCAGGATTTTTGTAAGGGTCGGTCTTTAATTTGTTCCAAATTACATTAGCCCAAGGCTGCGCATTATCTTTAGCCGAATGATAAAAATTTCGAGCGTAATTTATGGGAACATCTGGATAGGCCTTGAGGGCTGCTTTTAAATTTTCGATCATCAAAGGTGTATTGGGGAGCAAAACTCTATTTTGAGCAGACGCATAATCATATCCCATCACTGCATCAAAGCCGACGACCCGGCCCATGGGGCTCATCTTGGGATCATTGGCGATGTCTTTTGCAAATTTTAGATAAAACCCATCCGAGCGCGATTTGTGGCGATGTTGTAAAAGCGCAGCCAAGGCGAGGGCCGATTGGCCTTCATTCTCTTTTAAATCATATAAGGTTCTCAACAGCGTCTGAAAGGCTGTTTTTTGATCCTTTGCAAAAAGAGCCTCATAAGAGGTGATAACAGAAGGAGCGTCGCCAGAGCGTAAAATACGCGTGAATACGGGCTGAGTTTTGTTACTAGACCTTTCCGCTAATAGCTTCACCATTCCGGGTGAAGGGTGATGAATGGCGGCTTTTGATAAGCGGGTGATATCTAAATCTGATAATTTAGGAAGTGCCCGTGACCGTGAGGCCCTATCAATTAAACCTCTGGCTAAGTTTCGAACCTCAGGATTATCATTACTCAATGTTTCTATTGCGCGGCTTAATATGACGGGGGAGAGATTGTTTTCCATTATTTTAGCGTGGGCCGCTAAATTACCGCGCGGCCATAAGCGTGCGATTAAGCTCTGATCTTGAGGGCTAAATGTGATATTTTTTGCTGATAGGACAGACTGCGCTCTGGATATTGCGACCTCATCTTTACTGTTCATCATGCGAAATAAAAGTCCTACAGCTTGGGGCCCAAGACGCATAAATTCTTGATGTAAGACGTCATAGTCAAATTCTTCAGGGGAATGTTGGTCTATGATGTCGGCGCAGTGTTTAATGTTTTTGCACACTGTCACTTCGGCTGGGCTGAGGGTTTGAGCCATGGCGATGCCAGCCATCATCAGGCTCAGCAGGCACCCAAACACTATCCCCATAAAACGCATAGAAAGCGCATAAAGAGTTATCGTCATGGGTTCAAGAAGATTGGTGAGAAGAAAGACGAATGGTGCGCGATACTGGGATTGAACCAGTGACCCCTACAATGTCAATGTAGTGCTCTCCCGCTGAGCTAATCGCGCTTATCCATTTCAGACTGCGGCATATATCGCTGCGCTCCAGTCTTATCAAGCTTTATATTGAGCCTGTTTAATCTTTAAGCGGCGATAAGCTTATCAACTTCTTCAACGAGCTGACGTAAGTGGACAGGCTTTGATAAAACTGTTTGTTCAGACGCCCCAACATCAGACATGGCAACTGCCGCAAATCCTGTGATAAACATTATTTTGATACCGGGGGAGAGGACTTCGGCTTGTTTAGCGAGTTCAATACCGTCCATACCAGGCATCATGATGTCTGTGAGGAGCATATCAAAAGCGCCGTCGGCAAATTTCAAGGCCCGTAAGGCTCGGTCACCATCGGCACACGCAATGACATGATGTCCCGCTTTTTCGAGGGCTTTTTCGAAAAATTTGCGCATTGCATTGTCATCTTCGGCATAGAGAATTGTGGCCATTTTATTGTTACCCTTTTCGGGGCGCCCATTTGCGCCGATTTTTCTCGCCTTTGAGGCGAGACTGACTTAGAATGAGACGTATGTCGTCATGCACTCCCACAACATGCATAAATCCCGCCATTCGCCCTATTGATAGCGCTAGTCTCTTAAAAATGTCTAAGCGTAAGCGGATAAAGGGCGTTAAATTGCCAATTTTATGATGATCCGTGACATAAAATATGAAGTTGACTGTCTGAAAGTTTTATATCCGGCCGTTGATGTCTTGCAGCCTAAAGACTGGCGCGCGGGCGTAATATTTGCCTCACCTCATTCTGGTAGTCTCTATCCTGAGGCTTTTTTGGCGCGAAGCGCCGTGCCCATCAATGAACTTCGCCGTAATGAGGATGCCTATATTGATAAGCTATTCTCTGTGGCTGTCGATTACGGCGCGCCGCTGTTATCGGCACGTTTTCCTCGATGTTTTGTTGATGTGAACCGGGCGCCTGATGAACTGCCTGAGATATGGCTTGAAGATGGAGCTGAGACAACGATACGCGCAAATTCAGGACTAGGCGTTATTCCGACGCGGCTGAGCGAAACGATGGATATATATAAAAGACCTCTCAGCGCACGGTTTGTGAAGAAGCGGTTAGCAGCGCTTTATCATCCATATCATGACGCTTTGCAGAGCTTGATAACAGATGCGAGCCTAGCCTTTGGTAATTCTTTGCTCATTGATTGCCATTCTATGCCCGGTTTTGCTCCGATGGGGTCCCGCAGGCCTGATATAATTTTGGGAGACCGTTTTGGTGTGTCCTGTCATCCTGAGACAATTTCAAACATAGAAACCGCATTTCGACGGAAGAATTACTCAGTCGCGCGAAATTACCCCTATGCAGGGGGCTTCGTGACGTCACATTATGGCAAACCAATGTCGGGCATAGAAGTTGTCCAGATAGAAGTGAACCGTGATCTTTATCTCAATCCTGTTACGCTTAAACCCAAGCGTGGTTATGATAAGCTGGCAGAAAATTTAGCCTCTATTGTTAAGACCCTGATTGAAAGCCGCGCCCAAGATATTGTTCTTGCCGCCCAATAGTGAATTAGCTCTTTATGGAACTGTGATTGCTAGTTTCAACCAAGCCTAGGACATAGTATACTCTTTCATATAATCACGTGATCGCGTTCTTTGAACGCTATTAAGAATAAACTGTTCTGTTTTGATACACGTCTGAGGGGATTCCCCTCAAAATGACACGAATGGACCTAATTATCGCTCCCCTGAGGGGCGAACACGCGCCAAGAGACTGGCATGGCTCTTGCTCCCTTATGAGGCGATACAACATGCAGACCCGCTGAACGAGGAATGGGGATAAAATGACAAGTGATATTGACCTTTACGTTGGAAAACGCTTACGCCGTCGCCGCCGTCTTTTGGGCTTGACGCAACAAAGCCTTGCAGAACAAGTCGGAATTCGGTTTCAGCAAATCCAGAAATATGAATGCGGTGCCAACCGTGTAAGTGCGGCCCGCCTGTTTGAACTCTCAGAAGCTCTCTCTGTGCCTATTCAGTATTTCTATGAAGGTCTGAGTGAAGCTAATGATCCTGCTTTTAATGCGCCTGATCCCGAAATTATTGCGCCAGATGTTCTGTCGAAAAAAGAAACAATGGATTTAGTTCGCGCTTATTATTCCATGGGTGAAGGGCCGCGTAAGCATTTACTTGATTTGGCGAAGTCACTCGAAGCCAATGCGAAACCGGTAAATGCAAATTTACGGTTAGTTACGCCATAATTTTCACAAGAGTGTACTCTTGCTAGTTTTCTGTAAGGCGGCATGTTATGCCGCCTTATGACGTTTTCAGATCACGATATTGAGGCACGGCTTAAGCTCATGGCTGAGCTATCCAAAGCGGCACGGGAAATTACCCTGCCGCTTTTTACACAGGATATGGCGGTCACGAATAAAGCCGAAACGGGATATGACCCTGTCACCGAAGCTGATATTGAGGCGGAACGCGTTTTACGAAAGCTTATTATAAAGACGTTTCCTGAAGACAGTATCGAAGGCGAAGAACTTCCAGATATTGAAGGTAGTAATGATTGGCTCTGGACGCTTGACCCAATTGACGGCACGCGTGGTTTTGTGGCGGGCGTTCCCGTCTGGAGTACGCTAATTGCCGTCAGCTTTAAGGATGCGCCCGTGCTGGGATTGATTGATGTTGCCGCGCAAAATAAACGCTTTTGGGGCCGCGCCGATAGCAAAGAAACATCGCGATCATGGCTCGATGACGCAGGACAAACAACTGATCTGTCCACGCGAAATTGTCCTAAAATAAGCGGCGCTATTCTTGGCTGCACAGAACCTTTATCCATGCTAAATGAAAATGAACTGACCGCCTATAATCGCATTCGCCGCATGGCTCGATTTTCGCGTCTGGGGCTTGATGCTTTTGGTTATGGCCTTATCGCGCAGGGACGTATGGATATTATTATCGAAGCCATGCTCAAACCTTGCGATGTCCGGGCGCTTATGCCTGTGATTGAAGGGGCAGGGGGCAAGGTTACAAATTGGGATGGCGGCTCGCCAGTCAATGGCGGTAGGGTTGTCGCGGTCGGGGATGCGAGTGTGCTGCCAGAGATTTATAATCATTTAAGCGGAGCGTAATTGCCCTAAAATATATGCAAAGCGCTGAGGACATCATAAGGTTCATACAATCCAATGATTGGATCATGAGCCTCCTAATAGCCGTAAAAGAGATAAATGAGCCCGATTGCTGGGTTGCGGCAGGGGCTATCCGTAATCCGATTTGGGCGAAACTTCACGGGGTTGAATTTCACCCTGATAATGAAAATGATGTGGATGTTATTTACTTTTATAAGTCCAATACATCTCGCTTAACAGAACAGACATATGAAAAGACCCTTTCCTTATCTGTTCCGGCGGTCAAATGGGAAATTCGTAACCAAGCCAGAATGCATATCAGTAATGGCGATCACCCTTATAAGGATTGTTCAAATGCGATGGAACATTGGGTCGAAACAGCCACAGCCATTGGCGCTAGAATAGGAAAGAATGGTGTTGAACTTTTAGCGCCTTACGGAGTCGAGGATTTGCTCAATCTTACTGTCAGGCAAACGCCAAAATTTATGCATAAGAGTGATATATATAAAAAGCGTATCGAAGATAAAGGCTGGCGTAAAATGTGGCCCTTATTGGATATCATTTAGGACTATTACGTATCTTGATTTTATGGCCTCACAATTTCGAACCAGAATTCGGGTTCTTCTATGAGGCCGAAAAAGGCTCTTACCGCGAGAGGGTTACCATCGATTGAGGCCTCTCCGTCTTTGAACAAATCTCCAAAGCTTTTGAGTCCTAGATTGAGTTGATCTAATCCTGTGCGCGTAATTTTAAGGGTCGGCGCTTTGGGGTGAGTTTGGCCCATGCGGTGGTGCAGCGTGCCATTTGATATAATCAAATGCGCTGTTTCGCCAGTATCCGTAATTTCAAAATTCAGATCCCGGTCTTTCTTGGCGGCTTTCTCCGCGTTCAAGCGAACGGCGAGCAGATCAAAATATAGGTCAAGCGGTATAGCTTTGACGATATCCGGACTTCCGGTTTGCGGTGTTGGCAGATCGGCAATGCCGCCGCGTAGCTCTTGTGCGCCTGTTAGGTAGAAATTTCTCCAAGAGCCTGACTCTGCCATATAGGCCAGCTGATCATAAGTCTGAGCGAGAAGACCGGCCGCCGCTGTGTTGTCAGGCTGCGCGAAGACTAATTTGTTTAACACTGTGGCGGCAAAGCGAAACTCGCCATTATCAAAGTCATTTTGCGCTTTGTCCAAGACCGCGTCAGAGCCGCCCATATAGTCCACGAATTTTTGGGCTTCTTGGACGGGCGGTAAGGGATTCAGATTGGCGGGATTACCATCAAAATATCCGTAATAAAGTTGGTATTGGGATTTCGAATTATGGGAGAGCGTGCCGTAATAATCCCGGTTGGCAAAGGCTTTGGCGATGCCGCCGGGCATGTTTAGCTTTTCCGGAATTTCATGCATCGTATAGCCCATATTGGCGAGGCGAACGGTTTGGTCGTGAATGAAGCGGTAAAGATCGCGCTGTCCTTCCCAAAACTCCGTGACTTCATCTGTGCCCCAAACAGGCCAGTGATGTGAGCCAAAGGAGATATCAGTTTTTTCCGCATATGTATAAATCGCTTCGTCGATATAGCCGCTCCATAATCGACCGTCGCGAACTTTGGCGCCGCGCGGCGTATACATATTGTGGAGGGTATGGTTGATAATCTCGGCCTGACAAAAGGCCTTGAAAGCCGGCATATAGAACATGAATTCAGACGGGGCTTCTGCGCCTTGTGCCATGATGAATTCCATTTCGATGCCGTCAATAGTATGGGTTTCACCTGTGGCCTCGACTTCAAGCGTAGGGGCGAAGAGGCCAAGACTGCCGCTGGAAATCGTTTGCCCTAACCCAACACCCACTTGATGGGCGGGCCCTTTGGGCAGTAAGCTACCAAACATATAGCTGGCGCGGCGGGACATGGCGTTACCGGCGAGGATATTTTCACTCACTGTTTCAAAAACGAAATCTTTAGGCGCAATGACTTGCACGCCATTAACAATATCCTCTTCGGTGATTAATCCGCGTACGCCGCCAAAATGATCGGCATGGGAATGGGTAAAGATCATCGCACTAATGGGCTTTTCGCCGAGTTCACGGTCAACCAAAGCCTTGGCGCGCGCGGCGGTTTCGGCGCTGATGAGGGGGTCAATGACAATCCAGCCGCTTTGCCCTTCGATAAAGGTGATGTTGGACAGATCAAAAGCCCTGACTTGGTAGATACCGTCTGTGACCTTAAAAAGACCATGCATGGCATTGAGCTGGCTTTGACGCCAAAGGCTGGGGTTAACCGTGTCCGGGGCGTCACTGGCTAAAAAATCATATGCGCCGAAATCATAAACAGGCGCGCCGTCAGCTTTGGTAATTTTACCATCATCAAATGTGGCGATGAAGCCGCGTCTGGCACGATCAAAATCAGCGGCATCAGAGAAGTCAAGATATCGGCTAACCTTGGCGTTGGCTGATTTTACGGTCTCTGAGACGAAAGGGGCCTCATTATTGGGTGTTGCCTGTGTTGTTGTTTGGTTTGTGGTCTTGTGGTTCGTGGTCTTGGGCGTAGTTTCTATATTCGCCTGACATCCAGCCAAACCTATAAAACCCGTAGCCGCAAAAATGAGTGATTTATAGCTCATAATATCCCCTTAAATCAGCGCCATTGACAGGCGTCTCTTGGCTCTGTCTTGCCACAAATGATATTGCGAGAGCTAGTGATTTTATGGGGTGTGAATTAAGTTGAAATTTCTTCTTGCAACTCATTCGCAAGAGCACTAAAGGCTTGATGAAAATGAGAACCATTCGCAATAATGAGTGAGAAGGACTTTAAATCTTTATGAAGATAATATCATATTTTAAGTCCAGTTGCGCGGCGGCTATAATGATAGCTATTGCCCAGCCAGCTCAATCCCAATCTATAGAAGATGAAGTGGTGACTACGGGGCAATATCTATATTCTGACCAAGTCAACGCTCTGAAAACACCAACGCCAATTATCGACGTGCCGCAAAGTCTTTCCATTGTAGATGCGGAGCAAATTCTCGAGCAGGGCTTTGATTCCATAAGCGATATTGTTCTTTACACACCCGGTTTGAATCAATCGCAGGGCGAAGGTCACCGCGATGCCGTTGTACTGCGCGGCGTCCGGTCTACCGCTGACTTCTTTATTGATGGCGTGCGGGATGATGTTCAATATTACCGCTCTCTTTATAACTTGGAGCAAGTCGAAGTGTTGCGCGGTCCAAACGCCCTTCTATTTGGACGCGGCGGCACAGGCGGCCTCATTAATCGGGTCACAAAAAAAGCTGACTTAAAGGATCAATTTGTTGGCTATAAAGCCAGCGTTGATACATTTGGCGCGTTCGATGTTGCGGGCGATGTCAATTATGCCATTAATGACACGGCTGCCTTTCGCCTCAACGCCTATTATGAGAGCCTGAATAATCACCGTGATTTCTTTGACGGTGACCGCATCGGATTTAACCCGACACTGCGTTGGCAGGCAACACCCGCCACGACCGTTGATCTGTCTTATGAATATGTGAACAATGAGCGCTTCATTGATAGAGGTATCCCTTCCGCAGCGCCTGACGGAACAACCAGCACAGTTAGCGGTTTAAGAAGCCCAGTTGAATCTCTATCAGACATCACATTCGGTGATGAAGAGCTAAACACGGCGACGCTCGAAGCCCATGTATTTCGCGCCAATATTGCCCATCAATTTGCGGATAATATCAAAGGTAACTTCACGGCCACTTATGGGGATTATGACAAACTCTATCAGAATCTTTTCCCAGTTGGTTTCAACGCCGCCAATCCAGAATTTGGCGGAATCGCAACGGTCAACCTTGATGGATATGTTGATACAACCCAGCGTCAGAGCCTAACTCTCTCAGGAAACCTCGTAGGTGAGTTTGAAACAGGCGGCATCGGCCATACAATTGTCGGGGGCTTGGAATATATAGATACGTCAAATGACAATGATCGTTTCAATACATTTTTCGATACGTCGCAGGATGATGTCGAAACTTTCGCCGTCAACCGCCCCATCAATATTTTGAATGGTGTTGGTGTGAATGCGGCAGGTGTCACGACAACCAACAGCTTCGATGTTGACGTGAATGATGATGATGAAGCTGACCTAGGGGTGTTCTCTGCCTTCGTCCAAGACGAAATCGCCGTGACGGATTGGCTGGACATTGTCGTCGGAGCCCGCTTTGACAGTTTTGATTTTACAGTCGTCAACACCTTAACGGCGGCAGATGATCCTGCAAGAACGCTATCACGCACGGATGAAGAAATTTCACCGCGCTTAGGCCTAATCCTCAAACCGAAAGAAAATATCTCGATTTACGGTAGTTTTAGCGAGAGCTTTATCCCGCAATCAGGCGAGCAATTTGCGGAAATCAGCAGCACAGAGGCTGGCCTTACACCCGACATCGCCCAAAACCTTGAAGCAGGTTTGAAATGGGATTTTGCGCAAGGCCTAAGCTTGACAGCGGCCCTTTTTCAAATCGAAACGACGGACGGCATCCCAACAGGTGACGCCGCAAACCAAGTCGATGAAAACCTCATTCGGGTTGAAGGATTTGAAGCCTCTCTGAGCGGAAACATCACAGATCAATTCAGTATTATTACGGGTGTAAGCTTTTTGGACGGTGAAATCATTGATGAAGGCGGTTTGGATGATAACGTCCCGCGTGAAATCCCTGAGTTTACGGTCAGCGCATGGGGTAATTACGACCTTACGGATAGGTTCGGACTTGGCCTCGGCATCACTCATCAAGGTGAGAGCTTTGCGGATGGCGGAAACACAACTGTATTGCCATCATTTACACGGCTTGACGCAGCCGCCTATTATGATGTGTCCGATTCTCTACGCCTGCAGGTGAATATCGAAAACCTGACTGATATAGACTATTTCCCAAGTGCACACACAGACGACCAAATTACAGTTGGAGCTCCGATAAATGCGAAATTTACAGTGAGTGGGCGTTTTTAACACTTAAAATTTCATCTCTAGCTCTTGATTTCCTCTAACTTTAACGCGATATAGCGCGCAAGTTGCCCCAGTCTATGGGGCAAAATTTTTTGCTATTAAGGATATTACTGCATGAGTTTTACAGGGCATAGTTTCGACGACCGGTTGAAATCACAAAAAGAAGCCAAATTGGCTATGTTAAAACGGGCGAAAGAAAAGCAGCTTGATCCAGAGCAAAAAGCTAAGTTGATGGAAGAGCGTGCCAAGCGAAATGCTGAGCGCGCGAAACGCGAAGAAGAAAAGCGTCTTCTACGCAAAGCTAAAGAAGCTAAGGCCGCTGAAGAAAAAGCTGAAAAAGAGCGTAAGAACAAACTCGCTCAAGAAGCAGCGCAAAAAGCCAAGATAGAAATGGAACGCGCGGCCAAAGCTCGCCGGGATGCTAAATATGCGGCGCGTAAAGCCAAGAACTCTCGCCGCTAGTTAACGCCAACTAGACTTTCCAGCCCCAATGAAGCGCGGCAATGCCGCCTGTAAAGTCGTGATAGTCAACGCGGTTAAACCCTGACTGTTTTATCATATCTGCAAAAGCTTCTTGGCGAGGAAACTTACGTATGGATTCAATGAGGTATTGATAGCTAGCTTCATCATTCGCCAGAAGCCCCCCGAGTTTTGGAATGACGTTAAAGGAATAGGTGTCATAAATTTTTCGCAGAATTTTATCGCTTGGCGTTGAAAACTCTAAAACGAATAAACGTCCACCTGGTTTTAGGACCCGCAGAAAATCTCGTAAGGCCATATCACGATCTGTCACATTTCGAATACCAAATGAAATCGTAATCGCGTTTGCATAATTATCCGGAAAGGGGAGTGACTGGGCATTGCCGCAAATACGCGTCAAATCCATGCCTGCATCTTTTTTGAAGTCGATCCCAGCCAAAAGCATTTCGGCATTTATATCACATATAATAGCGCGGGCTGGCTCGCCGCCGCGCCGAACACGCACCTCATCAGCCTTTTTGATAAATCGGCGAGCAAGATCGCCTGTACCGCCGGCAACGTCGATTAAGACTTCGCCCGGTTGCGGGTTGAGCTTGGTGATTGTCAAATCTTTCCAAACGCGATGAACCCCCATCGACATGGCGTCATTCATCAGATCATATTTTCCCGCCACGGCATCAAAGACTCCGCGTACGCGTGAGGCTTTGTCTTGGACAGGTATATCTTCAAATCCAAAGTCTATGGTTTTTTCGCTCATAGGCTTATCTTGCATGAAAATAAGACCCTTGCCAGAGGACAGAGCCGCGCATTTACACTTATCGATAGAGAAAGCTTTTCAAGTCACTTTGAAGTGTGTAGATAGCGGGGGCTAAAGTTTTACTGGGAGATAAAATATGGCGGGGGAGAATGATAAGTGGGAAATGTATGCTGATAAACGCGGGGAACATCGCTGGAGACGTCGAGCAGCAAATGGGAAAATTGTAGGGTCGTCTTGCGAAGGATACACTAAAAAAGCTGATTGCAAGAAAAACGCGCAACGTCACGGTATGGACGGAAATCCGGACGGACTAGGCGCTAAAGATAGATGGGAAGTCTACAAAGATAAACGTAATGAATTTCGTTGGCGCCGCAAAGCCACGAACGGTGAAGTGACGGGGGCGTCGTCAGAAGCCTTTAAAGCTAAAAAAGACGCTGAAGCTAACGCTCAAAGAAATGGGATGTAATCTCACACATTGAGTAACGCGTAAATCACTGGAATTTGTAAATGCGTTTATTGTTATCAGCGCATTTTCAGATGAAAACCTAACCATGAATAATCCAGAACCCGTCAAAATCAAACTTTATCGCTGGGCAGGCAAATGGGGACCTTTCAAGGTTAATATACCTTGTGGAGAATGCTCGCTTACGGTTGACGTCATCAATGATACTATTGCCACAGAACTGGCAGGTATATCGGTAGAACTGGAAACCTATGATTGGCTCTCTACATGGTGGAAACCTCTCAAGCAGGGCGGCTGGCATGCCCCGATTGTTATAGTTGAAGATAAATTAGTCAGCCAAGGTCACGCCTTGAACCGCGGCTTGTTGACCGAAGCGGTCATTGCGGCCCATGTAAAGAGGTCAGATGTAAGCGGTAATATTGTTTTTGGGAAAGAAACGTGCCCTCATTGTATCAGAGCGAAATCGTATATGGAGCAGGCTAAAATTGATTATTCCTATCATGATGTGGTCAAAGAGCCTCGCGCCCTTTACGAAATGCTGGGCCGCGTGAAACCGATTGTCGGGCCTAAGACGCCCATTACGGTGCCTCAAATCTGGGTCGATGGTAAATATGTTGGCGGGGCAGACCAGTTATCCGAAATCGTCAATAACCAAGTTGAACCTAACCGTGAGCGAGGTCAGTGTTCGCTCTCACCAAGCGCAGCCTAAACTAGTTGGGACTTTAACGTAGGACTTAAGCCGTACAGGCTCCGCCATTTAAGGCGATTGTTTGTCCTGTCATCCAAGACGCTTCATCACTACACAGATACAGCGAAGCTGCTCCGACATCCTGAGGTGTTCCCGCGCGTCCAACCAGAGTACTGACGGCAGCGCGTTCATGTCCCTCGAAATTATTCATTGTGCCTAGCGATAAAGCATTCACCGTAACGCCGTCATGGGCGACTTCTGCGGCCAAGGCTCTCATATAACCAAGCGTCGCGGCTTTGGCGGCTGTGTAATGGGATAGTCCCATCGATAGGCCAAGTCGATGAGATTCCGATGTAATGATCAAGACACGTCCGCGGCCTCTGGCGCGCATATCCGGAATAAATAAATCACAGAGCTTGCGCACTGCCGTGTGATTGAGATCCATTTGTGTCCGGTACATCTCATCAGAGAGTTTATCGGCATGAGCAAGGCTTGTCGGCATGCCTTCAGGCACGCCCGCATTATTGACTAGAATATCAAGCGCGCCGATTGTGTTTTTAAAGCCTAACCGCGCATCGGCATCCGTAATATCACCGGGAAGGGCAATCCCGCCTGCTTCTGCTGCGCCCTGCTTGGCTCGGTCTTCATAGAGGTCATTGATATAAACTGTGGCGCCTGCACCAGCTAAGGCTTTTGCAATACCAAGTCCCATCCCTTGGCCTGCGCCTGTTACAAGAGCCGTTCGGCCTGTCAGATCAAACATAATTTATCCTATAAAGACTTGTCCGCCATCGAGCGCGATGGTTTGCCCCGATAAATACCGTCCGCCATCGCTACACATCATCGCGACAAAAGCTCCGATATCGTCTTCGCATTCTCCGACATAGCCAAGCGGAATACTGGCTTGGAAATGCTCGGCTTCAACGGGGTTAGCTTTCATCCATCCAGCAAGCGCTGGTGATTTTGCATGAGGCATGATGGCGTTGACCCTTATGTCGTCTTTGCCCCATTCATTGGCCGCCGCGCGGGTGAGTTGCTGGGTCGCCGCTTTCACCGCGGCATAGACGCCATATGTCCCGACATCCCAGCGCTTCATGACAGAACTACAAAGATTGATAACATTGCCTTTGGTTTTTTTAAGATGCGGATAGGCCATTTTCATGAGGCGGAAAGTGGCTAGGGGGCCTGACTCCCAATTGCCGTTGATTTGGTCATCGCTAATTGAGAGAAGTGGTCCGCGAGCAACCTCTTGGGCATTATTGACAAGAATATCGAGCTGTCCAAATTCCTTGATCGTCGCCCCAACAATGCTTTGCAAGTCGTCTGTCGATTTGACGTCACATTTGAGGGCCAACGCTTTAACGCCGCGCTCGCGTAACATATCCGCGGTCGTTTCGCATTTTTCTAGTGTACGGCCTGTCACCACGATATGCGCGCCCTGTTTGGCGAGGGCTAATCCGATGCCTTGACCTACCCCTTGGCCGCCGCCTGTAATCAACGCGATTTTATTTGTTAACATACCGTCTTCGCTCATAGCGCGCCTTTATAAATTCAGAGATGATGCAAATAAGCTAACGAGATGTGAGCTAGACATGGACTGCGTAAAAATCATACGCTAAAATTACGCAAAATAAGGATTATGTCAAAAAATATGGCGTATGTGTCTTTGACACACCACACATTTCAGGATGCATAACATAAAGCACCGATCGATACTCCCTTTTTAAGGAAGTATTGTATCATGCGTAGTAAGAACAAATTTGAATGGATGCCTGTAATTCAGCAAGTACTAGCTAGACTTATTTTTCGAAGTATTACTTACGGGATTAGCTATTTTCTTCAGCTTATCATCAAAAGCCTTTTCTGACTCATCACATTCAAGCTCTTTGGCTATTTTCTTGAATTTATCTATTTGCTTCTTGTTTGGCACGTTCTACTGCTTTCTTATCTACATATTGTCGTAATTCGCCGCTCCCCATTCCGCTAGGCGTAAGCCATACAGAGCCGGGCGTGCACTGCTCTAAGGTGTCTTCAATAGTCTTCCACCAATACGAGCAATAGGCTAATTGAACATTCCCTCTAGAGTTTACCCACTTAGAGGGAAGGTAAACCCCCGTTAAGCCCAAATCTGAAATTTGCTTAACAAGAGCCGTCCTTTTTAGCATAGCTCTATCGCCTGAAATTAATGCGTTGCCGCCAGTTCTGGCAAATGTTGCTATCCAATCTTCGTCCGCGCGACCTCTTAAGTTTGCTGTTTCTATAGTATCGAATCGCCAATTTGTTCTGAGCAGTGTTTCAGAAATAACCCTTACAATTTTGGGCGAAATCATTTCATCCGCAATAATTCTCAAGCATCAAGCTTCAACTCAAAGTCTACTGCCTCACGAACATAATCTTCTTCAATTTCAAACCAATCTGCTGTTGCGGCGTAGCTAAAACTCTCTGCTTTCCAGTTAGTAAAAAGAGCTTTTGTTGGTATTCTGGCTGGCTCAACACTCGGTTGTCCGTGCGCAATTCGCGGGTCAACTATGACAAGAGGGTTTGCATCAGGCGCGGGTTTCCAATTTTTGGCTAATCCACTTGTCGGATCAAAAACCACGCCTTTTGCTAGGAAATCTTCAACAACCTCATAAAAAGACAATTGACCAGTTAGCATGTCTTCTAACTGTGTATCTTTTTCTATGTCACTAATTTCTGCAAATATTTTTTTACGGTCGGTTTTGAACCTAACATTAGACAAAGCAAAAGGATGGTCCGTGTTGAATTTTTCCCTTGCCCTAACGGCAACTTTTCTCAAATGCTGCAAGCTAATATTATGATTTCTAAAGTATGCGACAAATCGGATTTCCATCAAATCCCAAAAGCCCACCTCTCGTGTCTCTTTATATTGCTTAACTAAAGTAGGGTTATTGCCATAATGTCCGAGCCATCTATGAACAACCATAGGACTGCTAAGCCCAAGCAAGCGCTTAGCCTCAGAGGCTGTGTAAAATCCACCCACAAGGGGTTTAGCCGTGTTTATGTCAGTAGCGACTCCGTTCATTTGAGAGAATACTTAACTGTCAAGTGAATAATGACCAGTTAAAAATGCATAATTTAATCATATACCCTTTAACCTATATTGAAATCCGACCTCAATTGGCGGCTTGTCTGTTAGCCGACCTATACGTCAGCCGCTTGCCCACGATACCTTGTAGGGCGGCATCCGTCCGTTCCATATCATTAACGCCTAGACGTTCACGGTTGTTATAGCGGAAGTCATATTCAGCGAGATAGCGGTGCAAATGCTTCTCAGAGCAATGTTGATATATGCCCTTCATGCCGCGCTTGAAAATACTGAAATAACCCTCAATTGTGTTGGTGGTTACATCGCCGCGTACATATTCCTTACGCTTATGATTTACAGTTTCGTGACTGGCGTACTTACCGCCAATATTTTTATAAAACTTGGCTTCGTCCGTCATTAGGTGAGACTTCTTATCTGCGTTCTCATTCAGGATGCGAGTGACGCTCGTAGTCGTTGCGCTCTTAACATGAAAACTGCGCACAGAGCCGCCACGCTCCACAAGAGACACAACGGTATGCTTATGACCAGCACCGCCGTGACGCTTCGTAATGACCTTACCGTTAGGCAGGGTAATTTTACGGTTTAATATCGCCTTACGCTTCTTTTTAGGAATCTTATTGCCGATATAGGTTTCGTCAGCTTCGATAACAGAGCCTTCGCCGCCCATAGGTGGCATTAAACCCGCGCTCATAGCTTCGCGTAGGCGGTGTGCCATAAACCATGCTGTCTTATATGTGACTTCTAGCGTGCGCTCTAATTGCTTGGCGCTGATACCTTTTTTAGAGGACATCATAAGATATGCGGCTTGTAACCACTTGGTTAGCGGAACGTGGCTAGATTCGAATACAGTGCCAACACGCACAGTATATTGCTTGCGGCATTCTTTTTCGCGACATTTATATAGGCCAATGCGGTCAGGGCTGTGTTTCCACATTAATTCGCCGTTTTCGTCAACTTTATGGTTGCCTTCTGCGTCTTTTACTTTACGGCGCGTCTTCACGTCTTTCATCTTGCCAGAGTTGCCGATAACTCCGCAGTGAGGGCAGACGGGTTTACCATCTGGCCATACGATAGATTCAAGATACGCGAAGGCTTCTTTTTCAATATGAAAATATGTCTTACTAAGAATGCTCATGCATTCTATATAGGCTTAATTCCGTGGTGTGTCAAGTATATATATGCCAAAAATATCTAGGAATGCGTAATTATTATGCCATATTGATGTGAAGTTGAGGGTTTTATGTCGTCTTTAGAAGCGCGCATTGATCGATTGGAGTCGATTGATGAGATCAGACAATTGGTGAGTAAATATGCGTTATCACTCGATATGCGCGACCTTGACGCTCATGTGAATCTCTTTGCGGAAGATATTCGTATTAGCCGAGATCAATCTGGCCGGGCGGCGCTTAAATCTTGGCTTGATGATACGCTGCGTTTGCAATTTACAGGCACGTCTCATCACATTGGTAATCACGTCATAGAATTTGATGATCCTGACCATGCCCACGGTATTGTCTATTCTAAAAATGAACATGAAACGCCGAGCGAAAAAGGCGAACATGAGTGGATCATTATGCAAATGATCTATTGGGATAATTATGAGCGCATTAAGGGCAGATGGTATTTCAGACGGAGGCTTCCTTGTTACTGGTACGCATCTGATCTGAATAAGCCCCCTGTCGGGGATAAAAAAATGCGCTGGCCAGACAGACAAGCTTATGACGGCGCCTATCATGAGCTATTTCCGTCTTGGGAGGAGTTTTGGAAAAATCCACCCCAAGATGGTGTCACCCCTGAAGTCGCCATGCCCGCCCCGCGCGAAGAGTTTCTTAAAACCATGCGGTCGGGGCATCCCGACCCGAAGATTAGAGTGAGATAATGATAAAAGGACAACCTAGTAGAACTGCGCTCATGACAGCTGTACAGCGAGGTCATCACTATATGACGGCGCCTGAGCCAAAAATTCTTCAAGATAGTCTAGCGCTCGCCCTATCAGGCTTAGAAAATTTGGATGAGGCACAAGGCTATATAAATCAGATGCTCGACGCTTTTACGGCTTTGAGCGACCGCACTACAGCCGAGACATTTATGAAACGTATTGATGGATCTGTCTGTATGCGTAGCCGTGTGGTTGAGGAAGAATTAGCCAGAGTTAAAAAGAACGGTATTCAGCAGTTAGTTGTTTTGGGTGCTGGGCTAGATTCAACAGCTTACCGGCGAACGGACTTGACTGAAGGCTTACAGGTTTTCGAAGTTGACCATCCCTCAACCCAGGCGTGGAAACGAGAGCGGTTAGAGGCGGCCAAAATCAGCATTCCTGATAATTTGACATTTGTCAGTTTTGATTTTGAACAGCAGACTCTGGAACAAGCGCTTAAAGCTGGCGGTATTCGGTTTGATGTTCCCACATTTTTCACATGGCTTGGCGTGCATATGTACCTCACGGATGAAGCCGTTAAATCGACCTTAGGTGTGTTGGGGAAATTCCCTAAGGTCAGCGAAATCGTTATGGATTTCATTAGCCCGAGTTATGTGCTGGATAGCGAGATTGCGGAAAACTCTGTTGAGCAACTTGCAAAGGTCGTCTCCCAGATGGGGGAGCCCCTTAAGAGTGAATATTATGAACATGAATTGGAAGCTTTGTTAAATATGGCAGGCTTTAACGAGGTGAAGTTTTTAAATGCGGGCTGGTTAGTCGAGAATTATCTTGGTGGGAATAAAGCCGCCTTTGATATGCCCGACGCGGCGACATCCATTTTATATGCAGTGGTTTAATTAGGCGAGGCGGCTTTAAAGCTCTCGGGCAGATTATGAAAATAGCTGACCTCTTCGCGGCGGTTCGATATACGCCAGCCTTGCTCGGTTCTTTTTAAGGTATCGCAATACCAAAGCCCGACAAAGAAGATATGCGGCGCGCCGTCTTTCTCCATCACAATGGGATTAAAACAAATAGTGCGGGCTTTAGCCGTCTCGCCGTTAATTTTAATTTGGGGAAGGCCCAACATGTGCTGGAACCCTGAAAACTGCGCTAGGGCTCTAGCTAGATAGAGCTTTATCTCGGACAAGCTTCCTTTAGCCCCGCCAGCTTCGGTGTAATCAATAATAGCATCTGGCGTGAATATATTATCCAAATCATCCCAGCTACGGCTATCAATGGCCTCGATATAATTAACGAGTAAGTCCTGTATTTCGGCGCGGTCGGATAGCTCTTGATGACTTATCATGATGAGGCCTTTTTAAAGTTTCACTCATAAACAATATTATGATTGAAGCCCTTTGACCACCCAGTTATGAATGAGCCGAAGAGGAGCCAATTAATGGAAAACCCAAAGCTTAGAAAATTACTCATTAACCTGCATCTTTTAGGCGCTGGATTTATGGCCCCTGCATTTGCTTTGGTAGCAATCACAGGCGGCTTGCATATGGTTGGCGACGGTGAGTCTGTTGCAACATCCTCCATTACTCTACCAGCAGGGACACAAGTCGATTTGAAAAGTAAAACTGCCAGAGACGATGTGCGCGCGATGTTAAAAGCGGCTAATGTCGATGTTAAGGTCGAGTATTTAAAAATCCGTGGGACATCTTTTGAGACCCGCCCGACAAGCCGCACACATGTGAAATTTAAACCTTCTGCTAACGGCCTTGTCGCGACGCTTAATAAACCCAACTTCCAAAAAGCAATGATGGAAATTCATAAAGGTCATGGGCCCAAGATTTTAAGAACCTATCATAAGATTGTGGCGCTGACCCTGTTCTTGGTTGTATTTGGCGGTATTATGATCGGGCTTTTATCAAAGGCTTATCGCGGCAAAACCCTAACGGCCTTAGGGCTTGGGACACTCATATATGTCCTCGCGCTCGCGTTTCTTTAATCCGCGCGTTTATCCCAGACTAACAAATCCGTCCTGTCGCCGTTCAGTGAGATAACACCGTAAGCAGCGGTGCGTAGTTTACGCGGCGTATTGATGTCTGGGTTGCTGATGACATCAAGAATGAACCGCGCAATACCGTTACTGGTGACGACCAATATATCACCTTCCTGATGACGCTGGCTTTCAAAGAACTGCTCCCATGCATGGATAATCGCTTCAGGGTTAACTTTCCAGCCATCAGGCACAATGGCCTCTAAATCCCAAAGGTCGAGCATGTCTTGCCCGAGCCGCGCGACGACCTCGCTCTCGGGTTTATTCTCGTCTTCTCCGTAGTCAATCTCGGTCAAGAACTCTAAGGTTTCTAGGGGTATGTCAGCAGTGATGATGGCTGTCGCGGTTTGCTGGGTGCGTATGAGCGGGGAACAATAAGCGTGAGAAAATGTAAACTTTGACAAGCCTGACGCTAAAGCTTTGGCTTGTGCTCGACCTGAAGAGGAGAGTGGCAGGTCTGTCCGCGCCCCGACGCGAGTAACTATTTCGCCTTTATCAAAGGTATTGCCGTGACGGCAGATAACAATACGGGTCACGCGAAGGGGTCTCCATGCTGGGCGATGAGACGTTCGGCAAGCGCTAAGTCTTCGGGCGTATCAATGCCGGGTGTCGCGACCTTTGGCGGCTCAACCTGTACGCATTCTATCGAGAGTCCATTTTCAAGCAGGCGTAATTGTTCCAAGCCCTCGAGTTTTTCGAACGCGCTTTCAGGCCAATTGACAAATTTTTCGAGGGCGTCTCGCCGATAAGCATAAAGCCCAACATGGCGGCATATGGGGGAAAGCTTGGATGTTTTGCGCAAATCGTCTTCTTTGCGAATGGCGGGGATAATATTTTTAGAAAACCAAACCGCTTTATTATCAGCGCCGACAATCAAGGTTGTCCCACTAAAAGGTGTTTCTTGTTTGTGGGCGCGGAAGGCGTTCAAGGCTTTCCACGTTAGCTGAATATAAGGCGTAGCAACATCTGCGCCATTTTCTAAGGCTGTTGCGACGGAAACGATATGATCGACAGGCGTAAAGGGTGCGTCGCCTTGCAGATTGACGATAAAATCAGGGGAGGGGGTTATCTGATGTGCTGCCGCATAAGCGCGGTCACTGCCCGTTGGTAGGTTTTCGGGCGTCATGACAACAGGAATATCATGGTCATGACAGTGAGCTTGAATGTTCTCATGATCTGTGGCTACCACATAGCTGCAATCTTCAATCTGTTTGGCTGCGTCTTGCGCGATACGGGCTGTGCGGCGCACCATACTAACACCGGTAATCAGAGCTAGGGGTTTACCAGGAAAGCGGGTGGAACCAAAGCGGGCAGGGACGACAATGAGCGTTGTCATGACTTAAAGATAACCTTCTTCCAACAAGCTTTTCATATCTATGACGCCAAGGGGACGTCCATCCTCTATGATAAACCCGTTAGAGATACGGTGTTTGGTAAATAAGGTTATGACGTCGCGCATGAACATATCCGTTGAAAGAGAGCGCGGCGCCGCTGTCATTATATCTGCGGCTTTCTTATTTGAAAAATTAGCGTCCAAGGCGCGGCGCAAATCCCCATCAGTTATGATGCCTTGCATGAGACCTTTGCCATCAACCACTGCCGCGCAGCCTTTCGCGCCTTTGGAAATGACAGAGATAGTTTCATCCATGCCCGCATTCATTGACACGGTTGGGATATTTTCGGGATGGGTGGCAAGCCATTCTTTGACTGTCTGAAGCTGCAGTCCGATTTTTCCGCCGGGATGACGTTTTCCAAAATCCTCGAGCGTGAAGCCGCGTTGCGTCATGACCGCCACAACAAGCGCGTCGCCCAATGCCAAAGTGTTGGTGGTCGAGCTTGTTGGTACAATCCCATTGGGGCACGCTTCTTCTGAGTCAGGAAGCCTTAATGTGATTTGGCTAAATTGCCCCAGTGTTGATTGGGCGTTGTTTGTTATCCCGATGATGGGAACGTCATTGGTCTTTGCATATTGTAGCACATCACGTAATTCGCGGCTCTCGCCCGAATTTGAAATGGCGAGGATGACGCAGCCTTTAGAGACCATGCCCAGATCACCATGACTGGCTTCAGTCGGGTGCATGAAAAAACTAGGCGTTCCTGTGGAGGCAAAGCTGGCCGCGATTTTCTGGCCAATATGGCCTGATTTTCCAACGCCAACGACGATGAGATAATTAGAGGCTTGTAAAATGAGATCCACGGCCTCGTCAAAACTCGAATCGATACAGTCCTTTAGAGCGCTGAGACCTTCAATCTCTGCTGCAATCACGTCTTTCGCGATTTTGCGGCTCTTCGTCATGATGTCTCCAAAGGCTGGCTGCCTTGCTCACAGCCATACTATACCAAGCTGGCTATGTCTCACCATATAAAGACAGATTTTTCCACGATAAAATTACGGCTGAGGCTAAAAAGGGCTTGCGCTTTTTTAGCTACTACATATTGTGGCCTTAGCAAATCAGTAACCCATATGTGGTTATTTTCACGGTTATTACAGACATATTAAGCAAGAGGGGAAGAATCATGGGCAAAATGGAGTTTATGCAAAATCCGAAGTCAGGGCTTTTGGTGCCCAGTCATAGTTATAAACCGTTCCGTTACCCATGGGCCTTTGATTTTTGGAAAAAGCAACAACAAGTTCACTGGATGCCCGAAGAGGTGCCGCTGGGGGAAGATTGTAAAGATTGGGCGACCAATCTGACTGAGTCTGAAAAGAACCTGCTAACACAAATTTTCCGCTTCTTTACGCAATCCGATGTCGAAGTGAACGACAATTACATGGAGCGTTATGCGCGCGTCTTTAAACCGACTGAAGTCAAGATGATGCTCTCGGCCTTTTCCAATATGGAGACCATCCATATTGCGGCCTATGCGCTACTCCTTGAAACCATCGGGATGCCAGATAGTGAGTTTTCAGCCTTTATGGAATATGAGGCGATGGCTGATAAGCATAATTATATGCAAGAATTTGGCGTTGAGTCAGAAGCCGATATAGCGCGCACAGTGGCTATGTTTGGCGGCTTTACCGAAGGGCTTCAGCTCTTTGCGTCATTTGCGATGCTGATGAACTTCCCGCGCCTAAATAAAATGAAAGGTATGGGCCAGATTGTAACGTGGTCTATCCGGGATGAAAGCCTGCATTGTGAAGGGATGATCAAGCTTTATCACACATTTGCCAAAGAAACGGGTTGCGTGACCAAAGCGGTGGCCGATGATATTGTTGATTGCTGTAAGACAGTTGTCAAAATGGAAGATAAATTCATCGACTTGGCCTTTGAAATGGGACCAGTTGAAGGCATGACCTCCGAAGATATTAAGCGCTATATTCGCTATATTGCCGATTGGCGTCTGGGGCAGCTAGGCCTGCCTAAAGTGTACGGCATCAAGCATCACCCGCTGCCATGGCTCACCGAAATTCTCAACGGCGTCGAGCATGCCAATTTCTTTGAAGCGCGCGCGACAGAATATTCTAAAGGCGCGACAGTTGGAGACTGGCACGGTGAAGAGGGCGTTTGGGGTAAGTTTGAACAATTGCAAAGCCGCAAACCCGCTGATTCATTGTTAAACTAAGATAAAAGAGTATATTACACTTAAAAGCGCTCTTAAGGGGCGCTTTTTTTATCCCTCAATCCATAACCATGTTATAGGGCCTCATGGACAACCGTATCAAATCATTCGAAGCTATCTATAATTTCAGAGATTTTGGCGGTTATGTGACCCAAGAAGGGCGGCATATTTCCAAAGGTAAGCTATTTCGGTCAGCTCAATTGCATAATACAACTGAGGCCGATTTAGAACAGCTGGCGAGTTTAGACATCGGATTGGTTGTTGATCTACGCCACGCACCTGAACGCGCAAGACAACCCAGCAAATGGCCGGCGAAGCAAGCGCCGCATGTGCTGACCTATCCAGACCCGAAAGATAGAGAGGGGGCAAAAATGGCGCCTCACGAGGCCTTTGTTAAACATGAACTTCATACGCCTGAGGATGCCCGCAATTATATGATTAAGTCTTATGGAGCGCGTCCTGATGATGCGGGTTTTCGGCAAATATTTGGAGATACGCTCCGCCATATGGCAAATACTGGCGACCCTATATTGGTGCATTGCGCGGCGGGAAAAGACCGAACAGGAACTTTATGTGCTTTAATTCAAGGCGCTCTCGGTGTGGATCATGAGACAATCATGCAAGACTATATGCTCACCATGACCGCGGTTAATATAGATGAGTTTTTAGGGTATGCGGCAACAATGTATGAAGAACGCTATGACAGGCCTTTTGACCCTGAAGCGGTCAGGCCTATGTTTGGTGTAGAACCTGCCTATTTGGAAAGTTCACTCGCGACAATTAAAGGTATGGATAGTTATATTCGTGAGGCTTTAGGTATTTCAGATAAAGAAAAAGCCGCTTTGAAAGCGGCTTATTTGGATTACTGAAAAATATAGCTAACTGCAAGTGGCTTTAAGGCCATCGCTTGTACAGGTGTAATCAGTCGTTCCAGCTCCATTATCAAAGACAACATTTGCCGCCGTTCTTGGTTTTAAGAGAAAGGTTTCAGATAATGTAAAGTTTGAGTCAAAATATCTGAGCTTAAGGGGCTCATAATCATATTCTACGCGCGCGACCACGACACCAGATGATCCACTCAAAATAAGGTCGTCTAAGTCATTCGCATTATAGGCTGCCGTAAAAGGATTACCGAGTGTCGCTTTACCAAGTGGAATAATATTATCATCCGAATCTCGAGAAAAACTTGCGATTTCTAGCTTAACATCGAGAATTTTGTTAGATGGTATACCCATAACCAGAGTTGTAGCTGTCATAATTTCTGACATTTGAGTCGCGTTTATGGTCGCAACTTGTGTTGCTAGATCACCAGCGACATTCGCCGCATGTGAAATTTGTCTGTCTGCTATGATTGCTGAAGAGATTTCTGCAAGGCCAAAATACATGAATATCATAACGGGGGCGACAAAAACAAATTCAATTGCCGCAACACCTTGATGGTCAGATTTGTATCTTCTTGTAAGTTTTTTGAGTGCAGAAAAGGGGGCAGTAAATACTATCATTATATCCTCCTATGATCCTGCGCTAGGGCAGCCATTTGCAGGGAAAGGTTCATTTTGAAAGGCTGTCGTAACGGAGACAATGCGTGTGTTCGAGTTAGGAATGGTTTCTAAACGTGTAAGTTGGGCCGGTAAAATAAGTCTATGATAATATAAGGCTCTGACGACAACTGGGCTACCAGCTGTTGTTTCAACATAGACACCGTTCGTGATTTCAGGAATTGTACCATCATCAGGGTCCGGCGTGGGCGGTTCAGGTGGATCTGGTAGTGTAATTGTACTGAATGTTGGTTGTGATACGAGATCGATACGTAGATTATCTTCACAGATGCCAATGATATTCATTTGAGAGCAAACGGAAGCCTTGAAGGCCGCTTGCCCGCAATTTTGAAAATTTCCTGTACGAATTTGCCTTCCAGACTCACTCACCGCATGGCTTAACGTCGATGATAGAAGGAAAATAATAGAGAGTTCCAATATCGCAAATAAAAGAGCGAAAAAAGGGATTGCCAATAGAGCGAATTCAATAGCTGTCGCGCCTTCTTTTGCCTTTTTGTAGGTCTTGATTCGGTTTAATGCTAACTTATGGAGATCTCGCATTACCATATTCTATATCCCAACTATATCACAGACTTTCCTAATGGAAATTTCAATATATATGGCTGTAGGTTAGCGTTAAGGTTTTAAAAATTATGAAATGTATATGCTTAAATTTTGGTAAATAGATAGGGGTATCTAAGGCTATCAGAAGTCTGTTCCTGATCCAAAAGATGTTGGTGCGGTATTCGAGGAACTTGGGCCTGATAGAACTGGTTGCGAAGTGGATATAGGCACATTTCCAAATGACGTAGAAGATGTTGGAGTAGGTAAAGCTGTACTTGCCGTATTGCTTATAGCGCGCGCGTTACCTGAATTACTGGATATAAAACCGGGTCTGTCGCCTAAAATAGGTGAAGGTAAACAATAAGGGGTGCAATTATAACTTTCTCTGTCTTTTCCATTATATAAACGCACACCATTTGTCGGTAGTTTGCTTATGACCTGGATATCGGCATTCATTATGGTATGCCCAGTAGTATTTAAAACAACGAGATTAGTTTCGCCATATCCACGGCCAACAACAAACAGTGTGTTCGCAGAATGGATAGATACATCTGCAATATTTGGATTGCCTATAACAACGGCCCCTGCATTTTCTGGCAGGCGTACAATTTCAGTTTTGTTGAGGTCAACACTATATAGACTTCCAGCCAAACTTGTTGTCGCTGAACATATTACGGCTATAGTTGCAACGCTAATACGGAAAAGAAATTTTGACGTAAAAGGTGTCATGAAATTGCTCCATTTTTTTACGCTGATATAGGGATGTAGTGAACGAAGGGTTTACAAAACGCCAATTTTTGAACTTTAGGTCATAATATACATTATATATAAAGAAATCTTGTTCAGATAAAAGGCAGGGCTTCCATTAATGTGTTGCAGTCTGTTTTATACTTGGATGGAAAAAATTAAATTTTACGAGAAATTTACCACGTTACTTAAGCGAGCAGTAATGGCTTGTCCTTATAAGAGTTTTCAACAGGGATGTTCCCTGTATGACTAAAGGAATGTTTCCTTGGTTAGACTAGCATACGTGGGAGTAAGTTATGCAAAATCTTGTAACTCGTTTTATCAAAGACGAATCTGGTGCGACAGCTATTGAATATGGTCTGATTGCAGCTCTTATCGCAGTTGCCCTAATTGCAGGCGCAACAGCATTAGGTAATGCCTTAGATAGTAAATTCAATGCCCTTAGTGGTCAGCTTGATAGTGCTGGCACTTAGTTAGTTGCTTAAGCAATAATTATAGGCCGCCTTTTGGCGGCCTATATAAATTATATATAAGGAAGTACATACAGCGTGAAATATTAGTGAGTGCTTTCCTGAATTGAAAATAGTGATCATTGTGGGACAAATCGATGTCAAAACTTGTTTTAAAATTTTTAAATGATGAGTCTGGCGCAACTGCTATTGAATATGGTCTAATAGCTGCTTTAATTGCTGTATCGTTAATTTCGGGCCTAACAGTCCTTGGTAATTCTTTCGAGAATTTATTTAATGGAACAACCTCTCAAATAAACAATGTTTTAACAGATTAAGACGTTTTAAAATATTTCTAAATTATATTTGTACAAGGTTTCGAATACTGTTTTCAGAAACTTTGCGTTAATATTAATCATCTACTTTACCAGCAACTTAATTGGGTAACTTCATGATTGTTGCGTTTCTTATCGTTTCTATTTTTGTACTATGTATGTTGGCAGCGGCATATAAAGATGCAACCACCATGACGATTCCAAACTGGATCAGTATAGTTCTTGTGGCTGGTTTTTTCTTAGTTATTCCCTTTGTATGGCCCAGTTGGAGTGAATTTGGAATCCATCTACTAGTTGGTCTCGCTTTTTTTATAAGTGGATTTGCCATGTTTGCTTTTGGCTGGCTTGGGGGTGGTGATGCAAAATTAATGGCAGCGACTGCGCTATGGTGGCAATGGCCCGATGCAATTATATATATTCTTTATACCACTATTTTGGGTGCTGCACTTGCCATTTTCTTGATGATCGGTCGAAAATATATCCCTGTAAAAGTTTTAACATCACCTTGGGCTTATAAAATGTTCAAAGATGAGAAAAAGATGCCTTATGGCTTAGCCTTGGCAGCAGGAGCGTTGTTAACTCTACCTCAAAGTACACTTTTCTTAAGAGCTGTAGGCATATAAGCATTTTGTACCTTTGCGTTAACACTTTTTTCGTACGCATTTTCTATAAATTAACCATGCTTTATCAAATCATCGTCAAAGTGGATGCAGATTAGAGGGTTTTGTGAGGAACAATGGATAAAAGACGAACGATATTAATCGCAGGGCTAGCTGTTGCAGCCATTGTTGTATTTACGCAGGTCAAAAGACTAGGAACGCCTGCACCTGTGCAGCAAGTTGCAGCTCCTGAACAAGTTATTCAAAAAGTAGAATATGTCGATGTATTAGTTGCTGCTCATAACATGTCTTTAGGATCTAGAATATCCGAACAATCAGTTCTGTGGAAACAATGGCCGGCAGAAGCTATTACGCCCGCACTTATATCAAATACTGTAAGGCCGCAGGCTATAGAAGAATTAAACAGGGCGATTGTAAGATCTCCAATCTTGGAAGGCGAACCTATAAGCGAAAGTAAGTTAGTCAAAGCAGGGTCATCTGGCGTTATGGCCGCGTTGTTAAAACCCGGAATGCGAGCCGTAACGACACGTATATCTGTGGATACTGCGGCAGGCGGCTTCATTCAACCTGGTGACCGTGTAGATATCATATTGACCCAGACAGTACAGCCTGACCAAATTAGCAGTGGAAGACAAACCAATCAACGTTTGTTCATAGCTGACACCATATTCGAAAATGTTCATGTTTTAGCTATTGATCAAACCTATTCTACTGGTGTTGAAGGAGGCGCTTCAGTTATAGGTTCGACAGCGACATTTGAGATGTCTCAACAAGACGCTGAGCTTTTACAACAATCAGTTTCCAAAGGCGATCTTAGTCTGACGTTACGAGGAATTGTACGCAGTGGTGTCCGAGCCGCGAGCGCCGCAAAAACTGAGAAAAAACAAGTAGAAACAGAATCTACTTTGACAGTCTATCGCGGCGGTCAACCTCAACAAGTTGCGATCAGAGGGCAATAATATGTCAAAAAAAGCACTATATTCATTGATGTTAGGTTCAACTTTTGTTTTAGCGGGATCTTTAATTTCTTCACCCATCGCGGACGCTGGAACTCGGTCGTATAGCCACATTCAGAATGCATCAGTATCTGGTGTTAATATTCAATCTCCGGGACAAAGTATAAATTCGAGATCTATTACTTTACCTTACTCAAAATCAACAGTCATTGAACTACCGCAAGATATGATGGATGTGATTGTTTCCAATCCTGATATTGTTGAATCCGTTATTCATACGTCGCATCGCGCCGTTCTTATCGGTAAACAACCAGGTCAAACAAATGCTTATTTTTATGGACATGGGGGACAAGAGCTTCTGAGTTTAGATATACGTGTTGAGCGAGATATTAACGGCTTGAAATCCCTTATTTCTCAACACGCCAATGCGCCTACTGTTGAGGTGCAGGCGGTTAATAACAATATCTTGCTTACAGGGTCCGTCAAAAATGCGGCCATGGCCAATAAAATTGAAAAATTAGCTGCGCTTTGGCTTGATGAAAATACCAATGGCGGTGGCGAAGGGGAGATAGTCAACTTAATGTCAGTTGAGGGGAAAGACCAAGTCCTCTTAAAGGTTCGAATTGTTGAAATGCAACGTTCGGTGACGAAGCAACTTGGCATAAACCTTAGTGCTATTGGCCAATTGGGCGACTCAACTGTGTCACTTGTTAGTAACGCGGCGTTAAGTACAGGGGCTGGTTTATCTGGGTCGCAAAATTTTGCAAATACGGGCGGAGGGGACCTAACATCTTTTTCGAGTTCATTGCAGGCTTTAGAACGTGTAGGTTTAATTAGAACTTTGGCTGAGCCAACATTAACGGCTATATCTGGTGAAACAGCTAATTTCTTATCAGGTGGTGAATTTCCGCTTTTAACAAATGTGTTTATTGATGAGACGGGCAATTTACAGCGCGAATTTGAATTCAAGCCCTATGGTGTTTCACTTGGATTTACACCAGTTGTGTTAAGTGAAGGCCGAATTTCTTTAAATATTTCAACTGAAGTTTCCGAACCCACAACTGAAGGTTCTTTTGAAACGGGTGGGTTATCGTCTGATATTCTTGGGTTGCGGGTTAGGCGCGCTAATACTGTTGTGGAATTGCCTGCAGGCGGAAGCTTGGTGATTGCTGGCTTAATTCGCGAAGAAACACGTCAGTCAACTGATGGTATCCCTGGGGCAAAGGATATTCCAGGATTTGGGGCTTTATTTAGAAATAGAGATGATTTGACAACACAAACCGAGTTGGTTGTTATGGTAACTCCATATCTGGTAGATCCGACACACCCAGATAAATTACAGACACCATTAGATGGTTTCGTGCCAGCAAATGACACTGAAAGCCTACTTCTAGGAAAAATCAACCAAGTTTATGCCGGAAATGGACATCCGAAAATTGCGGCTGGAAGTTTAACTGGGCCATTTGGTCATGTGGTAGATTAGGAGAAAAGTGTGGAAAATTTACACCTGAAAACTAAGTCTTTTTGGTCTGTCGTGATGTTCACAGCTCTGGTAGCTGGATGTCAAACTCCGTCACCATCTACGGTTCCAACGGTTTTTAATAATAAAATCCAAATAGCGGAATCTATTGAACGTTTGGAACTGTACACTCGGCCCACAGGTCTTGAGCTGTCCGCGCGAGATCAAGTGTCCGTCAATCAGTTTTTAGCGGCTTACGCGCAACAAGGTGAAGGCCCTATATATATAAATATTCCTTCAAACTCTGCCCAAGGATTAGGAGCACAACAGGCGCAGGCTCTTATTAGGCAAAGTTTAGGCCAAGTCGGACTTGCTGGAGCTTCGGTTCAAGCTGGGCAATATCAGACCGCATATGGTATCCCAGCGCCAGTGGTGGTGTCGTACAGAACGCTAAAAACTGTTCCTCGGGATTGTAGGCAATTAGGCGACTTAACACATTCATATAACAACCAAGCCTATAATAATTTTGGGTGTTCCCACTCTGAAAATATAGCTGCTATGATCCAGGATCCTAGACAGCTCATTCAACCTTATGAATTCGGAGTGCCTGATTCTCAAAGGCGTCAGACAGTTTATGATAAATATATAGCTGGTGAAAATACAGCATCAGCATTACCTGATCGCCAAGATGTTACAGTCGAAAATTAGAAAAACGGAATTTACTGGATGAATCCCATGACACAAACACCAACTCAAATGAACGCACCCGTGCCAAGGGCGATGCCATCTCCGGCGCCCATGAGACCGATTGCGCCATCGCCACTACAAAATCCAGGCGTTCCTAATATGGGTGTACCAAGGCCCATGCCAGCGCCCCAAACTATGGCACCACAAGTAGCCCCAGCTATGCAGCCCCCAATGCCACAACATCAAGTGCCGCAACATCAAGTGCCGCAACATCAAATGCAGCCACAAATGAACCCTAAAATGCAACCAGGCACTATGCCTCCCATGGCTCCACAACATGCTCCGCAACTTGGTGCTCTGATGGCAGATGTTGACTCTGAAATTGAACGAGAAGGGGGTGATCGCGCGCTTCCTCAGATTTCAATTCATGCCTTTTGTGAACGACAAGAAACGGCATCTGTAATTAATGAGACGACACGTGATTGGCGTATGAAAAGGACAAATGTTAAAATTTACATGGGGGGGCTCGCTTCAGCGATAGAGTTTTATCACAAAGAAAATACGCCTGGCTTGATTTTAATTGAGTCTGGAATGCGTGGATCAGAGCTTTTTGCTCAACTTGAACAACTCGCTTCTGTATGTGACGCAGGAACTAAAGTTGTGATGATCGGCGCAGCAAATGATATTCGGCTTTTTCGTCAATTGATGGATAAAGGCATAAGTGATTATTTAGTGCCGCCATTTCACCCCATAAATCTCATTAGGTCATTGGGCGAGTTATATGCAGATCCGGAAAAGCCATTTACGGGACGTGTAGCGGCATTTTTTGGGACTAAGGGCGGTGTTGGATCCTCAACTATTGCACATAATATAGCATGGTGCTTATCCGAATTAATTGATCAAGAAACTGCGCTTGTAGACCTAGATGCGTCTTGGGGAACAACAGGTTTGGATTTTGCCTATGATGCAAGCCAAGGGTTAGAAGAAGCTCTTGCAGAACCAGAACGTCTTGATGAAACTCTTCTCGACCGCATTATGATACGTCATACGGCTAAACTCACAATTCTACCAACATCAGGATCATTACAGCAAAAACCTATTCTTGAACCGGAAGCCTATGAAGCGGTAGTAGATGGTGTCAGATCTATTAGTCCTTTGACAATACTAGATATGCCTCACCAATGGATGGATTGGACAACAAATGTTTTGACTAATGTTGATGACGTTGTCGTAACGGCCACACCAGATTTAGCCAGCTTGCGTAACACCAAAAATTTAATAGATTTTTTAAAATCGCAACGCCCTAATGACCCTGACCCTATTTTAATTTTAAATAAAACAGGCATGAGTAAAACAGGTGAAATTTCCGTCAAGGATTTTGCTGCTGCAGTCGGTTTAGAGCCTGCTCTTGTTTTAGGCTTTGACCCGGATAGTTATTTGGAAGCCGCAAATGAAGGTAAAATGCTAACCGACGTGAAAGCCGCGGCACAAGCGGTTAGTGGTTTGAGTTATATCGCCCGCCGTCTTAAATCTGGACAATTTGACTCAGAACCAAACGGAAATACTAGTGGACGAAGCGGTTCTTTAATGAGCAAGTTCTCTAGTAAAGCGAAAAAGGATAAAGCCGATACATCTGGGAAGTCATTATTTTCATTTAAGAAAAAAGAGGCATAACTCCTTATGTTTGGTAAGCGTGCAGAAAATAGTAGTTCACCTTTAAAAGCCCCGCCTAAAGTTGAGGCAGAGGCACCAAAGCTTGAAGCTGCAATAAAGCCTACTCAAGAAGTCAGGCCTAATACTAATAGGAGCGATCCTTCCGAAGAGTATTACGAAACGAAAGCGACCATTTTTAATGCCTTATTCGAAACAATTGATGTCTCTGCGTTAGCAGGTATGCAACCGGATAAGGCCCGTGAAGAGATAAAATTGATTGTGGATGAGATCATTGCAATACGCAATGTTCGTTTGTCAGTCGTTGAGCAAAATCAACTGATTACTGAAATTTGTGATGATATTCTAGGCTATGGGCCGCTTGAACCTCTATTAGCTCGTGACGATATCGCAGATATTATGGTCAATGGCGCGAAGCACGTCTTTATTGAAACTAATGGTAAAATGGAGAAAACGAATATTCGTTTTCGGGATAACCAACAGCTGATGAATATTTGTCAACGCATTGTGTCCCAAGTGGGCCGCCGCGTAGATGAAGCTAGCCCGATTTGTGATGCGCGTTTGCTAGATGGCTCACGGGTTAACGTTATTGGGCCGCCACTCGCGATTGATGGCCCCGCGCTTACCATTCGTAAGTTTAAGAAAGACTCGTTAAGGTTAGGTGATTTAGTGAACTTCAAATCTATCTCTCCTGCAGGCGCGCGTGTTCTTGAAATTATTGGCGCTTGCCAATGTAACATTATTA
>CAYYMI010000003.1:0-68186 GCA_964472905.1 uncultured Hellea sp. | reverse complement strand
CCCATTAAGAGGCTGATCATGGGTTTTGGTGCAAGCCCCAAAACCCTGTTTTGAGGAAAGCTGCGACAAAGTGCGCAGAGGCCCGTACAGGCGGGTTAAGGTGTAGGGTGCAATGGCGTATTAATTTCGAAGAAAGTTCTCAGGCGCGATTTGAGAGGGAAAAAGAAAATGAAAGGCGTAAGACTTGATTTTTCGATAGAATCGGGGTGAATTTATTAAAGTTCGGGACGTGAATTTGGGCAAAATACTTACACAATTCCTTACACACTTAGCGCATTATACAAATTTATATATAACAAATACAATAACTTAGTAATAAAGTTGCGGGATTCAAAATCCCGTTCCTTTGGAGTGTCGGTTCGATTCCGACCACCCGTACCATCTCATAAGAATATGAATTTTAGTTAGATTTTTGAGATACTCTATAAAGAAGATGTTATATCAATCAGTGGTTTTGACGGTTCACTATCTAATAGATAGATCATTTAAGACAGCCAAGCCCTATAGTCGCAGATCAGTAAGAACAACCAATTATTGATTATAGGATTACCATTCCGTACATATGAGATCTCAAACTAGTCACTGACCCCAATTGTAGTGGGATCATGAAATAATATGGCCTTACTTAAGCCCATATCAGACCTATTAGACTTTCAACTAATATCTAGATTAATTGGCTGTGCCCTCCAGACGTGCCGCTTGGAAGAGCTATTTCCGCTGCTGTGAGCTGATCTTGGGCTTTTAGATAATTGAGATTGACATTGGCAATAACTTAAAAGATATATGATTATATAAAATGTGATCAAATTATGATGACGCTCATGATGATAACCAAGGGAACATATAAGTGGTAGCTACCCCAAATGTTATAAAGGGACTTATGGGTTCAAATTATACAACTCATATTCAAGATATTGATAATGCGCATCACCTCCATCCGTTCACGACACATCATGAATTACGAAAGAAAAAACCGCGTGTTATTTCGTCTGCGAGTGGAGTCTATTTAACCGATTCAGAGGGGCATAAAATTCTGGACGGTATGTCTGGCCTTTGGTGCGTTAATCTAGGTTACGGCGTTGATGAACTTCGTGAAGCTGCTAATAAGTCTCTTGCTGAGCTTCCTTATTATAATACGTTTTTCCAAACAACTACGCCGCCGGCGGCACTGTTGGCTCAAAAAATTGCATCTGTGACGCCAGGTGATCTGGATCATATCTTTTTCGCCTCTTCTGGTTCTGAGGCGAATGACACAGCGGTTAAATTGATTTGGTATTATAATAACCTAAAAGGCAGGCCTAATAAAAAAGCCATTATTACAAGGCACCTAGCCTATCATGGCTCTACGATTGTGGCTGCGAGCATGTGCGGGTTGAGCGGGATGCATGGTCGTTATGATTTGCCTCTTGACCGATTCCATCACATTGAGCCTGCACCTTGTTATTACCGTTTTGCCAATAACGGCGAAAGCGAAGAAGCGTTTGCTTTGCGCAGTGCGAAGGCACTTGAGGATAAAATTCTTGAGCTTGGGCCGGAAAATGTTGCTGCTTTTGCGGGCGAGCCCGTTATGGGGGCAGGTGGATTGATGATGCCGCCTAAAGGATATTGGCAAGAAATTCGCAAAATTTGTGACAAATATGACGTTTTGTTGTGGGCTGATGAGGTAATTTGTGGGTTTGGGCGCACAGGGTCTTGGTTCGGATGTCAAACTTATGATTTTCAGCCTGACATCATTACTATGGCAAAGGGCATATCAAGTGGATACCAGCCCTTGTCAGCCGTTGCTTTAAATGATGAGGTTGGGAATATAATCATAGAAGCTGACGAAGAGATGGCGCATGGCTATACATATTCTGGTCATCCGGTTGCATGCTCTGTCGCTTTGAAGGCAATCGAGCTATATGAAGAAAAAGGTTTTGCTAGAGGCAAAGGAGAGAGTGAATATTTTCAGAAGAAGCTACATGAGTTGAGCGATCATCCTATTGTTGGGGAAGTGCGTAGTGTTGGTTTCTTGGGGGCGATTGAGTTGGTGCGAGACAAAGAATCTAAGGCACGATTTACCCCGGAAGGCCATGCGGGATACACATGCCGAGAACATTGTTTTGATAACAATATTATTTCACGCGCCGTGGGCGATGTCATGATGATAGCACCACCTTTGGTTATATCGAAGTCGGAGATAGATGAATTGATGATGAAATTCCGTGAATGCCTCGACCTGTCCCAAAAGGATTTAATGGGATAAGTTTAGTTGTGAATACAGACAAGTTTTATATTAATGGTAAATGGACGTCGCCCTCGGGAGACAGGAAGCATGCCGTTATTAACCCTGCAACGGAAAAGGTTGTAGCTCATATTCCTCTTGGTAATGAGGCGGATGTAAATGCAGCTGTTAGTGCGGCCAAAGCAGCGTTTATTTCATTTTCCAATACGTCTGTTGCTGAGCGCCGAGAGTTATTAGCGGATATCACTGCACAGCTTATTAAGCGCAATGATGAAATTGCGGCGGCCATTACCCAAGAGATGGGCGCGCCTGTTGGTCTGTCTAGAAATGCTCAAGCCCCTTCAGGACCACAACATTTTGGAGAAATTCTTAATGTATTGGATAATTTCAACTGGGAAAGCTCTGTCGGAAAATCCAAATTAGTTAAAGAGCCAATCGGCGTTTGTGCCCTGATTACGCCATGGAATTGGCCCATGAATCAAATGGCAACAAAGGTTGCGCCGGCTTTGGCGGCAGGGTGTACAATGATTTTAAAGCCAAGTGAAAATGCGCCGTTAGATGCAATTATCTTGACAGAAATTTTGCATGAGTGCGGTGTTCCTGAAGGTGTATTTAATTTGATTCATGGTGACGGGGCTGGCGTTGGCACTGCGCTTACCAGCCATAAAGATGTCGATATGGTGTCTTTCACAGGTTCGACCAGGGCGGGTATCGCTATTTCTAAAAATGCTGCCTCGACAATTAAGCGGGTAGCATTAGAGCTTGGCGGGAAGTCTCCATCTATTATTTTAGAGAATTGCGATCTGGAAGCATCTGTAGCGGGGTCTGTTCAGGGGTGTATGGGAAATACGGGTCAGTCTTGTAATGCGCCGACTTTAATGTTTGTGCCTGAGAAACATTATGACCGAGCTTGTGAGGTTGCGGCGCATACGGCCCAGTCTCTGCATGTTGGTGACCCAATGAATGCAGACACAGATTTGGGGCCGATTTCAAACATCGGGCAATATAATAAGGTTAAAGCTCTTATTCAAAGCGGCGTAACTGAGGGTGCGGCTTTGATCGCAGGCGGTTTACAGGGTGATGATGGCTTGCCGGAGATGGGATATTTTGTTCGGCCGACTGTTTTTGCGAATGTGACTGACGACATGCGTATCTTTAAGGAAGAAATATTTGGCCCAGTCATATGTCTTGTAGGATATAAAGATTTGGATCATGCGGTTCAACTTGCAAACAAAACAGAGTACGGACTGTCGAGTTATATTTGGGGCAATGATGAGGCGGAGTGTCAAAGGGTTGGCCGAAAAATAAGGGCGGGTATGGTTCATATTAATGGCGCATCGCTCGATGCAGCAGCGCCATTTGGCGGATATAAAATGTCTGGTAATGGCCGTGAGTGGGGCGCTCATGGCCTTGAAGAGTTTCTTGAAGTAAAAAGTATTTATTCCAATTAATTAATCGGCGCTTAGGCCGCTTCGAATATCTTTCTCAATAGCTGATGATACAGCTCGTTCGTCTCTGTCTTTGATGGCATTAATAATATCAACGTGGTGATCATAACCTGTTAGATCTGCTGCGGCTGCGGCACTTTTTAAAACTGGCCCAATTTGCATCCAAACACTTTCAATCATCGGCATGATAATTTGTTCTGGATTACTTTTATAAAGTGTAGAATGGAATTGTTGATTGGCGACAACGCCAGCGGCATGATCTCGGTTGTGCAAAGCTTCATTTGTAGCTAAATCGAGTTCTATAAGCTTGTCAATTTTCTTATCACTTAGATAAGGAAGCGCTCGAACAGCTGCGTGTGTTTCTAGAGAGACTCTGAGTTCAACAAGTTCTTCAAGTCGGCTTTTCGTTAAATTTGGAATCGTAATACGTCGGTTTTCTAGTACAGTGAAAGCACGTTCTGCGCTGAGACGACGAAAGGCTTCTCGGATCGGCGTTGCGCTCATATCAAGTTTGTCAGCGACGCCGCGAATTGTTATACGTTGACCGGCCGTAAATGTGCCGATCATAGCGGCATTCCGCAGTGTAAGGTAGGCTGTTTCTTGAGCGGTCCGGCCCTCTATTAGTTGTATTGTTTCGCTGGTCGTCAAAATATTTTCATTTCGTAATTTATATTCGTCCCTACATACTGACCTTCAAATATGCAATCTTATACTACATTGACACCTATTATAAAATATATCACAATATCAATAATAATATCACATTAATTAAGACATGTCTTATATATTCAATAATCTTAACTATTTTGCCCAAGCAATATATGTACGTCTACTCGGTTAGCGTGTTACGGCCTTGTTGGCTAAAATGTATAAAATTGAGGTGTTAGCGTGAAAGAGAACGATATGCGAAGCTGGATGCTGGAGCGTCCTCAAATTATGTCTGTAAGGCCTGTTATATGGGATATGAATGGCATAATGCGCGGGAAGCTCTTGCCAAGAGGGATGGAAGGAAAGGCCTTTGAGGGTGAGTTGAAATTACCCCTGTCTTCCTTAGGGGTTGATATATGGGGGAATGATGCGGATGAGAGTGGCCAGGTTTTAGAAACGGGAGATGTCGACGGGTTTTGTCTCCCAACAGAACGTGGTTTGTTAGAAATTGATTGGCTTGAAAATCCTTCCGCTTTATTGCCAGTCTGGATGTTTAAGTCAGATGGAAGCCCATATAAGGCATGTCCGCGGCAAATCCTAAAATCCGTTGTTGATGCCTATAAGGCGGCTAATCTTACCCCTGTTTGTGCGTCGGAATTGGAATTTTATTTATACCGTCGTGATGGTGAAAAAATTTCTGCACCAAAACGTCTCGGAGGTGATGATGTAGTGCCTGCGAGTGCGATGTATAGTGTTGCTGAACTTGATGAAATGGATGCTTTTATCGCAGATATTTATGCGGCGTGTGAAAAGTGGAATATCCCCGCTGATGCCGCTGTATCTGAATTTGGATGTGGGCAAATGGAAATTAACCTTCACCATGTGCCTGATCCGCTTAAAGCGGCTGATGATGCCTTGTTTTTTAAGTACCTTGTTAAAGGCATTGCAAAAAAGCATGGTCTTGGCGCGACGTTTATGGCGAAACCATATGGACATCAGTCTGGAAATGGTTTGCATTTCCATTTTAGCCTTCTGGATAAGGCAGGACAGAATATATTTAACGATGGCACGGAAGAGGGCTCGGATCAGCTTGGCCATGCAGTCGCGGGTTTGCTGGAAACTATCAGCGAGTTCATGCCAATTTTTGCGCCTCATTTTAATTCATATCGACGGATTCGCCCTGGGACACACGCCCCGACAAATATTTCATGGGGCTATGATAACAGGACTACGCCAGTTCGTATTCCAAGTGGTTCAAATAAATCTCGCCGTATCGAGCATCGTATTTCGGGAGCAGATGCTAACCCTTACCTTGTGATTGCCGCTATATTGGCCGGTGCATTACATGGCATAGAAGGAAAATTAGTGCCGCCAAATCCGGTCACGGGTGATGCATATGATATGGAGCTGCCGTCTATCCCATTGCAATGGAGAACTGCAATTGATTCTATGTCTCAAGGTGAGCATGCAAAAAACCTGTTTGGGGATTTATTTTGCAAAATGTACATCGCAGCGAAGAATCAAGAATATGATCAATTCATGTCGTCCGTGACGCGGATCGAGTATGAAACCTATTTGGAATCTGTTTGATGCAAATCGGAATACTCCAAACCGGACGAGCCCCTGAGGCGCTATGGGATCAACATGGTGACTATCATGAAATGAGCCGTATCTTTCTTGGCCTACCAGACCAAAATGTGCGTCATTATGCGGTTTTAGACGGGGAATTTCCAGATAGCGTAGTGGACTGTGATGCTTGGTTTATTACAGGGTCACGCCATGGGGTATATGAAGATCACGATTGGATACCGCCCTTAGAGGCATTTATTCGGTCAGCTCATGCCCAAAAGCGGAAAATGGTAGGGATATGCTTTGGGCACCAGATTATTGCGCAGGCTTTAGGCGGTGTAGTCAAAAAATATGATAAAGGTTTTTCTGTAGGAGCGGTTGATTACACCCTATTAAGTAACGCTGCTGAGGATAGCAATAAAGCCGTTGTAAGGCTGCATGCATATCATCAGGATCAAATCGTTGAGTTGCCCGAACAAGGTGAGGTCTTTATGACGTCTGACTTTTGTCGTTATGCTGGTCTTAAATATGGGAGTTGGGGCTTAACTGTGCAGCCGCACCCAGAGTTTTTAAGTGAATACATGAAGGACTTGATAGAGATTCGTCAGGGAAGTACTTTGGATCAATCTCTCGCCGATTTGGCTCTTTCCAGCTTAAGTAAGCCTATGGATTGTGACATTAAAGCAACTGTCCGCAGTTTTTTAGGGCTTGAAGGCAGATAATCGATAAGAATTTTTCTTAATGCTTGTCAATATGGCTAAGAACTGATACTTAAAGGCATAATGTGATCACATAGAGTAAATCGTGATCAATAACACAAGGGGGTCGTGTAATGAATACACCATACCTAAAGCGTATAATCTTAGCGAGTAGCGCTAGCGCATTGGCTTTGAGTAGTGCCATTAATGCATCTGCTCAAATTCCTGACGATGAGATTATTGTTACAGCAACAAAACGGGCAACGTCTATTCAGGATGTACCATTAGCGATCACAGCACTTTCAGGTGACTTTGTCTCAGAGGTCAATTTGAATGACGTGAAAGACCTTATTACATATTCGCCTGGCGTTGCAGGTAATTCGCAGGATAGCTTTATTGATGCGGTATCAATACGCGGGATTAGAACTCAAGACTTTGGGGTCGGCGGTGACCCTTCAGTTGGATTTTTCAAAAATGGATTATATCAAGGCCGTAACGGCGCGGTTGTTTCAACACTTTATGATGTTGAGCGCGGCGAAGTTCTAAGGGGGCCACAAAACTTCCTATTCGGACGTAATGCGATTGCGGGTGCGATTAGTACGCACACTAAACGTCCGATTTTCCAAGATGAAATTTCCGGTTTTGTAGATGTTGAATATGGAAGCAGAGATCGTTTCGATACGAGAGGTGCAATCAATATACCGTTTTCCGAAAACTTTGCGGCACGTGTGGCTGGGTTTTATTCTAGAGAAGATGGGTTTGTAGAAAACATATTCGACGGTGAAGATTTGGGAGGATTTAACAAATACGGCATTCGCGGCTCTTTCGATTATAAAGGTAATGGTCCTTTGTCTGTTGAGGTTACCCTCGAGTATGAAGACCGTGAGCAGGAGGGGTCTATCTACCGCGCGACAGGACTTGACGAAAGTTTTGCAACTTTAGAAAGCCTTTTTGGAGAGATCGAACTCCCTGATGATCCAAGAGAAGTTAATCAAGATTTGGGCCTAGGTAGTTTTGATATTGCCGAAGTGTACGATATTGGCCTTAAGCTGGATTACGATCTCGGTTTTGCCACTCTAACGTCACAGACTGGCTATAAAAATCATGAGTTCGCATATCGTGAGGACTTTGACGGAACCCCGCTTAGCATCAATAATTTTGGTCTAGATCAAGAAGGGGACTACTTCGAGCAAGAAGTTCGGTTAGTGAGTCAAGGGGATGGACCTTTGTCTTGGTATGTTGGTGCATCATATTATAACGAGAATCTTGATGCTCTTTTCACCGCTCAAGGTGATGAAGATCTACTTTGTTCATATTACTACAACTATTATCAAATGTATTATGGTGTTGCTAATCCTCCTAACTTAGCCGGTACCTGTCTCAATGATTATTATAGCGGGGCTCAACCTGTTGATGTCGGGCTTTTGGAGCAAGGCGTCGTTCGCGGCGATTATAATGGTTATGCCGCCTTTGTGGATTTAACCTATGCTTTTAATGATCAGTTAGATTTTAGCGCGGGTCTACGTTATTCAAGAGATAATAAGCGGTTTAGTAATAATATCTTGCCTGTTCAGAGTGCCTTAGGGCCGTTCTTTACTTATAGTATTACGTCTGATGGGCCCCTCGTTGACGAAGGCGATTGGGATGCCTTTACGCCGCGATTCATCGTGCGGTATCGTCCTGACGGGGATAACACATTCTTTGCCAGTGCAACCCGCGGATTTAAGTCGGGTGGTTTTGGTACATTTGGTTTTTCACCCAGAGAAGGTTCCCCTGGTATTTCGGCTGGCGATGTGCTGACATCGGCCACGGCTGTGCCAGATGATTTTGACCCTGAAAGGTTGTGGTCTTATGAGGTGGGTTATAAAGGCGAGTTTTTGGACGGGGCTTTAAAAGCTGACTTAAACGCTTATTATTTCGACTATGAAGACCTTCAATTGCTCGTTTTCCAAGATGGCGGCGGTTTGATTTTTAACTTAGGTGAAGTTGAAGGCTATGGTGTTGAAGGCCAGGTCACAGCAACGTTTAGTGAAAACTTCGATGGCTTTGTTAGTCTTGGATATAATAGTAATGAAATTTCAAATGCTGGCGCTGCTTGTGGTATCGATTCTTGTGATGGCAATGATTTAGGCGCGCCGGCCTTGTCTGGAGCGGCTGTCTTTAATGCACATGCAGATATGTGGGGCGGAGAAATCTTTGGATCCGCCGAAGTGTTCTTTGAATCCACGAAAGGCGGCGGTATTGAAAATCTTGCAGCTTCAGAAGTGGGCTCCTTTGCTGATGTAACATTAAGAGCTGGATATCGGGGTGATGGTTGGTCAGTTCTAGGCTACGTCGAAAATCTAACAGATGAGGTATATTTCGATCAGGGTAATAATAATGGAGGTATTCTTCCTGCCCACCTTTTCGGACCGAGCAAACCGCGTACTTACGGTATTCGCTTCTCTAAATCATTTAATGAATAAGACACCCCCAAATTAAATGAATTAAAAAGGGCTATTGGCCCTTTTTTTGTTTGAGGCTATGAGAATGGTATGAACCAAGATGACATGACCCAAAAAGTATTAAAGCTACCTGATCTTACACTTTTTACGGTTTCAGCCATTGTTTTGTTGGATACTTTGGCAGCTTCAGCTTCAATCGGCGCCTCTAGCCTTACGTGGTGGTTACTCTTGGGTGTGTTGTTTATGTTACCTATCGGGCTCATTACGGCCGAGCTTGGGACAAGCTATCCTGCAGAGGGCGGGATATATGTCTGGATAAAAAAAGCTTTTGGGCAAGAATGGTCGACGCGGGCTATGTGGGCTTATTGGATAAACACGGCCATATGGCTGCCTGCGATATTCATCTTATTCGCAGGAGTGCTAGCGCGCTTATTTCATCTGGAAATGAGTATATTTCAACAGGTCATTATTGGGATTATATTGGGATGGTTTAGCGTTGCGGTTGATGTCTTTGGCCTGAAAATTGGTAAATGGGTGCCTAATCTTGGCGCCGTTCTGAAAATGATTATTTTTGGTGTTTTGATTGTTGGCGGGTTTTATTATGCAGGTCAAAATGGCTATGCAAATGAGATAAATACAAAAACCTTGAGCCCTAAAATAGAAGATGGTTTGAAATTCTTACCTGCTATTATTTACGGTATGCTTGGGTTTGAACTTGTCTCCTCAGCGGGGAGCGAAATTCAAAAGCCAGAGCGTAATGTCCCTCGGGCGATTGTATTATCTGGTATCTTAATTCTTGCGTTTTATTTTTTCTCTAGCCTTGGGATTTTAGCCGCTATTCCCGCCGGCGAGATCGATATTGTAGATGGCTTGATCGATACGCTTGATTTGTTTTTTGCTAATGTCCCGGGCGGAGGCGCTTTGGTGCTGCTTTTAGGTATTGGGGCTCTTTATACATTTTGGTCAAATGGGACGACATGGGCGATGGGGTGTAACCGTTCGGTTGCTGAAGCCGCTAGTGAAGGGCAGCTACCTTCTATGTTTGCAAAAAGACATGCTGGACATGGCGGACCTATCGGAGCCGCCATTTTAATGGGTTGTGTGTGCACCATAGCGCTTGTGCTTTACGGGGCCTTGGTGAATTCCAATGAAGATTTATTTTGGGCTTTGTTTTCATTTAGCGCTGTTATTTTTATGTTGCCCTATGCTGGGATGGTTTTGGCTTTTCTAAAATTACGTCTCAGTGACCCTGACACAGCCCGCCCCTTTCGAGTGCCTGGCGGCATTTGGGGCGCCAGATTAATGACGGCGACATGCTTTATAATTCTTGTGATGACGATTGGTTTGTTTTTATATGTACCTGGCGAAGGCTTGCAAAAATCTACACTTTACGGTGTTGTAACGGTCCTTATAATTGGCGAAGGCCTCATTCGATGGGCTCGAAAGACAGGCATAAACCATGACCACAGAGATCAATGATATAGATCTTGCTTTCACGCGCAAACCGGGGAGCGGGACTCGCGAGGAACCGACATATTCAGGTGCCTTAAGTTTCGCGCGTCGGCGTTATAGTAAGGATTTAAAATATGTTGATGTAGCCGTTATTGGCGTACCTTTTGATCTCGCCACAACCGCACGTCCCGGGGCTCGATATGGCCCAAGAGCCGTTCGTGAAGCTTCGGCTATGATAGCTTGGGACCGCGTTCATGGATGGGAATTCGACCCCTTTGACGCTTTGTCGGTGATTGATTACGGCGATGTATTATTCGATCCAGGCATGTCTAGCTCAGTCCCTGAAGAGATTGAAGCGCAATTTAAAACCATTCATAGCACAGGCGTGAAAACGCTTATGCTCGGCGGAGATCATTTTTCATCCTACCCTGTTTTGAAATCATTAGTGGAGAGCGAAAAACAGCCTATTTCCCTTATACATTTTGATGCCCATTCTGATACATGGGAAGATGAAGATGGACGCATTGATCACGGGACTATGTTTTACCATGCAGCAAAACAAGATATCGTTGACCCGAAGCATTCTGTTCAAATTGGCATTCGCACCTATAATGAAAAAACCCATGGCTTTAACATTTTAAGTGCCGAAGATGTCAGGCAGCGCGGCGTTGAGGATGTTATTAAATTCATTCGGGGTATTGTTGGCGAACGCCCAGCCTATATTACTTTTGATGTTGATTGCCTTGACCCATCTATGGCGCCCGGGACAGGCACACCTGTTATTGGCGGGCTGAGCACAATGGAAGCGCAATTGATTTTACGAGGTCTAAGAGGCATCAATTTACGAGGCGCGGATGTTGTTGAAGTTGCGCCCGCCTATGACCATGCACAGATTACAGCATTGGCGGCGGCAACGATTGCCATGAACCTCGTGGCCTTATTCGCGGTGGAAAAGATCACATGAGTGACGCGCGTACTCTCTCCTTATGGCTTCGGCAAGGCTTTGAAGCTTTTGATCGCGGCGATATAAAACAAGCTGAAGCCTATTGTAAGCGGGTGCTCCAGGCCAACCCAAACTTGCCTCAAGCTCATTTTTTAATAGGTCTGATAGCGACGTCTATGGACGAAAAGCGTATTGCGGCCAATGTCTTTCTTCAAGTTACAAAGCTTGACCCCAAACATGCAGGCGCATGGGCCCATCTTGCGAAAATATTCTCTGAACTTGGATTTACGGTTCGCGCGGATGAATCCATTGCAAAGGCTGCGGATTTACAGCCTGAACATGAAGTGATTCAAAATATTATTGGTATGGTTTATACGAGAACGGGCGAGCACGAAAAAGCGGCCCATTGGTATGAGCGCGCTAATAAAAAACAGCCAAAGAACTCTGCTTTCGCAACAAATCTGGCAAATGCCTTTAATTTTATGGGCAGGACAGAAGATGCGGAGGCCATCATAGAGTCTCTTTTGAAGGTCAATCCGAATGTCCCGCAAGCCCTTTGGATTAAAGCCGGACTCAAGAGACAGACGTCAGATCAGACGGCGCATGCCATGCTTAAGATGGCTGACGACTTTGCTGGAAATGATACCGAGCTATCCTTTCTTTATTATGGCGCAGGTAAGGTCTTTGAAGATGTCGAAAATTGGGACGCAGCTTTTGCGGCTTTTGAAAAGGGCGCGGCTGCGAAACGCAAGACACTCGAATTTCCTGAAGATGTAGAAGAGGCTCTTTTTGAGACGCTTCATAAACGTTTTGATGATCAATGGATGGCTGGTGAGGTGCCGGCGGGGGACGAGCAGGTTAGACCTATATTTATTGTTGGACAGCCGCGGACTGGTACGACCTTAATTGAACGGATTATTACATCACATTCTAAGGTGAAGTCAGCCGGTGAATTGCAACATTTTTACCTCTCCATGCGCAGGCTTTCAAAAATACAAACAGCTGTGCGGGTCAATAGCGATTTAATATTAGAGGCCGCTAAAATAGAGCCGAGCAAATTAGGTAATGCCTATCTTCATGCCACGCGCTCTCATCATGAAGATGGTCATTATTTTGTTGATAAAATGCCAGTAAATTATCTCTATGTGCCTTTGATTGCGCGGGCCTTGCCTCATGCTAAAATTATTCATGTTAACCGGGGCGCGGCCGATAGCTGTTTTTCGAGCTTTAAGCAATTATTCGCTCAAACTTACTCACATTCTTATGATTTGGAAGAAATGGCGCGCCATCATGTGCGTTATCGAAAGCTCATGGAGCATTGGCGAGGCGTGGTCGGTGAGCGGATGTTGGATGTGTCTTATGAGGAAACGGTTGATGATTTAGAGCCCAATGCGCGCCGCATGATTGATTATTTAGGCCTAGACTGGGAAGAGGCCTGTTTGGATTTTCATAATCAAAGCGGGGCCGTGTCTACGGCAAGCGCATCACAAGTCCGCCAACCGGTCCATAGCCGCTCTGTCGGTCGATGGAAACGCTATGCAAAACAGTTAAGCCCTGTTCAAAAAATTCTTACCCAGCATAATATGATAGAGCCGGTTTAAACTTCGTTGTAATTGGCAGGAGTGACTTGTTTTGATCATATTTATCATGTAAACATTGTATAACATTATAAGAAATGTGATCAAATTTGGTCATGAGTTAAACTAATGGTCAATATTCTATACGCAAATGATAAGTTGGGCGCCTATCCAGCCTCATATTATGCGGCAACTGCTACGGCTCTAGACGAGTTTCCTGTCGCTATGGGTGACATTACTTGTGACATCGCGATTATTGGAGCCGGTTATTCCGGCCTATCAGCGGCTCTGAACTTATCGCGTGAAGGGTTTGATGTTGTTTTATTAGATGCACACCGCGTTGGTTGGGGAGCCTCAGGCCGAAATGGCGGTCAAATAAGTGGAGACCAAAACCTTGATCAAGTGGAGCTTGAAAAGCTGGTTGGTAAAGCCGATGCCCGAAAACTGTGGACGGTTGCACAAGATTCTTTAGCTTATATTCATTCACTGGCTCATGATTTCGGCATTGATTATGAGTTTCAACCCGGCATTATCCATGCGGACCATAAGCGGCGCTTTGTTCCTGAAAGCCGCGATTATGTTGATTATATGAAGTCTGAATATGCGTCCGATTATTTTGAGTTTCTTGATAAAGCCCGCATGAGTGAGCTTGTCGGTAGCAAGGCCTATCATGGCGGCGTTCTAGATCGGCAAGGTGGGCATATACACCCCCTGAAATTTGCTCTTGGACTTGCGGAGCAAGTTGACAAAACGGGCGTACGAATCTTTGAAAAAAGTGAAGTCTTAAATATTCAACACGGCGCTAAACCTATTATCAAAACAGCACATGCCTCTGTGACATGCGACACTCTCATTCTCGCTTGCAATGGGTATCTGGGCAAGTTGGACAAACATACCGCCAATCGGGTTATGCCGATCAATAATTATATTATTGCAACTGAGCCCTTAGATGAAGACTTAGCGGCTTCGTTGATCTCCAATAATGCTGCGGTTGCGGATTCGAAATTTGTTATCAATTACTTCAGATTATCAAAGGATAGGCGGCTTTTATTTGGGGGGCGTGAAAGTTATAAATATACGTTCCCGAAAGACATAAAGTCATTTGTTCGTAAAGCGATGTTGTCGATTTTCCCGCAGCTTGAGAACACCCGCATTGATTATGGTTGGGGTGGATCATTATCTATTACGATGAACCGTATGCCATTTTTAAAGCACCTCGCTCCGAATGTTTTGAGCATTTCTGGCTATTCGGGTCATGGCGTTGCTATGGCGACATATGCAGGAAAACTTGCCGCAGATGTTGCTGTAAAAACGTCAGAACAATTTGATGTTATGGAGCGGGTTCCCAGTAAGAAAATGCCGGGCGGTCTTGCCCTTCGGGTACCATTGCTTAGCATGGCTATGTTTTACTACTCACTTCGAGATAAGGTTTAGGAACCGCCATGTTTATGACGAAACATCCGCGGTTATTTAGCCTATTTAAATATACCATCTATCTGGCACTCGCCATTAATACACTTCTCTTTTTGCAAGAAGATCTGTCGGCAATGTCGACTGTCTTCACCGATGGGTTTGAGTGGCCTTTATTCATAGAAGCTTTTTCTGCGTCTATCGATACGGCGTCTTGGCTGGTTTTGTTGATCGTTTTCGAACTTGAAACATTTGTGATTGAGGATGATGTTTTGGAAGGCTGGGTAGGCCGCGCTCTTAAGATTATTGGGGTTATTTGCTATCTTATAATTATCTACGCTTTTTATGGCTATGTGGCCTCCTTAAGTCTCGTGAATGATTTTGCGCCTGTGGCGGGTAAAATTTCAGATTTCTGTGCCTTGGTTCAGACGGACACATACGAATTTGTTGAAAGTCTTGATGATTATGTGGCTTTAAATGCAACCAATTGTCAAACACTTGGGCCAGATAGTTTCATCAATGAAAAGAGCGGACTAATATCCCCGGTCTCTCACTTTGATGAGCTGACGAAATTAACATGTATTGATATTATAAATGCCGGAGCCTGGATTTTGGTTGTTTTGGTGTTACAGCTTGAAATCTTCTTTGGGAAAACAAAGGCAATATTTAAGCCTATAAAGATTTCACTTTATACCATCCTATTTATGTGCTTGCTGGCATGGTTTTTCTACGGTGGTTTCTTGGATATATGGGATGCCGCTCTATGGTTGATTGCATTCTTTTTCATTGAAATGAATGTTGTTGCATGGCGAGAGGAAATTGCAGAACGTAAGCGTTCTGAAGGAGTTATATCATGACCGTTCAATTATCGAATGAACGTTTAAAATCCTTTTGGATGCCATTTTCTGCGAGTAAAGATTTTAGACGCGAGCCCAGAATGATTAAATCGGCGCAAGGGCATTATTATACGTCTGAGGATGGGCGGCAAATCTATGATATTTTTTCAGGTTTATGGACAACCAATGTAGGCCATTGTCATCCGAAAATCGTCGAAGCCGTACAAAAGCAAGTCGCTGAAATGGATTACGGGATTACCTTTCAAATCGGCTCACCCAAAACTTTCGCAATGGCAGAAAAATTATGTGCTATGGCGCCTGAGCCTTTTAAGCATGCTTTTTTTACTAATTCCGGATCTGAGTCAGCGGATACGGCTTTAAAAATTGCGCTGGCCTATCACCGTTTTAATGGGCAGGCTCAGCGCACGCGCCTGATAGGCCGTGAGCGAGGATATCACGGCGTCAACTTTGGCGGTTTATCCGTAGGCGGTATGGGCTTGAACCGAAATATGTTTAGCGCTTGTCTTATACCCGGCGTGGATCACATTCGTCATACCTTTAACTTATCGGAAAATGCCTTTAGCCGGGGTCTGCCCAAATGGGGCGCGCATTTGGCGGAGGATTTAGAGCGTTTGTGTGCGCTGCATGGCGGAGAAAATATTGCGGCGGTTATCGTCGAGCCAGTTGGAGGCTCAACAGGCATTCTTCCGCCGCCAGTTGGGTATCTCAAAAAGCTGCGTGAAATTTGTACAGCGCATGGTATTTTATTGATTTTTGATGAAGTTATAACCGCGTTCGGCCGTGTCGGATCGGCTTTCGCCTCTGAACATTTTGGCGTCATCCCTGATATTATCACAACGGCGAAAGGCCTGACGAATGGGGTCATTCCTATGGGCGCTGTTTTGGTTCGGGAAGAGATTTATAATACTTTCATGAGCGCGTCCAAAACCTCCATAGAGTTTTTTCACGGCTATACCTATTCGGGTCATCCTGTCGCCGTTGCGGCCGCTATGGCCTCACTTGAGATTTATGAGAGTGAAGGCATTTTTGAACAATCGCGGGCCCTAGCGCCGCAATTTGAAGACATGCTCCATAGCGTAGCCGGCCACGAAAAGGTCAAAGATGTTCGCAATTACGGTATGATGGGCGCGATTGAGCTTCATGCCCGCGACGGCAGTCCCGGTGAGCGCGGTTTTGAGGTTCATAAAAAATGTTTCTGGGATGAAAATGTCTTAGTTCGAAATGGGGGTGACATATTGCAATTCTCACCATTTTTAAATTCTAACCCTGATGAGCTTGAAGCCGCCGTTAAAGGTATTATTCGCGCGATTGATACAGTTGAATAATCATGATCATCAAAGTCGATAAAAAACATTCGCCAGATCGCGATAAAATTGCACCCAAGAAACTTATTTCCGGTAGCGGGGAAACCTCTCTGTGGAATGCTTTTTCTGATCCTAGCGATCAATTCCATGTCGGGCATTGGATGAGCGATCCGTGTGAGATTAATGTGTCTTATACTGAAAATGAATTATGCGTGATTGTTGAAGGGGAAGTTGAGTTAACAGGCGCAGATGGGCAAACATTTGCTCTTAACAAGGGAGAGGCTTTTGTCATCCCTGCAGGATTTCACGGCATTTGGAAATCCATAACGAAAGTTGTGAAGATCTATGCCATTTTTGAAAATAAAGATAAAAACGAAAATAAAGATAAAGACCATGACTAAATTAGACCTAAAAGATCCAAAACTTCTCTGTGATAAAGCTTATATTAATGGGGCATGGCAAAATAGCCATTCTGGCGACAGCTTTGAAATTTTAAATCCTGCGACAGGGGAAGTCATTATTAAAGTGGCAAGATGTGGACAGGCTGAAACCACAGAAGCTATTGCTGCGGCTCAAACCGCTTTTGAAACTTGGCAGCATGTCGGGGCTAAAGAGCGCTCTGCCCTTTTAATGAAATGGCATGATCACATCATCGATAATATTGACGATCTCGCCCTGATTTTGACAACGGAAATGGGAAAACCTTTAACCGAATCTCGCGGTGAGATTGCTTATGGCGCTAATTATGTGAAATGGTTCGCGGAAGAAGCCAAACGTATCTATGGCGATACTATACCATCGCCTTCTCAGGATAAGCGCGTTGTTGTTATCAAGCAGGCCATAGGTGTCGTCGCCTGTATCACGCCGTGGAATTTTCCTAATGCTATGCTCGCGCGCAAAATTGCTCCGGCTCTTGCGGCCGGGAATACGGTTGTTTGTAAGCCCGCCAATGAGACGCCCTTATCTGCACTGGCTCTGGGGGAGCTGGCCATTCGGGCGGGTATTCCCAAAGGCGTCATCAATATACTCTGCGGCATCACGGCTGAAATCGGCGCTGAAATCACCTCTAATCCAATTGTGAGAAAGCTCTCCTTCACAGGATCAACTCAGGTGGGTAAAAAACTGACGGCGGACTGTTCGGCCACTATGAAACGGACGTCGATGGAACTTGGCGGTAATGCGCCTTACATTGTTTTTGACGATGCTGATATTGAAGAAGCCGTCACAGGCGTTATGGCCTGCAAGTTCCGTAATGCGGGCCAGACCTGTGTCTGTGCTAACCGTATATTTGTACAATCCGGTATTTACGATGCTTTCATGGAGCGTTTTGAGACGGCGACCAAGGGTCTTAAAATGGGCGATGGTCGCGAAGACGGCGTCACAATTGGACCTTTAGTCAATGCCCGCGCTGCTCGGGATGTTCGCGCGATTATTGCGGATGCTATTGACAAAGGCGCAACCGTTAGGAGCCAAGAGAGCTCACAGGATGACACGGAGAGTAATTTTGTGACGCCGACGATTTTGTCGGATGTTACAAAGGAGATGCGGGTCTTTACAGACGAAATATTTGGGCCAGTAGCCCCTGTCTTTAAATTTGAAACTGAAGACGAGGTTATCAAGCTGGCCAATGACACACCTTTTGGTTTGGCTGCTTATTTTTATTCACGCGATGTCGGGCGTATATGGCGGGTCGGAGAAAAGCTGGAATATGGCATGGTCGGTATCAATACCGGGGCGATTTCCAATGAAATGGCGCCCTTTGGCGGCGTGAAAGAATCTGGTCAAGGCCGCGAAGGCTCGAAATATGGTCTGGATGATTATCTGGAAATAAAGTCTCTTACATTTGGAGGAATAGACAAATGACGAAATCTAATACAAATGCTGCTTGGCAATCACGCAAGAATGCATCCATGGCACGTGGTGAAGGCAATTTGGCCTCACTCTTTGTCGAAAGAGCGCTTAACTCCGAAGTTTGGGATGTCGAAGGAAAACGCTATATTGACTTTGGCGCTGGGATTGCCGTGTGTAATACGGGCCACACCCACCCCAAAGTTACACAAGCTGTTCATGATCAAATAGATCGCTTTAGCCATACTTGTGTGATGGTGACGCCTTATGATAGCGCGGTGCGGCTTGCAGAAGCGCTTAATGAGCTTGCCCCTGGCCCCAGCCCTAAAAAATCAATGTTTGTCACAACCGGAGCGGAAGCTGTGGAAAACGCAGTTAAAATTGCGCGCGCCCATACGGGACGCCGCGCTGTGATAGCGTTTGACGGTGGATATCATGGCAGAACCAATTTCACCTTGGGTCTTACAGGAAAGGTTGCACCTTATAAACTTGGCTTTGGCCCTTTCCCGGGCGAGATATACCGCGCACCATTTCCAATTCCGTATCACGGGGTAACGGAGGCTCAATCTTTGACAGCTTTGGACATGCTCATAACCACTGACGTTGAAGCCAAAGACGTTGCTGCAATTATTATTGAGCCTATTCAGGGTGAAGGCGGATTTTACCCCGCATCAAATGCGTTTTTAAAATCCATTCGTAGCTTCTGCGACGCGCATGGTATCGTCATGATTGCTGATGAAATCCAGACAGGATTTGCGCGAACGGGGAAGTTCTTCTGTATGGAATATTCGTGCGTTGAACCTGATCTTATAACCGTCGCGAAAGGTATGGCGGGCGGATACCCGCTGGCTGGCGTGGTTGGAAAAGCTGACATCATGGACGCCCCATCGCCGGGTGGTTTGGGGGGGACTTATGCAGGATCCCCCGTAGCTTGCGCGGCGGCATTAGCTGTTATTGATACCATTCAGGAAGAAAAGCTTGTCGAGCGGGCCAATCAAATTGGTAAAAAGTTTGATATAGGCTTGCGTCGATTACAGAAAAAATATCCCAAGATTATCGGTGATATTCGGACAGAGCGCGGCGCTATGATGGCGATGGAACTCGTAAAAGATGGGGATGCAGATCAGCCCAATTCAGAGCTTTTAGCCAAGCTTATTCCTGAGGCTTATGCGCAAGGATTAATTGTTTTGAAATGTGGTATTCGCGGTAATGTATTTAGATTTTTGCCGCCGCTTACAATTTCTGATGACTTGATTGACGAAGGTCTTTCAATATTAGAAAGCTGCTTTGATAAACTAATCTAAACATTTAGATGTGTTTTATTCATTAGAAAGATTAGCATAAACGGATTGTACCTTCTCGACACCAAATTATTGATAAAAAATGCGAGACATATTTGGTTCTTTAACATCGTTTCGATACTTAGATAAGCAGGCGGAGAGCTTGTTGGATTATGCAAAAAAGAATTTTTTAAGCTATAGTTTGAATGAAAAATTTTTGACAGATATGGGTGATGGCGTAGTGATTTTTCCTTGGGCCGGGAGTGCTATGATTACTGCTTTCTCTCATATTTTTTAGCACAAAGGTTACGATGTATCCGATGAGGATTATGCTTTTACAGTAAAAAATATTGGTTATTCTGAAGCAACTGATCAGATAAATGCTATCGCCGCAGGCCAAATTTCAGACTTTGAAGAGATGGCTTGGGCGATTGAAAACAAGGCTACTAGGAAGTATGATGGGCATCTTTAAAATGAAATTCTTGTGAAACAATTCGCTTCCACAATGCCATCAGTCAGTGATTTTTCTGCCGTAGCTAAGCGTATTTTATTCCCCATTTAATCGCTTTGGCGAAAATTTTAGCATTGATTTTTTGTATAAAAAATAACGAAAATTCTCTAAAAATACGGAAATCATGACATTGGTGAAATCGGGAAAATAGGCGATTTTGGGGTGATTTTTGTAGGACAAGATAAAGGGCATGGGCCAAAATCGGCTAACCTATTGTCTGCACATCGTTTTTTGCGGCCCACCAACTATACTTGGTGGGACACGGATTCGGCGAAATCCCCTATGCCACCTGAGAAAAATGCCGAGCCACGACCCAAAAGAGCCATTTTTAGGAATTAAAGCCTATTTTGAAGTTGTGATTTCTGGAGTTAGTTTTTCGACCACAAACTGCTGACGGGCAGCGCAAAAATTCCTTCACCGAATGTGAGCTTATGTTCGCCGAGGTAAAATACAATTCCTGTGAACTGTTTTGATTTACCGGGGCCAGTTTTTGCGAAGTCCCTTAACGACTTCAAACTTTCATCATTCACCGTGCTAGCGGCTTTGATTTCTACGCCGACTAATCGCGTGGCACTTTCGGCGAGAATATCGATTTCTTTCTGGCGTTCATTGCGCCAATGGTAGAGTCGGATTCCGTTCGTTTGGAGTGTCGGTTCGATTCCGACCACCCGTACCATTGAAATTCTGAAGACTTATCGGACATTTTATAGCTTATGCATGACGACTCTAGGCATGGAAAAGTGTTGCTAATTAACAACACAGTCACGAAAAACCGCATTGGTCATACCAATATAGCCTAACTGGTACCTTTATTGGGTTGACATTAGTTCATTTATTGGTTCTTAAATAGGTAAGTATAATAATTTTTTTAACCAAGGGGAAATACCGACATGGTTCAGACCAGTAAACACATACGCTCAAACACGAGTCGTTCAAAAATATGGCTGAAGAGCGCTTTACTTGTAAGTGCAGGCTTCTCAACATTAGCTTTTGCCCAAACAGCGGTAGCCCAAGACGCTGGTGACGAAGTTATCGTTACAGGTATTCGCCAGTCACTTGAAAACGCGATTATCGAAAAGCGCGAAGCAGACAGCCTTGTAGAAGTGATTATTGCGGAAGATATTGGTAAGCTGCCTGATCAAAACCTTGCGGAAGTTCTCGAAAATATTACAGGCATTCAAATTACGCGTGAAGAAGGTGTCGGTACAGGGGTGCAAATTCGCGGTACCGGTCAGAATCTTATTCAGTTTAACGGTGTGACGACTGTCGGCTCAGGAAGTGGGCGTGCTGGAGTTAATTTCACTGATGTTAATCCAGCTATTATTGCTGGACTTGAAGTCATCAAGGCACCTGAGGCCCAGCATATTGAAGGTGCTGTAGGGGGTACGATTAACCTTAGAACGATTCGTCCGCTTGACTTGAACGAACCTCTAGCTTCGATTCGTGTACAGGGTGAAGATAGTAGCCTGACAGACGGTATTTCACCTAGAATTTCTGCTGCGCTCGGTAACAGCTGGGAAAACGCTAAAGGTCAAGAAATAGGCTTCGTTGTAAGCGGAAGTTATACTGAATCAGAAAACACTGCATTCCGTCCGCGTACTGACTTTGATAATTTCACAGATTGTACAGTCGCTGTTCCGTCTACGGCTTGTCCAGCGGGAGCAACTGGCTTCCTTGGTGTTCAGTTCCTAAACCAGGTTCAAAGAACGCAGGAATTCGAAACACTTAATATTGCGGGCTCTGTAGAGGCGAAACCAACCGATAGTATAAGGCTCTTTGGGGATGTGGTCTTTAATGATCAGGAGCGTCTTCTGTCTGGCTCTCGCGTGCAGGCGTCAAATGTAAGCCGCCTTAACGGGTCTGGTGATAGAGCGGTTATCCCGGGTGGAAACATCAATTTTACAGACTTTGAAACTTTTGATTTAGGAAGTGCTCCAGGCTTAAACGGCGACCAGAACTTTGGTGACATCTTAGTTGTAAGGGGCGGGACCTTCACGCCGCTTCAAGCGGATGCGCAAGTTAATGACGGCCGCGGCGCGCCATTCTTGCGGGTAGGTTCGGATGCCGGTTCGCGTCTTACAGATACAACGACCTTGAGATTTGGTGGTGAATGGGAAGCAACAGAGGCTTTAACGCTGAGTGCTGAATTCGCGAGATCAAGCTCATCTACTGTGAATCCAAATTTATCTGTCAATCTCAACTTCATCAATCCAAATTCATTCATTGCGCCAAGCGGTGATAACTTCAGAGATGAAAATGGCACCCCAATTATATTTGACTTATCTAATAATAATTTCGGTTTTGATATTAACTTTAATGATCCATTTGCGCCCACAGAGGCACAGCTATTGAATCCAAATAATTACGTAATTGATGGGACACCTACCTACAGCGCTGACGAATTTGAGAATGTTGATCGGGCTTTCCGTTTTGATGGAAGTTATGACTTCGCTGAGACAGGTTTTTCCAGTTTCGTTGACTCCGTTGAGTTTGGCGTTCGTTTTGGGGAGCGGTCGAGTCTGAGAGATGAACGGGATGCACAACGCAATGGGAGTAGCAGGCTCAATGAAAGTTTGAATGCGGGTGGAATTTCTCAACTGTTAAGTGAGATCCCAGATAACTTTGCTGATGGGTCAGGAAGTAGCTTGGCTGTTGATGGAGTATTGCAAGTTGATCCGAATTTAACTCGCAATGCCCAAGATGCCGTCAGCACGATTAATGCTGCGGCACTGGCCCAAGGTCTTGATCCAATTTTCAGAACAGATTTGATTTCGAGTGATAGTGCTTTCTTTGATATCACAGAAGATACCACTGCGATTTACGGACAAGCGAATTTTGACTTTGGACGCGTTCGGGGTAATGCAGGTCTGCGCTATATCGATACTGACCTTGCGTCGACAGCAAACCAGTTCACCGATGGTGTCGCAAGTTTGACAACGATTGAGAGTAGTTATGATCATTTCTTACCACGTGTGAATGTGGCTTTTGATGTCACTGATAATATTGTCCTTCGTGGGTCTTATACTGAAGATATTCGCCGTCCTAATTTTGATGACGTGTCGGCTTCTCGAACATTCCCAGATTTTGGAGGCGTTAATGGTAATTCGGTTGGGGGTAACCCGTTCTTGGAGCCAGAGGAGGTGGAAAACCTAGACGCGTCTATCGATTGGTATTTTGCGCCTGATGGTGTGTTCAGCATCGGTGTCTTCCGTAAAGAGCGTAGTGGTCTATTTGGGGATATCGTAGATGCGCCAGATGAGACTAATAATCTTCGTGATGTCATTGGTCCTGATTGTGAAGGAGGGGGTATTTTCTCTCCAGGAACCGAGGCTGGTATTTTTGGTAACGGTGAAGTTGGCGTTTGTGTTGGCAATCAGTCAACTTTCAATTCAGATAACTCTACGACTCAAGAAGGTGTGGAAGTCTCGCTACAATATAACTTCGGTGATTGGGAAGATAGACTTGGTGGCTTAGGCTGGGCATCTGGTTTTGGTTTTATTGCCAACTACACGTACCAAAATGAAGACAATAATACTGGCTTTGTTGATGTGACAGGGAACCGGAACCTTACAATCCTTGGCGCACAAGGGTTTGCGGATCCAACGCGTGAAGCGGCTACATTATTAAACCTATCCAATAATGCCTACAACTTGACGGGCTATTATGAGAAATACGGCCTATCAGCCAGACTGCGTTATACATGGCGTGATGCTTTCGCGACGGATGATTTGCCAGGTACTGGTAATGTCTTTACTCCATTCGGGTTTAGAGGGGTGCAGGAGTCTCGAGGTCAGCTCAATGGTAGCTTGGCCTATGAAGTCATCGATGGTCTGTCGCTTCAAGTCGAAGGGATTAATCTGACCGAGTCTTCCTCAGATGTTTTCTGTTTGAGTGATGGTGGACTCCTATGTTATCAAGGCATCACAGATCGCCGCGTCGTTTTCGGTGCTAGCTACACCTTCTAGAGGTAAAGCTACAAAATATTGGGAAGGGACGTTGTTTTGGCGTCCCTTTTTTTCTGTCTAAAATCGTTATCTAGGCAAACACTTAGTCAAGCCATTCATAGGGTTGATGATTCATAAAAATCGCTAGATTTAACTATAAAAAATACAGTTTTTTATTAATTGGTATGGACAAACTCTTGAAAATCAGCACATTGGTATAGGGCGATATTGGGAGCGACATGGCGGATCAAAGATTATATCAGAAAATAGCCAACCAAATTTTGGAATTGATAGATTCTGGAGTTTTTCCGCCGGGAACTCGTCTCCCAAGTGAACGAGATTTGGCTGAACAATTTGGAGTGAGCCGCGTCTCGGTTCGCGAAGCTGGCATTGCTTTACAGGCGCAAGGGCGTCTTGATATTAAAGTCGGCTCTGGAGCATATGTCGTTGATGGTAGTGATAGGCCTTTTAATGGTCTTCCTAAGGTTGGACCTTTTGAGTTAACAGAAGCCAGGGCATTGTTTGAGGCTGAGTCTGCGGCTTTGGCTGCCCCAATTATTACGGATGAAGCGATCGCCGAATTAGAGGGCTACATTGATATAATGTCAGGGAAAATTAAGGGTGACATTACGCCAGATGAGGCTGATGCCGCTTTTCATAATGCCATTGCGCGTGCGACAAATAATCAGGCGATTATGTTTGTTGTTGAATCGATGTGGGAAATGAGAACAGAGGCGGCTCAACTCCAAAAAGTTTACCGGAATGTCTGTGATAAAGACTCAAGTCATCGTGAAGATGAGCATCAGGCTATTCTAGATGCCTTGATAAACCGAGATTCCAGTGAAGCTCGTAAGGCCATGAGGGCGCATTTTACAAGAATGATTGAAGCTCTGCTTCAGGCGTCTGAAGAAGAGGCTTATCAGGAGGTCAAACGTAAGGCTTCTGAGAGCAGGTCTCGGTTTTTATTGACCAAACAACTCTCTTAACTGCATATTTACTTAGGGTCCGCCGCATATTGCGTGCTATACCAATATTTAAAATTGGTCTTATATATTGGTTGACATTTAGGGTTAAATTTCTGATATTTTGGGTAAGTATAAATACGAATATAATGATGGTATCGGGGATTGAGTGATAAGGTCGGTAAGAAATATTGAGTTTGTAGCATCTGCAATGAAAATATTGCCTTTGACGGCATACTTAATGCTGTCTGCTTGTTCCGCTTCCGCTGAAATTTACCTCGTTAAAGATCAGGACGAATATAAAGAGGCTTTAGAAAAGGTTGGTCCTGGGGATGTCATTCAACTTGCTAATGGCACATGGGAAGATTTTGAAATTTTGTTCACGGGTAAGGGTAAAAAAGATAAACCCATTATTTTAACGGCCAAGACAAAAGGCGAAGTCATATTGTCGGGTCAATCTAATTTGCGTCTTGCGGGGCAGTACCTCGAAGTCTCAGGGCTCGTTTTTAAAGACGGCTATACGCCAACGTCAGAAGTGATTTCCTTTCGGCAGAATAATGAAAATTTAGCTTATAATTCCCGCGTATCCGAAGTTGTTATTGATAATTACAATCAGCCTGAACGCTATGAAGTTGATTTTTGGGTGATGATGTACGGGAAGAATAACCGATTTGATCACAATCACCTTGTTGGAAAACGCAATAAAGGCGTGACCATGGCGGTGCGGATGAATACCGAAGACAGCCGTGAGAACTATCACCGTATCGATCATAATTATTTTGGGCCTCGGCCTATATTGGGATCTAATGGCGGTGAGACTCTGCGCATCGGGACAAGTCATCATTCGCGCAAAGACTCTTTCACAACCGTAGAGAATAATTACTTTGATCGCTGCGATGGTGAATTGGAAATCATTTCCAGTAAGTCAGGTAAAAACAAAATTCTCAATAATACATTCTTTGAATCCCGTGGAACTCTAACCATGCGCCATGGCAATAATACGCTGGTTGAAGGAAATGTCTTTTTTGGAAACGACGTTGATCATACAGGCGGGATACGCGTGATTAATGCTGGGCAGACCGTTCGTAATAATTACATGGAAGGTCTGAAAGGCACGCGTTTTGGCGGCGCGCTTGTTGTGATGAACGGCGTTCCGAACGGACCCATTAATCGCTATGATCCTGTCATAAATGCGGTCATTGAAAATAACAGTCTCATCAATAGCGACAATCTGCAGCTCGGTGCGGGCAGTGACGAAGAGCGTAACGGCCCGCCAGATGATAGCGTCTTTGAAAGCAATTTGATTTTTAATGATGATGGGCGTGATGTCTTTACTGTCTATGATGATATGTCCGGCATTGATTTTAAAAACAATGTTCTGGGTTCCATGGATCCGCCAGATTTCACCGAAGGTTTTGCCCGCGAAAAGCTAACATTGGCGCGGGGCAGTAACGGTCTCATGTATCCGCAATCTGGCGTAGATGAAGGGGCAAGCCGCGATCTTTCGGTCACAACCAAAGATATGACAGGCGTGTCTTGGTATCCCAAGACGGAACCTATCGTTCCGTTCCAATCAGGGAAGACAATAAATGTGAGGGCGGGTGAAGGGGCTTTATTATCTGCCATCAAATCAGCGGAAGCGGGAGATACTTTGGTGTTGAGCGCTGGAGACTATATTGAAGGCAAGTTTTTGCGCATCGATAAGCCTTTGACTCTCAAAGGCCAAGGTAAGGTCAATTTAAGTTTTGAACGTTCAGCGCTTTTCGAAATTCTAGATGGGGGCAGTCTGCAGTTAGAAGGGCTCGATATTTCAGGCAAAGACGCGCCGGACTACAAAGGCAATGCGGTTATCAGAACCCAGCCTTATGCAATGCTACAAAATTACCGGCTTGAAGTCATCGATACGAATTTTGAAGACCTTGATATCAACCAGTCCTTTAATGTGATTTCTGCTGCCAAAGGCACCTTCGCAGATAACATCTTGATAAAGAATTCAAGCTTTGAAACTGTCTCTGGCGCTGTTGTGAAACTTGATACAGAAAATGATGATTACGGCATTTACAATGCGGAATATCTAACCGTTGAAAACTCAAGCTTTAAAGATGTCGAGGGGGCATTGGTTGATTATTATCGCGGCGGCCGCGATGAGAGTACGTTCGGGCCGCATTTTAACATGACGGATTCAAGCCTGACGAATATAGGGGCTGGGCCGCGTAACAAATCCAAAGCGTCCATTCATTTGCACGGCGTTCAAGTGACAAATATATCAGGTAATACCTTTGATAATAGTGAACCATTTCTTGTCACTCATACGGTCAGTGAGCCAAAGACAAAGATATTTAAAAACAAATTTGTTAAGACTGCCGCGCCGCATGTTGTTGAGCTTAATAGCGGTCTTCCGCCAACGGCCCTTATCACAGATAATCAAGGGTTGGAGCCATAATGAAAACGCATCTTTGGTTGATCTCATCTTTAGCTGTGATTGCAGGCCTTACGGCTTGCAAAAAGGCTGTGGAGACTCCAGCGCAAGGACCGCAAGCTGTGGTGCAAACTCAGCAGGCCGATGATGGCTTTAGTCAAGTCTTAAAGAGCGCTGAGGCGCGGCTAACGGCTCAAATGAGTGAGCCTTTAACAATACCCGTTCCTAAAGATGCAGGCGGTGGCTACACCCACGAAAAACACAAAGATAATGCGCGGCTTATGTATGATGCGGGCCAGCTCTATAAGCTGACGGGTAATGCAGATTATGCATCATTTGCTGCGAAAATTCTAACGTCCTACGCTGATGTCTATCCAGATTGGGGTATTCATCCTGCGCCTAAAGAGCAATCCCCGGGCCGCATGTTTTGGCAAAACTTAAATGAGAGTTGGTGGCTCGTGCATGCCAGCCAAGGTTACGGCGCGATAAAAGATACTTTGGACGAGCAGAGCCGAGAGCATATTGAGACTAATTTATTGCGTAATATGTCTGAGTTTCTGTCAGATGGCTCGCCAGAAACTTTCAATAAAATCCATAATCATGGAACCTGGGCCACGGCTGCAGTAGGCCTGACAGGTTATGCCATTGGGGACGAGGACTATGTTGAACAGGCTTTAATGGGGCTTGATAAATCAGGAGACGCTGGGTTTCTCAAGCAAATGGATAAGCTCTTCTCGCCCGACGGTTATTACAATGAAGGGCCATATTATCAACGCTATGCTTTGATGCCTTTCGTTGTTTTTGCGCAAGCGGTGCAAAAGAATAATCCTGAGCGTAAGATATTTGAACAACGTGATGGTATTCTCAAAAAGGCAATATTCACAACTATTCAGCAAAGCTATGGCGGTCTGTTTTTTCCAATCAATGACGCCATTAAAGATAAGGGTATTGCGACGACCGAGCTCCTTCACGGGGTATCTATCGCTTATGACCTCACAGGCGATAAAGGGTTATTGTCCATTGCTGAGGCTCAAGGAAAATTTGTTCTTACACCTGAAAGCCGAAAGCTTGCGCAGGATTTATCGGCGGGTAAGGCAGAGCCTTTCGATTACAAATCTATGCGTCTACGTGACGGAGAAAACGGGACTGAAGGCGGGTTAGATATATTACGTGCATCCGCCGACCCGAATGACTTAACACTTGTGGCTAAAAATACGTCTCAAGGGCTTGGGCATGGTCATTTTGATAAGCTTGGGTTCCTACTTTATGATGCGGGTCACGATATTATTCGCGATTATGGCGCGGCTCGTTTCCTAAATGTGGAAGCCAAATATGGCGGTCATTATTTGCCTGAAAATAACCGATGGGCCAAACAGACCATTGCTCACAATGCTTTAGTTGTTGACGAAGTTAGCCATTTTAATGGCGATACTCAAACGGGTAACGAAAACGCCCCTCAATTAGGCGAATTTTTAGATAGTGATAATTTGAAAATTACAACAGCTGAGATTGATACCGCTTACGATGATGTGTCACTCAGCAGGACAATGGCGCTTATCAAAGATGAGGCTCTGGAGTATCCAGTCATTGTGGATTTAATGGAAGCCCATTCAGAAGGCGCCCATCAATATGATTTGCCCTTTTATTATAATGGCCAATTGGTGGAGACGAATTTCAATCTTAAAGCCGCAACCAATGCCCGCCAAATTTTGGGACCTAAAAATGGGTACCAATATTTATGGAAGGTCGGGCAGGGGATCCCCAAGGATATCTCGCAAATAACATGGCTCAAGGATAGACGCTTTTATAGTGTGACTTCCACCATGCCAGAAGGGAGCTCCGTGATTTTTGCTGAAATCGGCGCGAGTGACCCAGACTTCAATTTGCGCCGCGAGCCAGCTTTTATTTTACGGGCAAATAGTAATGATGGGATATCTTATGTCTCCGTCATTGAGCCCCATGGCGAATATAATCCAACAGTCGAGTTTACCCTGAATAGCCATAGTCAGATCGAAAGTGTCGAGCATTTTGAATCTGGCGCTGATGAATTTGTACTTGTGACAACGAAAACGGGAAAGTCCATTGGATTGGGTATTGCCGATGATACCGATGCCGCAAAAAATCATACAGTTTCTGTCAATGGAGAGGAGATGAGTTGGTCTGGCCCATATCATCTCTTTGGGTCTGAAAGAGTAGGGAATTAACATGCAAAGTCCAAATTTTGTTTTTGATAAAGATGTTCCGAAAGAAGACGTTGATCCAGGCATCAAGCGCCAAATCCTGAGTCATAGTGACGATATCATGTTGGTTAAGGCGACGTTTGAAACGGGTGCTGAAGGCTATATGCACGAACATTACCATAGCCAAATTGCTTATATAGAAAGTGGTGTTTTCGATGTCACCGTAGACGGTGAGACGAAACGCTTGAAGGCGGGGGACAGTTTTCTAATGACGCCTCACGTCATGCACGGCGCGATTTGCATCGAAGCGGGCGTACTGCTCGATATGTTTTCGCCCATCCGTGAAGACTTTTTTGAAAATTATTATAAAGGCGAAAAGCCAGGGGAGAAAACATCATGAAGGGTAATTTAAGATGGTATGTTGTAGGCCTGGTCGCACTCGCGACGGTTATTAATTACATTGATCGCGGCGCTCTAGGGATTCTTTGGCCAGAGATTAAAGCGGAGTTTGGGTTTTCAAATCAGGACTACGCGAATATTTTTGGTGTATTCGTTTTAGCTTATGCCTTTGGTCAAACGATTTTTGGTAAGATTTTTGACTGGCTTGGGACGCGTATTGGTTTTGTTTTGTCTATTGGTGTCTGGTCTATTGCGACAGCGCTCCATGCCTTTGGCTCTAGTGTTCTTACATTTCAAGTTTTTCGGACGATTTTAGGTGTTGCCGAAGCTGGTAACTGGCCTGGTGCAGCCAAAGCAAACGCAGAATGGTTTCCCGTCAAAGAGCGTGCCTTAGCGCAGGGTATCTTTAACTCTGGCGCCGCAATCGGCGGCATTCTTTCTCCAATTATTTTGGCCTTACTGGCCGCATTCCTTGGATGGAAAACTATCTTTATTGTGATTGGTCTTATCGGTTTGTTATGGCTCATTCCTTGGCTGATTATTTATAAATCAAAACCAGAAGATCATCCTTGGTTGGACCCGAAAGAGCGGGAATATATCTTGTCAGGACAGCTCGTCAAAACAGAAGATGGTAGTGATGACGCCGATTATAACCCGAGTACGGTAGAAATGCTTTCCCGCAAAGAAACTTGGGGCGCAATTTTGCCAGCTATGTTCATTGATCCGATCTGGTGGTTATTCGTTGCGTGGATTCCGATTTACTTGATTGATAGTTTTGGATTTAACGTCAAAGAGCTCGGTCTTTATGCTTGGGTGCCTTATGTCGGAGCAATGTTTGGCGCTTGGTTCGGTGGTTTGCTTGCTCAGAACTTATTGGGCAAAGGCTGGACCGTGAATAAAACCCGTAAATTTGTCATCACCCTGGGTGCTGCGATTATGGTTCCATCTTTGCTCGCGATGTCAGTCGCCTCGACGCCGATCTTAGCTGTATTAATTATGGCGACAATTCTATTCGGTTTCCAAACGTCGATTGGTAATGTTCAAACCCTGCCGAGTGACCTTTACAGTAAGAAAGCTGTGGGTTCATTGGCTGGTTATGCAGGTACGGCTGCGAAACTAGCAGCGGCTGGATTAGTCTGGCTTGTCCCGCAATTGACGGAAGGCGGAAATTACATGCCAGCCTTTATCATTGGTGTAGCTCTGGCGGTCTTGGCTGTTTTGAGTGTCTGGATACTTATTCCAAAAATCGAACCTCTTAAACCCCGCGGCGCATAAGCTGCTTAATCAAAATATTTATCTCTAGGAGTCATTAAAATGTCAAAACCAGTCATCGGGTTCATCGGACTCGGCCTTATGGGCTGCAACATGGTCGAAAACCTGCAAAAGCGGGGCTTTGAGGTCATTGTTATGGACCTCAATAAAGATGCCGTCGCAAGAGTTCTCGCGCGGGGGAATGCCACCGAAGCTAAATCGCCAAAAGAACTCGCTGAAAAAAGCGATATTGTGCAGTTTTGCCTCACAACCTCAGCTGTTGTCGAAAAAATTGTCTACGCCGATGATGGTGTTTTAGCCGGTATTAAAGAAGGCTCTGTCTTGATTGACTTTGGGACATCTATCCCAGCCTCTACAAAAAAGATCGGTGCGGACCTAGCCAAAAAGGGCGTTGGCATGATCGACGCTCCGCTTGGCCGCACACCGGCCCATGCCAAAGATGGCCTGCTCAATATTATGGCCGCTGGCGATAAAGCAACCTTCGATAAATATGAGTCTATGCTCAAAGAGCAGGGTGAAAACGTCTTCTATTTGGGCGCGCTTGGCGCGGGTCACACGACGAAGCTCATCAATAACTTCATGGGTATGACGTCGGTTGTTGCTATGTCACAAGCTTTCGCTGCAGCGAAGCTCGCGGGCGTGGATCGTCAACAGCTTTATGATATTATGTCGGCAGGCCCATCGAACTCACCCTTTATGAAATTTTGTAAAAACTATGCTGTTGATGGGAATAGTGACCTTGGTTTCTCTCTTAATAACGCCAATAAAGACCTAGGCTATTTCGCGCAAATGGTGTCTGATTTAGGATCACGGTCTTTGGTTGCCGAAGCTACGTCAACAAGCCTTCAGGCCGCAGTTGATGCGGGTATGGGCGATGGCAATGTTCCAGAAATCTTCGATTACTTCGTCAATCTTAAGAAGTAATAGGTTGTTAACATAGGACTGAAACATGAAAAATCTTGACGGAAAAGTTGCCATCGTAACGGGTGGTACACGCGATATCGGACGCTCTTGTTCTATAAAATTGGCTGAAGCTGGCGCTAAAGTTGTTGTGAATTACTGCAATAATAAAGCGGCAGGCGAAGAAACGGTCGCGACAATTGAAAAGGCGGGTGGGACAGCCCTGCTTGTCAAAGGCGACATGATGAAGAAGGCCGATGTCGATAATCTTGTTGCTGAAGCCGTCAAAGCGTTCGGCAATGATATTCATGTCCTCGTCAATAATGTTGGGGGGTTAGTCGCGCGTAAAAAAATCAACGAAATGGATGAAGATTTTTTCAATCACGTTATGTCTTTGAACTTAAACTCAACCTTTCTCGCCACGCAAGCTGTTGTCCCTCATATGCCTGCGGGCAGCGCGATTGTGAATCTGGCCTCATTGGCGGGCCAGAATGGCGGAGGTAATGGATCGTCTGCATATTCAACCTCTAAAGGCGCGGTGAGTGCTTTTACGCGAGCTATGGCAAAAGAATTAGGTCCGCAAGGCATTCGCTGTAACGCGCTTAATCCGGGCATGATTGATACGACCTTCCATGATACCTTTTCAACTGATGAAGCCCGCCGAAATGTTGAAGCGACGGTTCCGCTACGGCGTCAAGGCCATCCGGATGATTGCGCTGATACGGTGGTCTATCTGGCCTCGGATGCGTCGGCATATATTACAGGCGCGAATATAGATATTAATGGCGGGATGTACTACTCCTAGGACAAACAATGACAGACAAAATTACAAATTCATTAGAGCGCACACGAGTTGTGCCGCTGGTACAATCCGATGACCCAAAAACGGCTTTGAAAATTTCAGAAGCGCTGCTTGAAGGTGGTCTTGATGTTCTAGAAGTTGTCCTGCGGACTGACGCGGCGCTCGACTGCCTTGAAGCGATTGTGAAGGAGTTTCCTGATGCCCATGTCGGCGCGGGAACCGTTTTAACGGCAGACCATGCGGAGGAGGTTATACGGCGCGGAGCGACTTTTGTTGTGGCGCCTGGACTAGACCCCGCTTCGGTTAAGGTGACCCAGGATGCTGGGCTACCTATTTTACCAGGCATTGCAACGGCGACTGAACTAACTCAAGCCTATAATCTAGGCTTGCGTACGGTGAAGTTTTTTCCGGCAGGTATCGCAGGCGGGCCAAAAATGCTAAAAGCATTCGCTTCGGTCTTCCAAGATGTAAGGTTCATGCCAACGGGCGGTGTCAATGCTTCAAATTTGCAAGACTTTCTATCTGTACCCGCGGTTCTGGCCTGCGGGGGATCATGGCTCACGCCTAAAAATGAAATTAAAGCCGGAAATTTCGGCGCCATTACAAAATTAGCAAAAGACGCGATTGCTATCGCGCATTCATAATACGGACTAAATAAAATGACTGACTTTCTGAGTTTTGGCGAAATCATGCTTCGCCTTAGGACAAATGGCTATGAGCGGTTTTTCCAAAGCCCCTCATTCGAGGCCACATTTGGCGGAGGGGAGGCGAATGTCGCCGTATCGCTTTCCAATTACGGGTTTGATGCAGGATTTATTTCAGCCTTACCTGATAATGATATAGGCCAGAACGCGATTAACTGTCTTCGCGCTCTTGGTGTTGATACGTCCAATGTAAAACGTCAAGGTGACCGCGTGGGTATTTACTATCTTGAAACAGGCGCGAACCAGCGCCCCTCTAAAGTCATTTATGACCGCGCGGCGTCATCCATTAGCCAATGTAAGGTTGGTGATTTCGATTGGCCAACAATTTTTAAGGGCGCGAAATGGCTCCACATCACAGGGATAACACCGGCGTTGTCACAGGACTCTGCTGACCTTAGCCTTGAATGTGTGAAAGAAGCGCAGAAAGCGGGCGTGACAACGTCATGCGACTTTAACTTCCGCGGTAAGCTCTGGAAATATGGCAAAGCCGCGCCAGAGGTTATGCGTGACCTCGTTAAATATATTGATGTTGGTATTGCGAATGAAGAGGATTGTCAGAAGTCTCTCGGCATCTCTGTTGATGTGGATGTTGAAAGCGGGAGTGGCCATTTGGACACCAGTAAATATGAAGAGCTGTCTCAAAAAGTATTAGATATTTACCCTGGCATGTCCACCATAGCTATTACGCTTCGCGCGGCGGTGAATGCTAATATTAATGGGTGGTCGGCCTGTATGCGGGATCGTAAAAATGGCTTTCTACTGTCTAAGAAATATGAACTAACGGATATTGTTGACCGCGTCGGCGGCGGTGATAGCTTTGCGTCAGCCTTTATTGCGGGAATGAATTTGTACGAAGATCGTCAACAAAGTCTGGAATTCGCCGTTGCAGGCTCTGCGCTTAAACATTCTGTGCTAGGTGACTTTAACCGTGTGAACCGCAAAGAAGTCGAAGCTCTTATGGGCGGCGACGGATCAGGCCGAGTGCAGCGGTAGTTTAAGAAGTCCGCCAATAGCTGTGTGGGAGTTTGATTAAAATATCCCAGCGCCCGTCTCAGCGCTCGCGCAGCCTTGGCGGAAGGCTCCGAACAAATCTCGTCCAAAGCCAATGCGGCTTTGATTAGGTTTAAAGGCCGCCGAAGGCCGCGCGGCAAAAGCCTCTGGGTCCACATCAATTAAAAGCTCACCCGTGACCGCATTGAGAGTCACAATATCCCCGTCTTGTACGCGGGCTAGGCCTCCGCCTTGCGCCGCTTCTGGCGCTATATGAATAGCGGCAGGGACTTTACCAGACGCGCCAGACATACGGCCATCTGTGACGAGGGCCACTTTAAACCCTTTATCTTGCAAAACGCCAAGCGATGGGGTGAGCTTATGCAGCTCAGGCATGCCGTTCGCGCTTGGGCCTTGGAAGCGCACAATAATAACGGCGTCTTTATTCAGTTCGCCCGCCTTAAAGGCTTTGAGCATGGCGTCTTGGTCATTAAACACGATGGCGGGCGCGGTGACTTTGTGATGCTTGTCTTTTACCGCTGAGGTTTTGATAACCCCGCGTCCCAAAGGACCTCTTAAAACCGTCAAGCCGCCATCTTTGCTAAAGGGTTTAGAGACCGTGGTTAAGATGTCCATATCAAGACTATCTTTTGGCGGATCCTGCCAGGTTAGTTCTGTGTTGTTTATATACGCTTCTTTGACGTGCTCGCGCAGGCTTGCGCCCATCACCGTCGTGACATCTTCATGCATGAGACCAGCATCTAATAACTCTCTGATGAGATAGCCCATACCTCCCGCGGCATGGAAGTGGTTCACATCGGCGTTTCCATTAGGATATATCTGTGTCAGCAAAGGCGTGATTTTAGAAATCGCGTCAAAATCATCCCAGTTGACGATGATACCAGCCGCCTTAGCAATGGCGGGAATATGGAGAGCGTGATTGGTCGACCCGCCTGTCGCCATCAGACCAACAATGGCATTGACCATGGTTTTCTCGCTCACGACATCGGCTATGGGCGTGTAGCTCTCCCCTAGGGATGTAATCGAGACAGCTTGCTTAACCGTCTCTTTTGTCATGGCTACGCGCAGAGGCGTAGCCGGGTTAATGAAGGCAGAGCCCGGCAGGTGAAGCCCCATCACCTCCATCAACATTTGATTGGAATTGGCCGTGCCATAAAAGGTGCAAGTGCCGGGACTATGATAGCTTTCCATCTCGGCTTTGAGCAGTTCATCGCGCTCAATTTTTCCTTCGGCGAACAACTGACGAATACGCACTTTTTCTTTATTGGGAAGCCCCGACGGCATGGGCCCTGCAGGCACAAAAATCGCAGGCAAATGTCCAAATTGCAAAGCCCCGATTAAAAGTCCTGGTACAATTTTATCGCAAATTCCTAGATATAAAGCCGCGTCATAAGTATTATGAGAGAGGGCAATCGCCGTACTCATGGCAATCACGTCGCGCGAGAATAGCGAGAGCTCCATCCCGTCCGTGCCTTGGGTCACCCCGTCACACATAGCAGGAACCCCGCCAGCAACCTGCGCCGTCGCCCCATTATCGCGCGCCGCTTGTTTAATTATGTCTGGATAGCCTGCATAAGGCGCGTGGGCGGAGAGCATGTCATTATAAGCTGTCACAATCCCAATATTAGGCCAACGCGCGCCCATAAGCGCAGCCTTATCATGGAGAGCGCAGCCTGCGTAAGCATGGGCTTGATTTCCCGCGCTAAGCCCTGCCCGCGCGACATCACTATCAGGACGGAAGGATTTCGTGACTTCAAGATAGGCGTCTCGCGTCGGTTTAGAGCGCTTAATAATACGCTGCGTAATCTCGTCCAATTTTGGATCAATTTCACTCATAAATTAGGCCGCATGTAAAATCGTCAAAGGGTTGTTAGGCTTATTGTTCACCATATTCAGCAGATATGATAAGGGTAAAACCTTACCATTTGACTGTATTGCGGCCTCAAGAACAGATTTTTTCTCATGGCCTGAAATCAGGAGCAATATTTTATCACAGTGCTCTAACGCGGAAAGCGTGAGAGTCATACGCTCCAGATAAACGCCTGTGGTCTCTGTCGGGTTAGCTGTGATCGCTTGCGCTAAGGCGGAATTATCTGGATTTATAGCTTGATGGAACCCTGTTGCGTCAAAAAACCAAGAGCAAATATGACCGTCTAGCCCCATCCCTAAAACAGCTATTGAAGGCGCCTTAAATAAAAGCTGATAACTCTCCTCAACGGACTTTTGACCAAGCTCAGCTGTTTTATGCGCCGTTTTCATCGGTCTGAAATGAGCGGCTTTCGCGGCGTCTTTGAGTAAAGTCCGCCGAATAAGAGCCGCGTTTGACCCGTTATCTTTTTCCCCGACCCAGCGCTCATCTACCAAGCCAATATTAATTTTATGCCAGTCACAACTCGCCCTTGAGAGCTTTTCATAAATGGGGCCAGGTGTTGAGCCGCCTGATAAGAATAGGCTAACCTCTCGGTGTTTATGGATAGCCTCTTCAAGCCCTGCGAGGATAAATCCAGCCGCGCTCTGCTCAAAATCCAGCCGAGACATATCTGCGGCTATAAAAGGCAAGCTCATTTACTGTTCCCACCACTGCCGACCATCGCGGTCAAGTAGCATAGCCGATTGCAAAGGTCCTTGCGTTCCTGCTGCGTAATGCTCAAGCGTTTGTTCTGTTTCTGACCACTGCGCTAGGAGATTATCAACCCACTTCCATGCGGCTTCAACTTCAGGCCGGCTCATAAAGAGCGTCAAATTTCCCCGAACAACATCCATCAAAAGTCGCTCATAAGCGTCAGGATATCTAACTGAGAAATTTTCGGCGTAAGATAAATCGAGTGGAAGATATTTAAGGCGCATACCGCCTGGCCCAGGTTCTTTGACCTGCATGAAAAGCCGCATGCCTTCATCAGGTTGCAAGCGCATCACCAGACGGTTGGGTACGCGGTCAGCGGTATTAAAGAGCGGATGAGGCGTTGGTTTAAATTGAATCATGATGGATGAACGTCTTGCGTCCATTCTCTTGCCCGTGCGTAAATAAAACGGAACACCTGCCCAGCGGCCATTTTCGATCTCTGCTTTAATCGCCACAAAGGTCTCGGTTTGACTCTCAGCGTTTTTATCACTCAGCGTTTCTATATAACTTTTGACTTTTTCGCCGCCGCTTACACCCGCCTCATATTGCGCGCGGACACTATTTTGCGACACGGTTTCTGGCGTAAAGCGTTTCAGAGCCTTTAAGACTTTCATTTTCTCTGTTCGCACATCATCCGCGTCCATAGAATTAGGTGGTTCCATGGCGACGATACATAAGAGCTGTAATAAATGGTTTTGGATCATATCGCGTACGGCGCCTGAGCGGTCATAATAATCTGCACGGCCCTCTAGGCCAATATCTTCGGAGACTGTGATTTGAACATGGTCAATCGTATTTCTGGACCAGACGGGTTCAAATAAAGCATTGGCAAAGCGCAAAACCAAAAGGTTCTGAACCGTCTCTTTGCCAAGATAATGATCAATTCGGTAAACGGCAGTTTCATCAAAGATCGCGCCGACGCCTTTATTAATGGCTTGGGCGGAATCTAGGTCCGTTCCGATAGGTTTTTCCAAAACCAAACGGGCATTGGGTCCATTTAAGCCTTCTGCTCCTAAAGCTTCACAGGTCGCCACATAAATTAGCGGCGTTGTCGCGAGGTAAAAAATGCAGGTCCTCTCATCCTTATTTAAGTGAGATTTAAGTCCCTTCCAATTGGCATCTTTCTTCAGGACATCCATTTGGACATAAGCCAGAAGAGCTTCAAAGCCCTTCCATTTTTCATCGCTCCAATTCAGCGCTCTTTCTTTACAGGCATTATCTGCGCACGCTTTTTTAGCGAGGTCCCGATAATCTTGAAGAGACAAGTCAGACCGTGCTACGCCGATAATTTTGCAAGAGCTATCAATTTGCCCATCTAGATAACGGTGGAAAAGGGCGGGCAATAATTTACGTCGTGTCAAATCGCCGGTCCCGCCAAAAATGACGATGTCGAATGGATCAACAGGTATAAATTTTGCCATTCTAACTCCTAGAGGAAATTCGCCATAACTGAGGCTGTATCTAACATGCGATTAGAAAACCCCCATTCATTGTCATACCATGACATAATTCGGACTAAATGCCCACCCTGCACAAGGGTTTGGTCTTCAACAAAATTACTTGAATTGGGGTTATGATTTAAATCCGTTGATACCAAAGGCTCCTCAATATAGCCTAAGACGCCGTTAGACCGTCCTTCGCTTTCGATTTTGAAAGCTTTCTGAACCGTCTCTTTGCTAGCGGGGCGTTTTGTGGTGACGGATAAGTCCACCATAGATACATTGGCCACAGGTACGCGAACGGCAACACCGCTTATCGTGCCGTCAAGATTAGGCAGGACTTTACCAATGGCTTTGGCCGCTCCAGTTGATGTTGGTATCATTGACAAAGCGGCGGCACGGCTCCGATATGGATCTTTGTGCATACCGTCATGCGTTAGCTGATCACCTGTATAGGCATGGATGGTTGTCATCATGCCGCTCTCAACGCCAAAACTATCATCAAGAACCTTTAGGATTGGCGCGAGAGCATTTGTCGTACAAGAGGCGTTTGAGACAATAACGTCATCGCCGTTTATCTCGCCGTCATTAACGCCGTAAACAATGGTTTTGCTATCGTCTTTAGCAGGGGCAGATAACAGCACACGCTTTGCGCCAGCCTTTATGTGCTTGCCAGCTGTCTCTTGCGTGAGGAAAAACCCCGTACATTCCATCACAATATCAATATCTAGCTGGCCCCATGGCAGAGCTGCCGGGTCGCGCTCAGAGAAAACCTTGATAGGATGACCGTCGACTGTAATCGCGTCATCACTAGCCTCAACGGCTTTTGGAAAAGGACCATGCACGCTATCATATTTTAATAAATGAGCGAGGCGAGGGGCATCAGATAAATCATTAATGGCTTTAACTTGAAAGTCGGTGCGACCGCTTTCGATAAGAGCTCGAAGCACCATACGGCCAATTCTACCAAAACCGTTAATTGCAATATTGTAGGTCATCATTCCCTCAATTTATGAACATAAATATTGGGCTTACTTAAAAATGACAGCGCTGTCAATTTAATGTGCAAACGGTTTAGTGAAGCCTTTGCCGGATGTTTTAACAAGGTATGTAGGTTTATTCGGATAGGTTAATAGTTAATGGCATATTAATTGCTCCGTTTCGCTCATTAAGCGGAGCGTGTGATGAAAATCATCAATTTATGTGGCATTATATTATCGGTCTTTTTGTTTGTGTCTTGTGGCGGTGGCTCTAGCTCTAGCTCAGTTACGCCTCCACCTATAACGTCATCAAACGCTGCGACAGGCTCTTCAGCGCCAGTCGCAAACGTAAATACGGCGACAACACCTAGTGCTACACAAGTGAATTTAAGCGGAAAAATTACTTTTGATAATGTCCCTCATGATGATCAAAATTTCGGGCTTGATTACGCCTCGACAACACAAATGCCCGCCCGTGGGATTATGGTGGCTCTTTTAAATGCTGATAATGAAATAATTAAGCAGACTATTACAGATCAAAACGGTGATTATGATTTCACAGTTGAACCTTCTTTGGATGTTAAAATTCACGTCCTTGCGCAATTGAAATCTCCTGCAAGCCGAGATTGGGATGTCAAAGTGACCGATAATACATCGGATAATGCTTTATATGTCTTAGCTGGAAGTTTGAGCACATCTGGGACATCTGCCTCTCAGACAAGAAATTTAAACGCGCCTTCTGGATGGGGCGGCTCTAGCTATGATTCTGAACGGTCCGCGGCGCCTTTTGCGATATTGAACTCAGTTTATGACGCTATTAAAACGATTGACGCAGTCGATGCGAATGCAAGTTTTCCAGAGTTAGAAATTCGCTGGAGCCCTAATAACAGAGCTGTGGTTGGAGATAGACGCCAAGGCCATATAGGCACATCTAGCTTCTTTCGGGATGAAAATGTTATTTATCTTTTAGGAGAAGCAGGTCGTGACACAGATGAATATGATCCGCATGTGATTATTCATGAATGGGGACATTATTTTGAAGAAAACTTATCACGCCTTGATTCTATGGCGGGGTTACATAGTTTAAGCGCAAAACTTGACCCTCGTTTGGCTTTTTCTGAAGGATGGTGCAATGCCTTAGCGGCGATTGTTACCAATGATCCAAACTATAAAGATAGCTCAGGATTATCGCAAAATAGTGGGTTTAAAATTGACTTTGAAAATCTGAACCGAAGTAATAAGGGCTGGTTTAACGAATCCTCGGTTACATCAATAATCTATGATGTCTTTGATGCTGCTAGTGATGGAAGCGATCGTATTACAGGTGGATTTTTGCCTATATATAACGCTGTGACACATGATGAATTTCGTAAGGGCGATGCATTTACAACGATTTTTTCATTCTCAGAGGCCTTGCTAAAACAGAACATTATTGACGTAAATGATTATCGATTTTTATTAGAGGACCAATCCATATCGGCCAGTAATGCTCTAGGCACGGGTGAAAATAATAATGGGTCGATTGCCTCCTCATTACCCGTCTATAAAGAGGCCGTTGTTGGAGGAGAGGCTGTTCAAGTCTGTTCTGTTGATGATGCAGGGAACTTTAACCGCCTTGGAAACCGAGAATTAGTCGTTTTCGATATTCCACAAAATGGGTCTTACATGATCTCTATGACCTTAGTGTCCGGCGGGCAAGACAGAGATCCAGACTTCAATTTGTGGCAACAGGGCGAACGAGTACTTGAGTCCAGTTCTTCTGCTCACGGAGAAGAAGTCTATAGCGGGACTTTAAGCGCAGGACGGTATATTGCCGAGACCTATGACTTTTTTAATATCAACGGTAACTCAAATAGACGCGGTGACGGATGCTTCAATTTTCAAGTTGTAACCGGATAAGGACACGTAATTTAATTGACCTTTGACGCTTAATCCGTGAACAAAGGATTATGGTAAAAACGCTTATAGTCGGCACAGGGTTTGGAGGCTTATGCCTTGCAGCAAAATTACGTGAACAAGGTGATGAGGATTTTATCATCATTGAAAAAGCTAATGATGTTGGCGGAACATGGCGCGAAAATACTTATCCGGGCGCGGAATGTGATATTCCTTCGGCTTTGTACTCCTATAGCTTTGCTCCTAATCCGACATGGAATTTTAAATGGGCGAAACAACCTCAAATCCTAAAATATATTCAAGACTTTGCCGCCCAGCGAGATTTATACCGACATATAAGGTTTGGCCAAAGCGTAAAGTCGGCCAAATATAATAATGGGGGCTGGACGATTAAGACAAAAAGCGGTGAGAGCTATGAGTGCCAATTTTTTGTCAGCGCTATTGGTCAATTACATGTTCCTTCATTTCCGAATTTTAAGGGTAGAGGTAGTTTTAAAGGTACAAGTTTTCATTCGGCGGGGTGGGATCATTCAGTGGAACTTAAGAACAAAAACATTGGTGTGATTGGTGTTGGCGCGAGTGCGGCCCAGCTTATTCCTGAAGTTGCTCAAATGGCTAAACATCTCACGGTATACCAACGCTCTCCAAATTGGATTATCAATAAAGGTGACCGTCCTTATACGGGGTTTGAAAAATGGGTTGCTAAATATATTCCTTCAATCGCTAAGCTCTATCGCAAGGGGCTATGGATGCAGGGCGAATATGTAATTTGGCCGATTATTAAAGGCGCTAAAATTCGAAGCAAAATTGCGCGCTGGGCCTCGCAGTCAGAAATGAAAAAATATATTAAAGACCCAGAACTGCAAGCAAAGCTAACGCCTGAATACCCGATTGGCGCAAAACGTATATTGTTTTCGGATAGTTATTACCCTGCGATTGCCCGTGAAAATGTGACGTTGGAAACCGATGAAATTTCCGAAATTCAGCAGGATGGCATTCTGACAAGCGGGGGTACATCACATAAACATGACATAATTATTTATGCGACAGGGTTTTACTCCAACCCCTTCTTGAAAGAGATTAATGTAATAGGGAAAAAAGACCAAAGCTTGAGTGAGCATTGGAAAGATGGAGCCTATGCTTATTTAGGGGTTACGACCTCAAATTTTCCAAATATGTTTATTCTCTACGGCCCGAATACCAATACAGGGCATACATCTATCATTTATAAGCTTGAAGCTCAGATAGAACATGTTCTGAAATTAATGAAAAAAACAGGCGAAGGAAAAGTTGAGGTTAAAGCCGCCGCCGAAACCAAGTTTAATGAGGAGGCTCAAGAACGTCTTTCACATTTGGCTTGGGCAAAAATTGATAACAGTTGGTATAAAGATGGAGACCGCGTCACCAATAATTGGCCAGGATCCTCAACGGAATTTAAACAACGGTTGGAAAACCCTATCTTTGAACATTTTAATATCACCCATCCTGTATCTGATAATTAGGAGGAACGTCATTTTTAGGCTGAATTTCTCTTTGGCTTTATCTATAACTCCAAAAGTATATTACGTCATAATGATGAAGGAGAGCTAAAATGGCCCTAGTTAAGAAGATTGCTGATACCCCTGAAGCCAAAGAAGTTGCAGAGATGATGAAACGGGCGCGGGCCGCTCAAGCCGTAATCGAAGACTATAATCAAGAACAAATTGATGAACTCATTACAGCCATGGTTTGGGCTGTTGCTAAGCCGGGTGTTGCTGAAAAAATAGCGCAACATACACTCGAGGAAACTCAGCTAGGTAATTATGCGGGGAAATTTGCCAAAATTTCTGTGAAGACCCGTGCCTCTCTTATGGATATCATTGATGATAAGTCAGTTGGAATTATCGAGGTTGATGAAGAACGAGCCATAGTTAAAATCGCCAAGCCTATCGGCGTGATCGGGGCCTTATCGCCTTCAACCAACCCGGAAGCGACGCCCGTCATTAAGGGCATTAATGCGGTCAAGGGACGAAATGCGATTATCATATGCCCACATCCACGCGCTAAACTGACTAACAAAATGATTGTTGATCTCATGCGTGAGGCGATCACAAAAATGGGCGCGCCTGCTGATCTGGTTCAGGCGATTGATATTCCTTCACTTGAGCTGACCAATGAAGTCATGGCGCAATGTGACCTTGTTATGGCCACGGGCGGTGCAGGCATGGTGCAGGCAGCTTACTCCTCTGGGACACCGGCTTATGGCGTTGGCGCTGGGAATGCGGTTATTACAGTTGATGAAACAGCAAATATTAAAGAAGCCGCCGAAAAAATTAGAATTTCTAAAACCTTGGATTTGGCGGCTTCATGTTCTGCGGACAATTCAGTTATTGCAGTGGAAGCCATATATGATGAATTAGTTGAGGCTTTGGTTGCCGAAGGCGGGCATGTCGCAGCGCCAGGAGATTATGACAAGATCGCCTCGGTTCTTTGGAAAGACGGCGCGCTTAATGCACGGGCCGTTGTGTTGGAGCCGCAAGTTCTTTGCGAAATGGCGGGTGTTGATATTCCGGCTGACCGTAAATTCATCATCATGCCAGAAACAGGTACGGGGCCAGATCATCCTTACTCAGGTGAGAAGCTGTCCGTTATTATGGCCTTTTATAAGGTCAAAGATATTGATGAAGCGATTAAACTGACAAATGAAATTCAAGCTTATCAGGGCATGGGCCATAGTTGTGGAATCTATTCTTATAATGATGAGAACATTATGAAACTAGCGGACCAAACTAAAACGTGCCGCGTGATGGTCAATCAAGCGCAATCGCCGTCTAACTCAGGAAACCTCCATAATGGCATGCGTCAGACATTTTCATTAGGGTGCGGGACGTGGGGCGGCTCTATCACAGATGAAAATCTTTACTGGCGTCATTTGGTGAATGTGACGTGGGTGTCAAAGAACTTGCCAACGCCAAAAGTTTTGCCAAAGGATGATGAGCTCTTTGGTAAGGTCATAGAGAAGCTGGCTTAGTTTATTAAGTTAGTTCTCAAAATATCATTTCTCTCGGCATTATTTTTTGGCGGTGTGGCTTACGCTGCACCTTATAATGTTGAGCCAAAGACTCATAATTTATTGGGTCAGAACCGTATATTGGTAATTTGCGAGCCGGACAATAACGCCCCTGAAAGTAAGCAGTCCGTTTCAGTTGATCGCGATGGATTTGAAGATCGTGATCTTATCATTATTAAAATCGGAAAAGGCAAAAGCCATCGTCTGGCTCGAATCGCGCGGTGCGAAAACAAGCTTGAATATGTTTTAATCGGAAAAGATACAACTCAGAAACAACGGTGGGATTTATTCCCGTCAAATGATGAGCTTTACTCTCTGATCGATGCTATGCCGATGCGGCGATATGAGATGAGACAAAGGGCAGGTAAAAACTAAATGGACTTTCAACTCACTGAAGAGCAAACCCTCATACAGGATATGGCCAAGGGCTTTGCCGCGAATGAACTCGCGCCGCATAGTGCCAAATGGGACGAAGAGAAATATTTGGATCGTTCGGTTTTTGTCAAAGCTGCCGAGCTTGGTTTTATGGGTATGTATACGTCCGAGGAACATGGCGGCACGGCTTTGTCTCGTCTGGATAGCGCGATTGTTTTTGAACAATTGGCGGCGGGGGATGTCTCTCATACTGCGATGATGACTATTCATAATATGGCGACATGGATGATTGACCGTTACGGCGATGATACCGTCCGCGCCAAATATGTGCCGCGCTTAACTGCAAGTGAACTCATTGCTAGTTATTGCCTCACGGAACCAGGCTCAGGATCAGATGCCGCTTCACTCACCACCAAGGCCATCCGCGATGGGGATGATTACATTCTTAATGGCACCAAGACATTTATTTCTGGGGCAGGCTGGTCGGATGTCTATGTGACTATGGCGCGAACGTCTGATGACGGCGCGAAGGGTGTATCCTGTTTCGTGATTGAAAAAGGTACAGAAGGATTATCATTCGGCGCGAATGAAAAAAAGATGGGCTGGAACGCGCAGCCCACGGCACAAGTGATTTTCGAAGATTGCCGCATCTCCGCCGAAAACCGCGTTGGAGCCGAAGGCGATGGGTTTAAATTTGCGATGAGCGGTCTTGATGGTGGGCGTATCAACATCGGCGCATGTTCTCTAGGCGGCGCGCAAAAGGCGCTGGACGCCTCAATGCAATATACCAAAGAGCGCAAACAATTTGGTAAATCTATATCTGACTTTCAAAACACCCAATTCATGCTCGCCGATATGGCAACAGAGCTCGAAGCTTCGCGCTTAATGACTTACCGCGCGGCAGACATGCTCGATAAAAAGCTTCCCAATGCCGGCTCTGCTTGCGCTATGGCAAAACGCTTTACGACAGATTTATGCTCCAAAATCGCCAATGACGCGCTCCAGCTTCACGGGGGATATGGTTATCTTTCGGAATATGAAATTGAGCAAATAGTCAGGGACTTGCGTGTTCACCAAATTCTCGAAGGCACGAACCAAATTATGCGGATGATTGTTTCCCGCTCTCTCCTAAGGCAATAATATGACCTCAGAAATTAAATCCCGCATCATTGGAAATCTCGGCCATATAACCCTCAATCGCCCTAAAGCGTTAAACGCACTGACCTATGCTATGTGTGAAGAGATTACTCGGCTTTTAATTTCTTGGGAAAAAGACCCCAAGATTGGCGCTGTTTTGATTGACGGGGCAGGGGATCGTGCCTTCTGCGCGGGCGGAGATGTGATCTTGCTCCATGATAGCGGTAAGGCCGGCGATAAGCGCGCGGAGAATTTCTGGCGCATTGAATATGCGCTTAACGAGCTTATTCACCGTTATTCCAAACCCTACATTACCTTGATTGATGGGTTCGTCATGGGCGGCGGCGTTGGCCTGTCAGTTCATGGCCGCTTGCGTGTGGCGGGGGATGCGACCATGTTTGCGATGCCTGAAACGGGCATTGGATATTTCCCAGATGTTGGTGGGACTTACTTCTTACCGCGCCTTGGTATGGATATTGGTCAATGGCTCGGCCTGACGGGGGCGCGGCTAGACGCAGGACAAACTTGCGATGTCGGCGTGGCCAATACTTATATCCCAACAGATCAGCACGGCGCTTTTATAAAGGCGCTAGGCAAAGCCAAGTTAGATGGCTCGGATTCTGCGGTGGCTAATGTGATGATGAATTTTGTGAAGGCCCCGCCAGCCAGTGACCCTATTCCTGAAGCCATAAAAGCTTTTGGCGCACAAACAGTTCCTGCCATTTTAAAGCAGCTCGATAAAGACGGAAGCGAATGGGCGCAGAAACAGGCTAAGAATATTCGCCGTAAATCACCACTCGCCATGTCAGTGACCTTTGAGGCCTTACGCCGCGGCGCGAAGATGACTTTCAAAGAGGTGATGACACAAGAGCTGGATATATCGTTAGGTTTCTTAAAGACCCAAGATTTCTATGAAGGCATTCGCGCTCAATTAATTGACAAGGACCGCAATCCAAAATGGTCACATGAAAGTGTCAGTGACATTACGGAAGTGCAGGTACAACGCGTCTTTAGAAAGACCGCAAAACCACCCCAAGGATTTTTATCATGAGCATAATAGCATTTATCGGCCTCGGTAATATGGGCATAGGCATGGCAACAAACCTTGCCAAAGCCGGGCATGAAGTTCGCGCGCTTGATATATCTAAAGAAGCCATCGCGCGCGCGGTGGAAGCTGGATGTGTGGGCGCGGCCAATGCAAAAGACGCTGTAGAAAAAGCTGATGTCGTTGTCACAATGCTTCCCGCTGGAGCTCATGTTAAAATGGTTTATGGCGGTGAAGATGGCGTTTTCAATTATGCCAAAAAAGGTACGCTTTTCTTGGATTGTTCGACTATTGATGTCGCCTCGGCGCGCGAAGTCATCGCTTCCGCCGACCATAAAGGATTTGAAATGATTGACGCCCCTGTCTCTGGCGGTGTCGGCGGCGCGGCAGCAGGAACACTCACCTTTATGTGCGGCGGAACGCCTGAAGCGTATGAGCGCGCTAAACCCTTTCTAGATATTATGGGCAAAAATGTTTTCCATGCAGGGGATGCAGGCAATGGTCAGGTGGCAAAAATTGCTAATAACATGCTTCTCGGTATTCATATGATTGGAACGTGTGAAGCGTTTAATTTGGCTGAAAAACTAGGTCTCGACGCGCAGACCTTTTACGATATTTCCAGCACAGCGAGCGGTCAAAATTGGTCCATGACCAGCTATTGCCCCGCGCCTGGCCCTGTCGAAAGCGCGCCATCAAACCGAAATTATCAAGCTGGTTTTTCAGCGGCAATGATGCTCAAAGACTTACGCCTCGCCCAAGACGCGGCGACAACAGCTAAAGCCGCAACGCCGCTCGGCACTCAATCAGAGGCTATATATTCTTTGATGGAAGCGGCTGGAAAAGACGGTTTGGATTTTTCAGGCATTATGAAGCTAATTAATGGCTCTCTTTAATATCTGTTGAGTTATCTATTTAAAATAGATTGTTATCCATTCTCTGATATGGCGGATTTATGTTATCCGTTTTGGACATATTCCGTATAGGTATTGGCCCCAGTTCTTCGCATACGGTTGGGCCCATCCGTATTGCCAAACGTTTTGGGGAAAGCTTGCGCCGTAAGGACAGGTTGGTTCGCACTGCGCGTATTCAAGTGGAGTTACAAGGTTCATTAGCTTTAACAGGTAAAGGGCATGCAACGCCTAAGGCTGTCATTTTAGGCTTATTAGGGCTTGAGCCTGAAACCCTTGATTCAAGCATAGCCGACCAACAAGTCGCGGATGTTTATACTCAGAAGTCTTTAAGGTTACTGGGTGAGAAGCCCATTTCATTCGATCCCGAAAAAGACCTGATTTTCGATTATGAAACCGCGCCGGAATTACATCCTAATGGTATGAAACTCTCTGCTTTTACGGCGAAGGGAAAGCTGTTGCGGACTCAAACCTATTATTCAACGGGTGGCGGATTTATTGCGTCTCAACGTCAAATGAAAATGCCTGTTAAGGATGACTTGGTCGATATTGGCCCTTCTGTACCTTATCCATTCGGCTCAGCTGCAGAGTTGTTGGGGATTTGCAAGGGCGAGAAAACGTCAATCAGTGACGTTATCTATGCTAATGAAGATGCAAGGCGGCCGCGCGTTGAAACGGATGCGGCTTTGGATAATATTTGCGAAGTCATGATGGCGTGTATTACGCGTGGTTTAGATACGGAAGGTATCTTACCAGGAGGTTTAGAGGTTACGCGCCGCGCGCCTAAGCTGTGGCAAAAACTGCATAGCTCTCCAATGTCCAATGAGCGCGAACAATTATTTGATTGGCTTAATGTTTACGCGATGGCTGTGAATGAAGAAAATGCGAGCGGCGGACAGGTCGTAACCGCGCCGACAAATGGAGCTGCTGGGATTATTCCGTCTGTTTTGAAGCATTATTGTGCAGGCGAAAATTCTCTTCCACAAAATATCCGAAAGTTTCTTTTAACGGCTGGCGGGATTGGGTTGCTCTATAAACAGCGTGCGTCAATTTCCGGCGCGGAAATGGGCTGTCAAGGGGAAGTCGGTGTCGCCTGTTCAATGGCGGCAGGCGGTCTGGCTGCGGTATGGGGGGCTAACCCCGAACAAGTGGCCCAAGCGGCCGAAATCGGGATGGAACATAATCTTGGTCTGACCTGCGATCCGGTCGGCGGGCTTGTTCAAATTCCGTGTATTGAACGCAACGCCATTGGAGCCGTTAAAGCGGTTAACGCGGCGCGGCTATCTTTACATGCAGACGGCGCAATGAAAGTCAGTCTTGATCAGGTGATTGAGACCATGCGCCAGACAGGCCTCGACATGTCATCCAAATATAAAGAGACCAGCCAAGGCGGCCTCGCCGTTAATGTGGTGGAATGTTAACCGGATAATTCAATCGGTTGAAACCCGCCTTGAGGGGCGCGAATGCCGAAAACAGTTTTTAAGGTTTCATCATTTAAGGCTTTTTGCGGTGTATCATCTGCAATCATTTCGCCCTCATGCATCACCCATATGCGGTTCGCAAATTGTACGGCTAGAGCAAGGTCATGTATAGCGGTAATAACAACCTTTCCGCTTTTCGCTTCAGCCTTTAAAATCTCCATCATCGTAAGCTGATAAAAAGGGTCGAGAGCTGCAATGGGTTCATCAGCCAGTAATATAGGCGCGTCTACGGCGAGGGCACGCGCCAATAAAACCCTAGCTTGTTCACCGCCGGACAGTCCGTCAAAACGTCGTTTGGCAAAAACATCTGATTGGGTTTTCGACATAGCGTCTTGAATGGCAATTTGTCCTGACGGACTTATCTTTCCTAAAGTTCCACGATAAGGGGCTCTACCAAGCTGTACCACGTCTTTGACGTTCATGGCGGGCATAGCTTCACGGGATTGCGCGAGATAAGCGATTAACCGCGCGCGTTGCTTTGGGTTTTGTGATGAAAGGGGTTTGCCTTGCAGGGTTATGTCTCCTGAGGATGGAGGAATAATACCACACAGGGTTTTCAGTAATGTTGATTTCCCGCTGCCATTAGGACCGATAAGGGCGATGAAATTACCGGGCTTTGCTTTGGCAGAGATATTTTGCAAAACATCAATCGATCCATATCCCGCACATAAATTTTCAAAGGTTATCATGTACGCGCCTCCTTAACCGCAAGGTAAAGGAAGAAAGGAACACCAATGAGAGATGTCAAAATGCCTAAATAGAGTTGAGTTCCTGGCCCTGTCAGCGTGCGCGTTATAATATCAGCAAAGACTAAAAATCCGGCCCCGCCTAAGGCTGAAAGCGGAATAAGTCTAAGCGGGTCAGGTCCGAATATGAGCCTAATAATATGAGGCACAAAAAGGCCGATAAACCCTATCGCCCCTGCTATGGCGACGCCGCTACCCACACATAAGGCAACGCCAGCAATGAGTAGCGCTCGGACCTTGCCCAAAGACACACCAAGGCTCTGCGCAGTGTCTTCGCCAAGACTGAGTGTTTTTAAATCAGGACCAATTACCAAAAGAGCGATAAAACCGATGAAGGTAAGCGGGGCGCATATCATTAAACTATTCATTTCAGCATTTTTTAATGACCCCATAAGCCAGTAAATGATTTCTGATAGGGCCCAGGGATTAGGCGCAAAATTCATAATGAGGCCAGTTAAGGCCGTTGCCATAGCGCCGACCCCGACGCCGGCTAATATAAGTGTAGAGGCGCTTTTTCTTGGACCTGCTAAGGTGAGGATTAAAAGAGCGCCTAATGTGGTGCCTAATAGCGCCGCAACGGGCACCCATGCACTCAGTCCAAAGTAAAGAGCTGTGACGGCTCCCAAAGCGGCGCAAGCTGAAAAGCCTAATATACCGGGCGCAGCTAAGGGATTACGTGTGTATCCTTGAAGTGCTGCGCCTGACGCGCCGAGTCCTGCGCCTATGACGGCACCCAGTAGGGCGCGGGGCAAGCGTAGCTCATTAATGATTAACTGATGAGTCTCTGTACCTTGTCCAAATAAAGCCTGAAGTGCTTGTGCTGAATTGATATCAGCCGCACCAAAAAACAGGGATATGAAAATCGTAAATACGGTTAGTACACCTAAAGCTGCCGCCTTCATGGGAGTTTATCCATGGCCGATGCAATTTGCTCTGCGGCTTCGATGAGTCGAGGGCCAGCACAGGGCCATAATGCGCCGTCTATTTCCACGCGCGGAGTAGCGTCTATAAATTTTTGGACGGCCCTATTGCGGAGGGCCGCTGCATTTATACTTTCATAGCCATCATTGAAATAGCTCGTGATAATCAAGTCAGGTTTAAGCGTGATTATCTCTTCAGGGTTAGGGGTGAACCACCCTGATTTTGGCGCAATATTGACCCCGCCAGCTGCCGTGATAGCGGCATCGACAAAGGTTTCAGTTCCAGCGGAACCACCAGACCGCGCCAGATAAAAGACTTTGGGCTTATAGGCTCGTTTTGTACTGCGCCCTTTAAGATCGTCCAGACGCTGCATCAGATCAGTCTTCAAAAGATTATCAATGTTTAGGTTTTGCGATACGAGGTCAGCATTTTCGATAACAGAGTTAAAGTCTTCACCCCATGTGAGCTTCAAAGAGTTCAGGTTTAGTCTTTTCACGTTTTGACCTTCGCCAGCTCCGAAGAGAACATAATTACTTGGATTTGTGGTCAAGACTTCTAACTCATCCCAGAGCTGTGGGAGGGCGCGATGGGCGTGTTTCGCATCTGACAACCGACTGCGCGATTGCCAAGACAGTGCGCTGATGTGATCGGGAGCTAAGGCTAAAAGATAGGCGTCGCCGCACAGCGATGTACTTCCGATTGTGGGTTCGGATGCATATGTAGTCCCTGTAAAGCTTATCGCCATGAGCGCAGAAAGAACGATCTTTCGCGAGAGAATTGAAATGCCACAGTAGGTTTTCATCGAGGGATAAAAGCGTTTATCCTCGGAGAAATCAAGCGCCTTGGCTAAGTCTCATATTCACGACATCAAGGACTTCCAGAACGGCTTCGGGGATATTGGTCCCAGGTGGGAAGACGGCTTTGGCGCCCATGTCTTTGAGCGTGTCAATATCCTCGGGCGGGACGACGCCGCCGACAATAATCATGATGTCTTTACGATCTTGATCATTTAAGGCTTTGCGAAGTTCTGGCACAAGTGTGAGATGGCCAGCGGCAAGGGAGCTTGCGGCGATGACATCCACATCACTCTCTATTCCCATTTGCGCAGATTCTTCAGGGGTTTGAAAAAGGGGGCCAATCACGACATCAAAACCGATATCCTTAAAGGCTGTCGCGACGACTTTTTGCCCGCGGTCATGTCCATCTTGGCCCATTTTAGCAATCATAACTTTAGGCGCGCGGCCTTCAAGTTCGGCAAAGGCTTTAATGCGGCGCACAGCTTCTGCGTAGCTGGGGTTGCGGTCATCAAAGGCGGAGGAATAAACCCCCGTAACGCCCGCAGGTTTAGCTTCATAGCGGCCATAGACTTTTTCAAGGGCAGAGGAAATTTCGCCAACTGTGGCTTTCTTGCGCGCTGCGTCAACCGCAAGGGTGAGCAGGTTTCCAGTCCCAGTATCGGCAGCTTTCGTCAGCGCGTCCAAGGCCTCCATAGTCGCGCCAGTGTCGCGATCGGCTTTGAGCTGATGAATACGCGCGATTTGGCCTTGGCGTACTTTGTCATTATCGACTTTCAAAATTGGGATGTCGTCTTTTTCATCGCTAGGATATTTATTCACGCCGACAACTGTTTGCAGGCCGCTATCAATGCGGGCTTGGGTGCGGGCGGCGCTTTCTTCGATGCGTAGTTTAGGAATGCCAGCTTCGATGGCGGCGGCCATACCGCCTAGAGCTTCGACTTCTTCAATATGAGCGAGGGCCTTAGCTGCCAGATCATGGGTCAGCCGTTCGACATAATAGCTACCGCCCCAAGGATCGATTTGATCGCAATGCTTGCCTTCTGTTTGCAGAAAAATTTGCGTGTTACGGGCAATACGCGCTGAAAAATCCGTCGGTAGGGCCAAAGCCTCATCCAGAGAATTCGTATGCAAGGATTGAGTATGACCATCTACGGCCGCCATGGCTTCGATATGGGTGCGGCCCACATTATTAAAAACATCTTGCGCCGTCAGGGACCAGCCTGAGGTTTGGCAGTGTGTGCGCAGCATTGTTGATTTCGGGTTTGTAGGCCCGAAGGGTGTGATGAGTTTCGCCCATAAAAGCCGCGCCGCGCGAAGCTTTGCGACTTCCATGAAATAATTCATGCCAATCGCCCAGAAGAAAGAAAGGCGTGGGGCGAAGGCATCAATATCCATGCCCGCAGCCACGCCTGTTCGGACATACTCAAGACCGTCGGCGAGGGTATAGCCTAGCTCAATATCGGCTGACGCCCCTGCCTCTTGCATGTGATAGCCAGAGATAGATATGGAATTAAATTTCGGCATATGAGCAGATGTATGGGCGAAAATATCCGAGATAATCCGCATGCTGGGTTTAGGCGGATAGATGTAAGTATTACGCACCATAAACTCTTTAAGAATATCGTTCTGGATAGTGCCTGCGAGCTGTTCTTGCTTCACGCCTTGTTCTTCTGCGGCGGCGATATAAAGCGCGAGAACAGGTAAAACCGCGCCGTTCATGGTCATAGAGACGGACATTTTATCCAGCGGGATTTGGTCGAACAAAATCCGCATATCGTAGAGACTATCAATCGCAACGCCGGCCATACCGACATCACCCGGGACGCGGGGATGGTCGGAGTCATATCCGCGGTGCGTTGCAAGATCAAAGGCGACAGATAAGCCCTTTTGACCCGCCGCGAGGTTACGACGGTAAAAGGCATTTGAGTCCTCGGCCGTTGAAAAGCCTGCATATTGGCGAATAGTCCAAGGACGCTGGGCGTACATGGTCGGGTAGGGGCCGCGAATATAGGGTGCAATGCCGGGATAGGTGTTCAGGTTATCGAAGCTGTCTATATCCGAAGCTTCATAAAGGGCTTTGATGTCGATGCCTTCAGGTGACGCCCAAGCGTCGCCCTTGCGATTAAACCCTTGAGGGACTCCAAGGTCAATTTTTGTGAAATCAGGATAGCTCATGAATAAGCTCTCCTGACTTTAGCGTCTCGGTTGTTTTCAGCCGGATGAAGCGTAACACCGAGGATAGGCTCGTCCTTTTCATCTCTCGTTTTAGCAGCGGCTTTGATACGGTCTTTGAACGGTTCTATATTATCTAGGCCGCCTTCGGATTCAATTGTTTGAAATTCGTTCCATGCCGCTTGGGCTAGGCTGTCCGTCATGCGTTCATGAAAATAGCTACCATAGGCGGCGTCTTGAACTTGGCCGAGGTGGCTTTCTTCCATCATCATCAATTGCATATTGCGCGCAATACGGTTGCTAAATTCAGTTGGCGTTCCAAGCGTATGCGTAAAAGCCCTTGTCGTGATAAAGTCGGCCCCGCCAATAATCGCGCCAAATCCTGCGCTCATCACGCGGAGCATGTTTGTCCACGGGTCTGTGCTTTGCATCATCCGCGTTGAAGTGACGACATGCAAGTTGAGCGGTGCGTCATAAACCTCAAAATTTTCAGCGATACGAGCATAAATGCGCCGCGCCGCGCGAAGCTTGGCAATGGATAAATGTCCGTCTTGATTGGTGGTGAGTTCCGCGCCCATATGTTTGGCGGCGTTTTTCCCAAGTCGCCGAAAGGCATGAGCGGCGCTGGCCGCAAAATAAGCAAGTTCTTGGGCTTCGGTGCCACCCTTATCATGAACCCGCGCGGCGTTTATAGTGAGAAGCCGCCAATTTTTCGGTAAGTTTGTCGCAAGTTTTTCAAGGCCATCGGTTTTTGGACCAAGGCCAAGGTAAATATGCGTGTCTTTAAAATCTTCAAAGAGCGCCGCGTTCTCAATCTTATTATTAGGTCCCACAATAATGGGGACTAAATTCGTATAAACTTGATCGAGGAGTCTTTTCATTTCGTTTTTATTTTGAAGCGTTATTCCGCGCTCACATAGAGATAGACGTAATGCACTGGCCCCGCCTTCTAAATCTTTTAAAGCCTGATGATTTGCATAGGAAATATCAGGGTCTGAGACTTGGGTAGTTATGTGCCAAGGCCTTCCTTCCAAAAGCGGCGCGCCCGCCCGAGGTAGGGGAGCAATTGTTGGCGGTAAGTCATCTGCGGTCGATAATGGCCCGCGCGGTATACCGTCATCAGTTGTCTTGCCTATGCTTTCAAACTCAGCTCCGCGTAGACCTTTTTTGACCAAAGCCTCCCAATCCGTTTTTGAGGCTTGAATAAAATCATCGGCGAGTTTGAGATCTGACATAGGCACAGTCTAGTCTATATCTTGTGAGTTTCAATGTTTCATGAGTTAGATAAGGCTTCATCACATGCTTGATGCCAAAATATCGACTGCTCCCCAAAACATGGGAAGCAGTCCTGCGCACCGTGTTAGATGTGTTTATACTCATGACCTATTTTCTGCTTTCACTGTTATGTTAAGTCCGAAATGTCCTTAAATGTAAGATTTTATGTGTCGAATGTACTCATATTTAAAGACATTAAGTCCTTTCAAAGTTGCCTAATACATCTCAGAGTAATTGTAGGAGTGACACATGGCGCTATCATTAAGGCTTTCTCAGACACAATTTTTGCAACCAAAACCATTTCTGCTGAGCAGAAAACAAGATAAATCGGATGTTAACGTCATAGCCAAGGGTAGAGCTACGTATCGTCACAATGGGAATGAGCTGGCTCATTTTCATGAGCATCTTTCGAGTTTACAGATTGAAAACTTTTCTCTCAATAGGATTTCTGTTTTTGAAGAGCCGCTCTTTGCAGAGTTAGAGTTCTGTCCAGGGCGAGCTTATCAAAGTCTATTTAGCAAGGTTTCAAAACCGACTTATCGACTCATTATTAGGCATAATAGGGAAAACGATACCGCAGGACTTATTTTTAAAGTCAAAAAACTTAGCCGTACAAGTGACATAATGGATAAAGCGTTTACGAAGAACTTACAGCGAAAGTTAACTGAGAATCCCCGTCTAAGTTATTGTTGGGTGTCTAGACCATAAGTATAGCTGGGCGTGTCTTTTATGGTGTTTCATAAAAAGAACATATGTTTCATATATAGTATATTGAAATTTTCCGTAACAGGTCTTATGTGGCGTTTGAAGTATTGCGAAAGTCACTCCCATGAACGCCATAAACCCAAATGCCCCGACCGAAGAAACGGTTCTGAGCGTCGAGCATTTTACCGACCGTTTATTTCGGTTTGAAATTAGCCGGCCTGCCAGTTTTAGATTTAGGTCAGGCGAATTTATTATGATTGGGTTGCCTAAAACGGAAGACCAGCGCAAACCGCTAATGCGGGCTTATTCTGTCGCGAGTCCGGCGTGGGATGAGAAAATTGAGTTTTATTCGATTAAAGTTCCAGACGGCCCGCTGACATCACGTCTGCAAAAAATTAAAGAGGGAGATACAGTTCTATTAGGTAAAAAACCTGTTGGAACTTTGGTTTTAGATGCTCTCTTGCCAGGAAAAAGACTCTATATGTTTTCAACAGGAACGGGGATTGCGCCTTTTGCGTCGTTGATACGCGATCCTGAAACTTATGAGCGTTATGATCAGGTTATATTGACTCATACATGTCGCCAAAAGGCAGAGCTGTCTTATGGGCTAAGATTAGTCAATGATCTGAAAGATGACCCACTTGTCGGAGAAATGGTTGGCGATAAGCTCTTACATGTCGCGTCTTTAACTCGCGAAGAATATCCCCTTAAAGGCCGGATTACGACGCTTATTCAGTCTGGTGACTTATTTAAAAATGCTGGTACGCCGCCGCTTAATCCTGATGAAGACCGCGTGATGATTTGTGGGTCAATGGATATGATAAACGACACAAAGGCATTAGTAGAAACATTCGGGTTAAAAGAAGGGTCAAACTCCCAACCTGCCGAATTTGTGGTTGAAAAATCTTTTGTAGGTTAATTTTGACTGGCTAGTTGAATGACTGTGAGGGCCCCCCAACGTCTCCGCCAAATTCTCCGAGTGTCAACAAAGACAAGCGAATGCCAAATCCATTGGAATCTCGTATAACATTATTATCAAAATTATTACGTGTGAAGAAAAACTCGACTTGCGTGCAATCATCTTGGAACATCAAGCCTGCACGTTGCCGCTGGGTAATATTTGCATCAAGATCACGTGACGCACTATATGAAAGGCTCCATTGATCCGTAAGCTTTAATCTTGTGAAACCTCTGATCGCTTCAGGCGGAGCATCTGGATTATCCTGAAATTGGCTAGTTGCAGGGTCTAATCTAAAATATCTCCAGTCAGTATAGAGCCACTTATTTCTGTACGAAAATCCGGTATCGATACGGCGAAATGCATTGTCTTGATCATCATAACGTACACGGCTCGTCCATTTGAATTTTCTGTTTAAGTCAACTTCAAATTGGCCAACAAAATCAGATTCACTACCTTCTAAGCCTGATCCAACCGCAAAATCATCATCTGTATTACTTGTAAAACTTTTTCCTAAAAAGAGTTGTGCACGAGAGGTTTTCCAGTCTGCAATAAAGGACGCCCCGACATCAGCCCGAAACCCTTCTTGCCAAAAATCAAAACCTGTCGCCTTATTGGATTGCCATAAAAGAGCCTGATCAAAATCAACATTTATACCATCTTGGAATAGAGATAGGTCATTTCCTAAAGTATCTTGAATGGTGAACTGATCAATTTCGCCATCCCCAAAGCTTTGTGTGACTTGAGCGCGAGGTTCAATAATAAAGTCGACATCTGTACCGCTTTTTATGAACGGGTATCTCACATCGACACCGACTTGTCCTAAAGCGCGCCCGAATTCTACATCGTCAAACTCTAGGCTATCATCATTCGCTGTCACTGTGTCTTCGGGTTTAATATCAAAATAATCGTAGCGCGCATTCGCAAACGGTTTAACTTCAACGCCGCCTGGCGCGATGAATGTATTACTGTAGTCTAGCCCGCCTGTTAGACGTGAATAATTCGTCCCGATCTGGCGGGTGATGAGTGTTGCATCGCTAAAGGCCCTTAAACGTCCGCCAGCGATAGGGTCGTCAAAATATTTTTCTAATTCTATTTTTGGAGCAATTATCGGCAGTTCCCGATCATTAGGTGAGGATACGCTTATGAGACCCGTAGTCTCATTGGTGGTAAAGGTTGTTCGTAGGTCTTGATGCCCAAAAGTGGATGTTGAAAACCTAAAGTCATCATCTTGTCCTACAATGAAAGCTTGGGACAAATTCCGTCGGCTCTCTCTTTGGTAGAGCCCGAAATCTGCAGGATTTTCTTCGAGGTCGTACCGATTAAGAAAATTATCGTCAGAGGCAAGTTGTACGCCAAAGCCATAGGTCCACGTTTCATTCGGATTGAACAAGCCTTTGGCATAGATATGCGACCTTAATCTTTTACCTGTTGGAGTATCCGCTGGATTAACAAAATCTACGGGATTAAATACATCTCCATCTCGGTCAAAGAAACTTGCATAAGTTAAACTGCCTTCAGCTTCTATAAATCCTGTGTTAAATTTTCGAGCGACATTATATTCTAGAAGAGGGTTGACCTTTTGAAAAATATTGGGCGTGAAAGTTACGTCAGTATAATCATCAACAGCCCAGAAATAAGGGGTTTCAATATTTATCCCTTTGCTAGAAGAAAATCCACCAAATGGCGTTAGAAACCCACTGGCTCGGCCTGCACTGGGATCTGGATGCGCCAGATACGGTGTGTAGAATACAGGTACGCCCAACAACTCAAATACAGCATCATTATAGCGCACTGTTCGAGAATCTTTTTCCTGACGCACCTTTCTAGCTTTGATCCGCCACGAGGGTTTGCGTGTTTTACCGTTCTTTTCACACGGCTCACAAGCGGTATAGTAAGCGTTGTAAAGCTCGATTTCTTCATCAGAGGTGCGCGTGGCAAATGCTGCAGCTGTGATGCCGCCACCAGCTGTTCTGGCCGTAAAGTTTGCGGCAGTTCCTGCCTCTAATTCATCAGACAGTTCTAATTTATCCGCATATTGAGAGGCACCAGAGGCATCAACTAAGATGACATTACCTGTGGCAACTACGGCGCCCGTATCAAGATTATAGACAACGCTATCTGCGCGTAACGTTCGGCTTTGATATCGTCCTTCAACTTCACCTGAGGCCGTTAAAATGCCTAATTCTTCATCATTGATGAGTTCATCGGCTTCTAAATATATAATATCTGGGTCCCTGAAAGGACTATCAGCGGAAAGAGACGCCGTGCTATTTGTGTTGGTTTGCGTGATTTGAGCAAATGCAGGTAATGAATATCCAAAGGCACATATACCCAATGAGAACGGCAAAGCCGTTCTATACAAGGCCTGTTTGAAAACAGATTGTGTCAAGGTCCCACCCTATTTTGCTCACGTCCTATGACGGTTCTTTGCTTGGCATAGCCAATGGACTTTAGCGCGTCTACGGCAAAGGCCATATTATCCTTTATCAGTTCATGAAATTACAGTCAGAAATGTTAGAATAGACATCTATAAAGGATTGGTCGGGTAACCAGACCAACGTTTGACGGTTTTCATAACCAATGAAGATTGAATGCGGCTGACATGGGGCAGGGCGGCAATGGTTCTTTTATAGATTCGTTCGTAGCTTTTAGTATCAGGGGCGGCAACTTTGATGAGGTAGTCAGCGGCCCCCGTAGTGAGGTAACATTCTAGCACTTCTGGGCGAGCTAGGGCTGCTTTTTCGAAAGTACTCAGGACAGCATCATTTTGGCTTTCGAGAGAAACTTCGACATAAAACATCATATTATAACCGAGTTTTTCGCCATTTAAGCGCGCGGCATAGCTTTCGATAACACCGTCCTTTTCAAGCAAGCCAATCCGACGGTGACAAGCGGAGGCTGAAAGGCCTACTTTTTCGCCAATTTCAGCAACGGAGAATCGACAATTATGTTGGAGTAAATGAAGAATTTTTCTGTCTATATCATCCATTGTCGAATACTATCCAATTTTTATCTAATATATTAGATTATTATTTGAATATTTTGATGTTATGCAAGTTATATTCGTAAATATAACATCTCTTTTTGGTATAGCATTTTTCTGTATTACTGTATTATCAGGAGATAGACATGCTGATTGGCGTCCCTAAGGAAATTAAGAACCATGAGTACCGTGTTGGCTTGACACCTGAAAGCGTGGCTGAACTTATTCAAGCCGGACAATCCATCATTGTTGAAACCAATGCAGGGGCAGGCATCGGCGCATCGGATAAAGATTATCAAGATTTGGGCGCTGAAATTGTGTCGACAGCGGCTGAAATTTTCAAACGCGCGGATATGATCATTAAAGTCAAAGAACCACAGGCGAAAGAACGGGCTATGCTCCGTGAAGGCCAAATTCTTTATACCTATCTTCATCTTGCACCGGATCCAGAACAAACCAAGGATCTGATTAAGTCTGGCGCGGTCTGTATCGCGTATGAAACCGTGACGGATGATAACGGGGATCTCCCCCTCTTAAAACCGATGAGTCAGGTTGCGGGCCGACTTGCGATCCAAGTTGGCGCAACGGCGCTTCAAAAAGTTGGCGGCGGGCGAGGGGTTCTCTTGGGCGGCGTGCCGGGCGTGGCTCCAGCGAAAGTTGTTGTTATTGGCGGTGGTGATGTCGGATTTAACGCCGCGCAAATGGCTGTGGGTCTTCAAGCCGATGTCACAATATTAGACCGCAGTAATGCCGTTATGGAAAGACTGAATTATCATTTTGGTGCAAAGGCGAAAGTGGTGCGGTCGACGCCAGCCGTTTTAACAGAGCTCATAAAAACCGCGGATATGGTTGTCGGAGCGGTTCTTATACCTGGCGCGGCGGCGCCAAAACTTATCACCCGAGATATGCTCTCGACGATGATGGATGGGTCTGTTCTTGTCGATGTCGCCATTGATCAAGGGGGGTGTTTTGAAACTTCAAAGGCGACAACACATGCTGACCCAACTTATATTGTTGACGGTGTTGTCCATTATTGTGTGGCCAATATGCCCGGCGCTGTTGCGCGAACATCGACCTACGCTCTTAACGCGGCCACGCTAAGTCATGCCAAGAGAATAGCCAAATTGGGATGGAAAGCCGCTCTTAAAACGGACCCTCATTTGCTCAATGGTTTAAATGTCTGTGAAGGTAAATTGACATATGCCGCGGTTGGGCAAGCCCTTGGGATGGAGTATGTTGATGCCGCGACTTGTCTCTAGGCTCATTGTGAAGCTTCATTTGCTCTGCGCCTAAATGTGTAACTAATTTTATGCTGATAACTCTCGCCGGGCCGTAAGATTTTAGGGTCATGAATAAATCCTTGCGGCTCTAAGGCTACGCCGTGATTGGAGTCATAAGACACCCCGCCTTTACCTGTAATTCGGGGAATATACTGTCCTGTATAGGCTTGAAGACAAGGCAGGGTGGAGCAGATAATCACTTTATACCCTGTTGTGTTTGACCATAATTTTGCGTGTTTAAACATCCCAGTTTCGCCCGATAATGGGCGAATAAAGTTTTGATCCAGATATTCAGTCCCGTTATCAATTGCACGAGCATCTCTGTAATCATGCTGGCTACAAGCTAATCGTTTTATCTCGCCCGTTGTAAGGTTTTGGTGATCTTTGATTTCGTAAAAATTGGCGTTAATTTCAAGCATATGATCTTGACAAGAAGACACGCCGCCATCTGTCAAATTAAAATATGGATGGTAAGTCATATTCAGCGGTGTGGCTTTATCAGTGCTGGCGGACATTTCGAGTGATAGTGTGTGGCCCTCAAAGCGAAATCGTAACTCAACTTTGACCTCTCCGGGAAAGCCTTGATGTCCATCGAGTGATGTGTGACATAGAATAAGCGTCTCGTCCTTAATCTCTGCTTTCCAATTGACGCGGTCAAATCCGCATGGTCCGCTATGCAAATTATTTTCGCCTTCATTTTTGGGCAGATCATAATACTCGCCATCTATCTCGAAACGCGCCCCGCGAATACGGTTGGCCACACGGCCAATGATCGGGCCGAAATAGGGATGCTCTCCTAAATATCCTGCAAGGTCATCAAAGCCGAGCACGATATCTGTTCCATCCGGAAAAGTGAGAGATTGCAAGGTTGCGCCGTAACTCAGGATAGTGACCATAAATCCATCTGCTGATTGAATGTCATAGGCGTTTACAACGCTGCCGTCTGGTAGATGTCCATATGAGCGAGTCGTAATCATAGTTTTGACATAAGCGTTCTTATCTAACTGACAAGGCCCTTGCCAGCTCTGCAACATATGCGCATAATTGCATATCAACAGGAGCCCGCTATGAACCAGCAACTTGATACATCCGCCTTACAAGTTGATGCTGGATTTAACATTCCAGATCCGACAAGCGTTCCACGTCTTGAAGGCAAAGTTAGCGAGACCGAATGGCATATGCGCAAACAGCTCGCGGCCACTTATCGCCTCTGTGCCGCTTACGGCTGGACTGATTTGGTTTTCACCCATATTTCCGCGCGCCTGCCGGATGAGCCCAATGACAAAGGTGAGATGGAGCACCGATTTTTAATTAATCCTTATGGTGTGATGTTTGATGAAATGACGGCTTCATCCCTTGTCAAAATTGATACGGATGGCAAGATTTGCCAAGAGACGCCTTACTTCATTAATCCAGCGGGCTTTACGATTCACTCGGCAGTGCACAAAGCGCGCGAAGATGCTGGCTGCGTTATTCATGTCCATACACCTTATGGCATGGCAGTCTCAGCACAGAAGAAGGGTTTGCGCCGTTACACGCAAATGTCGATGCAGGTCTATGATGATCTGGCCTATCATGATTATGAAGGTATCGCGCTGGAGCTCGACGAACGTGAGCGCATTGTCGCTAATCTTGGCACAAAGAGCCTGCTCATGCTGCGTAATCACGGAACTTTAACATTAGGGCCGACCTGTGGGACGGCGTTCCTAAGGATGTATTTCTTGGAAAACGCCTGCAAAGCGCAGATTTTTGCGCAATCTGTGGGCGGCGAAGAGCACTTGCATGAAGAACCTGAAGAAATGGGTGCACGCGTCTATCACCAAGGCGCCGCAGCCTTCGTGCCCGGCATGGGTGATAACCTCGTCTGGCCCGGATTAATGCGTAAACTTGCCCGGTCTAATCCCGGATATGATTACTGATAAAAAACATATATGGCTATATGGTGAATTGCATCTTATTATATTAAATCCTATCAGAGCTGTGGCGTATTAGGCTAGGAGATATGGTTCAGAATTTAGAAAAGCCTTTGACTACGGAATTAGAGCAAGCTCTAAAAGGTTCAAGGCGAGCCTTTATAGGCATTGGTATATTCAGTGCTGTGATTAATTTGCTTATGCTTACGGGCCCACTTTACATGTTACAGGTTTATGACCGCGTTTTGCTGAGTCGTAGTATGTCGACCCTTGTCGCACTTAGCGTGCTTATGGGTGGGCTTTATGCATTTATGGGCTTGCTAGAGCTAATTCGGTCGCGTGTTTTGGTAAGAGTCGGTACGCGAATTGAAGAAGATCTTGGAAAGCGTACTTTTGATATATGGATTAAACAAGGTCAGTATGGGCACGGTGAAACGAATTCAAGGCCTTTAGATGATTTAACGACTGTCAAAACGTTTTTATCAGGCCCAGCCCCAGGAGCTTTATTTGATATTCCTTGGGCTCCTATTTTTATTGCTGTAATCTGGCTTTTGCATTGGACTCTCGGACTTGCAGCCCTTGTCGGTGCGGTCATTATTTTTATCGTAGCAGCTTTAAACGAATTTACGACGCGTAACGCACTATTGGAGTCTCGTAAGCGGCTAATGCAAAGCCGTCTGATAGCGGATGATAGTTACAGGCAGTCAGATTCTGTTACGGCTATGGGCATGAGTCATAATATTCTTAAACGCTGGCAGGCGGCAAAAGATGAAGGTGCAAAGCTTCATATGGCGGGTAGTGATCGTGCAGGCGGCTATAGCGCTACGACCAAGGCATTTAGGATGTTTTTGCAATCCTCCATTCTCGGATTGGGGTGTGCCCTTGCGGTTATTCAAATCATTACGCCCGGAGCTATGATTGCGGGTTCTATTATCATGGGGCGGGCGCTCGCCCCCATACAGATGGCGATTGGGCAATGGAAGAGCTTTATCAATGCCCGTGGCGCATATAATCGTCTGAACGCATTCTATCAAGTTGTTCCAGATGAAATTGAGCCTTTGCAATTACCTGAACCGGAAGGTCACATTGCTCTACAGAATGTAACAGCTGCACCGCCTAATTCAGAAACGGCGGTTTTACATAATGTAAATTTTGAAATCAAACCGGGGCAGGGCTTAGGTGTTATTGGTCCCAGTGCATCCGGAAAGTCGACATTAGCAAAACTCCTTGTCGGTGTATGGATGCCACAGCGCGGTGCAGTGCGATTAGATGGAGCAACCTTTGATCAATGGAACAGCCATATCTTGGGACCGTATATTGGCTATCTTCCACAAGATGTTGAGCTATTTGACGGAAGTATAAAAGACAACATCGCGCGATTTGACCCGCAAGCCACTGATGATGCAATCGTAGAGGCGGCGAAAAATGCCGCTGTCCATGAGATGATATTGAAAATGCCAAATGGTTATGAAACTCTCATCGGTCCCGGGAAACTCATCCTTTCAGGCGGGCAAGTTCAACGTATCGCTTTGGCTAGAGCGCTTTATGGTGACCCCAAGCTACTCGTGCTTGATGAACCCAATGCTAATTTGGATGCAGATGGTGACAGTGCACTGACAAATGCGATTGCGGGAAGCCGTCAGCGTGGTAACACTGTTATCGTAATGACCCACCGGCCCAGTGCGATAGCTGCTGTTGATACACTATTGATGTTACGGGCTGGAAAAATTGAAGAGTTTGGCCCTAAAAATAAGGTTTTAAAAAATCTACAGGACAAACATAAAAAGGCTCGGCAAAGCGACAGTTCAGCCTCCGAAACTCAAGGAGCTCCAGCTTAAGATGTTGAATGGTTCATCAAATGTTCGTCCGAGCTCTCAAACCGATAAGCAAGACAAGCCAGCCTATGATAAGTATCTTTTAACCGGCTTTGCGTTGATATTCGCCTTGGTTACTGGCTTTGTACTTTGGGCGGCCTTGGCTCCTATTCAAGGGGCTGTAATTGCACCAGGAACTGTCGTTGTAGAAGGTAAGCCTAAAACTTTGCAGCATCTTGATGGTGGCATTGTTGGAGAAATATTTGTCCGCGACGGAGATAAAGTAAAAGCAGGAGATGTACTTTTACGGTTGGACTCGACATCGCTTAATGCCAATCGTGATTTACTCCAAAAACGGCTTGATGCAGCTAAGGCCTTTGGAGCGCGCTTAATTGCGGAACGCGATGGAAAAGCTCGAATTCCTTGGGGGACTATCTTTCCGGAGGGTAACCATAAGTCTGAACTGAGTATGATTATAGATGATCAGACTCAACTTTTTGATACTCGACGCAGTGCATCCCAAGGTCAACTGGCACAACTACAAAAGCGTTTACAACAATCTCAAGAACAGATTGTTGGATTTCAATCTCAAGCAGACGCTAATCAGTCCCAATTAGGGATTATCTCAAAAGAGTTGCAGGTGTTAAGAGAGCTTTTCGCAGATGGCTATGTCAGTCAGACTCGCATTCTTACTCTGGAGAGAGAAGAGGCGGCTCTGTCCGGAGAAATAGCGGGACTTCAAGCCGAGATCGCACGTACAAAAACCGTCATTGGCGAAACAGAAATCGAGATATTGCAAGTTACAAGGTCCACAAAGGAAGAGGTTCTTATGGAACTGCGAACAAAGGAATCTGAAATTTCGGATCTCGAAGAGCAGCTTATATCGGCTTCTGATCAGGCAGGACGTGTTGACGTTGTTGCGCCAGTTTCTGGCACTATTCATAATATGGCTGTGACGACGATTGGCGGAGTTGTAACGCCGGCTAATCCGCTCATGGATATCATTCCTGATACAGACCGTTTAATCGTTGAGTCACAAATTGAACCGATGCATGTAGATCAAATTTTTCCAGGCCAAGAGACAACGGTTCGCCTTTCTGCTTTTAATCAACGTACAACACCCGAGCTTAATGGAATCGTTAAATCTGTCTCTGCAAATACTATGATCGATCAAGTCACAAGCTTACCTTTTTACAAAGTACGAATTGAAATTCCACCTGACGAACTTGCGCGACTAAAAGGATTAACCCTTGTTCCTGGCATGCCTGCAGAGGCGTTTATGCAAACAGATAAAAGAACGGTTGTAAATTATCTCTTAAAGCCTGCGACTGATCAATTGACTCGTGCATTCAGAGAAGAATAACTGATGTCTAATTTGATGCGATACTACATTAAACCTATGACCTATGGTCTGTCGCTTTCCTTTTTGCATTTGGGTTTTGCTAGCGCGCAAGTAAAACAAAACGGTTCTTTTGGAGTTATACCGGATTTATATTCGACATCCTCTCCAGACATCACTTCCCGTATATCTCTAACGGATGCCTTAAAGGCAGCTTATGCGGACAACCCTCGGATTGAGGCAGCTAGGCAGCAATTTTCTATCAGCGAAACAGATGTAAGTTTGGCAGAGTCAGGACGCCGACTTTCAATAGAGGCCAATGCTAGCTATGGATATTTAGAGCAAGATAATAACTTCACGACAGCACAAAGTTCTACGTTATCCGGTGACACATCTGATGTAGGCATTAGCTTGCGACAACCTATTTTCAGAGGGTTTCAAACTCGTAATGCTATTTTACGAGCTACATCAATATCCTCTGCCTCCTACGTTGAAATCGCGGCGATAGAACAACAAGTCTTTCTCGAAGTTGTTACAGCTTATCTAGATGTTCAGCGAGATTATAATGTTTTAAATCTCAATCTAGAAAATTTGAAAACACTCAACAATCAGCTCAAAGCTAATGAAAAACGCTATGAGCTTAAGGATACCAGCCTGACAGCTGTCGCGCGATCGCAATCAGCCGTTGCGAGTGCTCAAAGCCAAATAGCCAATGCGAAAGCTAGCTATGCCAGCTCAGGCTCTAGGTTCTTTCGCTTAACCGGTTTGTCATCAGAAAATTTATCGCCTCTGACATCAGAACCTCTCGTTCCGGAATCACTTGAAGCCTTGATGGATAAGGCTATTAGCAATAATGCGTCTATCAATGCTGCAAGACATGCTCTTGAAGCTTCGGAGTATGCTGTTAAAGAGGCTAAAGGTGCACGTTTGCCAACCGTGGATATTAATGCTTCTCTTAATCGCAGTGATGGCCCTCAAAACTTCGGGCTATTCTCAGACAATCGTGTGACTAATGCTGCCAGTGCGAGTATTGCTGTGAGGGTTCCGATTTACCAAGCTGGTCAAGAATTTGATAATATCAAACGCGCAAAACAAGTCCGTCGATTACGTGAAATTGAATTAGTTCAAATTACTGCAAACATTCGAGATGAAAGCCGTATCGCTTGGGATCGTTTAATATCGACGAAAGCTGCCTTGGCGTCACATGAGAAAGCCGTTGAATCGGCTAAGACTGCGGCTATAGGGACACGTAAAATTTATCGTTCGGGTTTAATCTCTGCGATTGATCTAATCGATACAGAGCAGATATTATTACGCTCAACTGTCGATTATGAACGCGCAAAAAATGACTATTACGTGACCCTCTACACGTTATTGTCAATCATGGGTGACATTAAAGCATAAGGCAGAAAACAACGATGATATCAGCTTATCAACTTGATCTCATCTCCCCTAAAACAGAAAGTCCCCTGCATCTAGCAGGCTTGCATCTATGCCTTCCAGGGTGATGGTGTCGCCTCCGAAGGTAATGACAGCATCGC
>CAYYMI010000002.1:0-76926 GCA_964472905.1 uncultured Hellea sp. | reverse complement strand
GCACAGGGCTGGTGATAACGCCGCCATCATCGACGCCTTCCACGCGGTCAATGATATGCACGCCTTCGGTGCGCGCGGTGGATTTCGTCACAAGGCCGGGCGTGGTTGAGCGGAACCGCCGCCGCCCGCCTATCCCAGCTGATTTTCCCTTTTTAGCGGGCGCCGCGTCTTTGGCTTTGGCCAAACGCGGCGTGTGATCAAATCCATCCAGTAAGCTCTCAGCCGATGTGTATTTTTCGCGGATGAGCTCTTCTTTGATTTCCATTAAGTCTGATGGGTTTGACATAATCTTCCTACTTATAACTCAATCTATTTGTAGCTCAGGATCTTGGCGTTTTGCCCAACGACATATTTGCGCACGCCCGTAAATTCATCTTTGCGTTTTTCCTCCAGCACCTGATAGGCGCGGTGGGGAATAATCAACGAGCGGCGAATATCTGTCGCCCCGCTATCGGCGAGTTTGAAATCCATTTTATTGAGCGCGTAGATTTGCCGTTCGGCGGATTTAAAAATGCCGACTTTCTCTTTCGTGGTTTTTTCCGCGACAAGACTTTCAACGGTCCACGCCAAGGCCCAGTCCAGACCCGGCTCACCGCTGGCTTCGGCCAGCACATCGCGTAAGGGGCCTCGCTGTTCGGTGAAGGTATGGCTATACATCGGGCCAAGATGAAATCGGCGCAGAAGTTTAGGGTGCAGACTGTCAAAGTCCTTATCAAAGCCTTGGGCGATAGTGAGGAGTTTTAGGCTCGATACCGCTTGCGCCATAAGATGGCTTTGCACGCGTGGCCAGCGGCGCTCATCATGGGGCAGGGCGCGATTGGATGTGTCTTCGAGTTCCATCACATAAATGACGGGCAGGTTGGTCTGGCTGTCATAGCTTGCCCAATGTACCAAATAATTCCGGCGGCCCGCTTTAAGGTCTTTGCCGACCCAGATAATTTGGGGATGGTTTTGAGATAAAAACAACTCTTTTGTCTCTAAATATTCATAATAAATCCGCTGGCTAAGCGCATATTGCAACTGCGTCGGTGAGGATTGTTCCGTCAAAATATGATTGATCATATCTTTTTTCAGCCGCTCTTGAGAGGGCAGGGACTTCAGATGTTTTTTCGCTTGGGTGGTATCCGAGGCCATTTGCATGAGCTCGCGAAAAATCGGAAAGCCGCTCTCGGTTTTATCAATACTAAATTGCAGGTTGGACAGCTCGCCAACGCGGTCAGCCATGAGGAACTTATAAGACAAAGCGGTGAAAGTGTTGGATAGCGCTTCCAAATAACCTTTGAGCATATCGACCTCGGCCGAAGTGATCAGTTTTTCTTTTTTGGATAAATCCGTCACATCGCTTAGATGGAGCATGATGCGGGCAAATTTTGCGAAATAGCGCCGCGTCGCCTTGGCGCTATCTAAAACTTTGTGGTCGAAGGTGAGATCCACCTAAGCGGGCCTTAAACTTTACCTTGGCCGTAAGCGTTCTTATCATGCATTTCGACAATTTTCTCGAAACGCCGCGCAAAGCGCTCATCAGCTTTGATTTTTTCTTCGGTCACTTTGCGGGCAAAAACAATATGGTCTTCATGCGTTTCCATCATATCGGCCATACGGTTATTTGTCGCCGCGCCAATCGCTGCCATCGCCACCTGAGCTTCTTTATCTGTCGCCACACCAATCTCATTGATTTGATGCGCCACGTCTTGTTGCTGCGCGGTCTTTAAAGATTTGACCAAGGCATCATAGAGAATAACACGGTTCTTCGTATCGATATTGAGCTTGTTAATCAGCACGGTTTGCGTTGCCGCTTGGTTCTGAAGGCTATCCAACCAAGTTTTACCTTGCTCAATATAGCGCTCAAGCGTTTGGCTCTCGGCGAGTTTGACTTGCTCGGCCTGTGCCAGCTCATTGTAATTACTGTTAAGAGCCGCAAGCTCGCTTTCAAGCCTAGAGCGCGCTTTAGCATTTGTCTCTGCCGCGAGTTTATTTTCAAGCTCAATCGTCTTGGGATCAAGGGCAAGCAGTTCGGCTTTAATTTGCTCAAGCTGACTGACCGCCGCCTCACGCTCGGTCAGGCTGCTGGCAAGATTACCCTCTACTTTGTCACGGTGCATGTGCAGTTCATTTAACTGCTCGCTGAGCATGGCTTCGATGGTATTCGACTTTTGCAGAAGGTCTTGTAATTTGGCTTCGATTGTTGCCTTACGAATACGCTCTGCGCGCATGATTTTTTTACGGTCTTTAGAGAATATTCCGACAATTTTCTCCCAGCCCGTAAAGGCCTCCATTTTCGAAAATTCTTTGGAAAAGCCAGATGTCACATCATCGAGGCCCAAGATAAGTTCGGCGATATTGCCGTTCATCATTTCAGCATGGGAATGGATTTCATCAAATGAGGCCGTATCGATATCAATACCAATCTCACTGCCCATTTTAATTTTAGAGCGTGTGGACTCTATTTTACTTGAAAGCTCCGCGACTTTAGCTTGCCCTTCGGCAATTTCTTTTCTGGATTTTTCAATTTGTGCTTCAAAACTAGACATAGTGTACTCCCCCTAACTATTGGTCCCATATTGGACTGGTTGTATAATTTTTCGTATACATCCTACATAGTTACTTTGTGGCTTTTTTCAATCGCTGAAGAGTCGATTCTGGATGATTTTTATAAATATCATCTCTAAATTTATACTTAGAAACTCCATAATATGAGCCTTTATTCCATTCCCATCTCTGCAATGGCTTTGCGGGCAGCGCGAAAACATTCCAAGGATTGCGGAACGCCGCAATAAATCGCGATGACATGAATGATGGCGCGTAGTTCTTCTTTGGACACCCCGTTTTTAATCGCGCCTTTGCAGTGAAGTTCCCATTCATGCATTTTACCGAGCGCGCCGATCATGGTCAGGTTCATCATAGAGCGGGTTTTGGCGTCGATGACATCATCTGACCATCCAAACCCCCAACACCATGCGGTCATGGCCTCTTGAAAAGGTTTTGAAAATTCATCGGCCTTTGCGAAATTGGTTTCGACATAATCAGCGCCTAACACCTCTTTGCGTTTGGCGAGGCCTTTTTCAAATAAATCATCATTCATGGGTCTCTCCATTATATATGAGGGTCTTATTACATCATCTTATGGCGTATTATCATTGCATTGAACAGGCGCACGTCTCATCATAATATAAATCCATGCGAGCTATACTGTGAGAGATATATGAGCCCTGAAATCCGAAAACTTGTCACCTATGACGAAGAGATATTAATTGAAGGCTTTAAGAAAACGAAAGAGCCTTGGCGCATGGTGGCTGTCGCGGCGGTTGTGAAAAACCCTTGGGCGGGGCGTTATGTTGAAAATTTAAAACCTGAAATTATGGCTTATGGGCCAATCCTCGGGGAGCTCTTAACCAACCGTATCACGGCGCTTGTCGGCGGGGGCGACAATATCGAAGCTTACGGTAAATCCGCGGTTGTTGGCCAAAACGGCGAAATCGAGCATGCCTCAGGTCTTATTCATACACTTAGTTTCGGGAATTTTTTCCGCGAAGGTGTCAAAGCTAAATCCTATCTCTCCTTTACCAATACGCGCGGCCCTGCCAATGCGCCTATCCATATTCCGTTGATGGATAAAAATGATGCGGGCCGCCGCTCACATTATCTGACGGTTCAGTTTTCAATCGCCGACGCGCCGGGCGCGGATGAAGTAGTTATTGCGCTGGGCGGGGCCACATCAGGGCGTCCGCATCACCGCATTGGTGATCGGTATCAAGACCTGAAAGATTTAGGGCATGACGTTGAAAATCCTGCCGCGGTCTAAATCTAAAGGCGGGCTTGCCTATCATAAAACAGGTCCAAAAACAGATAAGCCGCCGCTTATTTTTATTCACGGCGTTGGGCTTCGAGCTGAAAGCTGGGGCGCGCAGATTGAGTATTTTAAATCGCGCTTTACGGTCTATGCCATTGATCTACCGGGTCACGGGGAGAGCGATGGGCTGGCTATGGCTGAGCCGTCCGTCAGCGCCTATAGGCAAAAGCTCGAAAATTTTATTACAGATGAGGCCATAGGCCCGAGCTTTCTCTGTGGTCATTCTCTGGGGGCTTTAATCGCGCTGGATTTAGCGGTGCACTCGCCCCGGCCCTGCGCTGGTGTAGCCGCCATTTCAACAATTTTTCAGCGTAGTGATGAGGCCTCTATTGCTGTGAAAGCCCGCGCTAAATTTATCCGCGATAACCCCAAGCTGGATTTGGCCACAAGTCCTCTTCAGCGCTGGTTTGAGGATCAAAACTCTCAAGAGGCGCGTCTTTGCCGTTCAATGATTGAAAGTAATTCACCCGCTGGATATGCGGCGGCTTATAACGCCTTTGCTAATTCGCGCGGGCCCCATAAAGCCGATGTTGAGCAGATAGATATGCCGTTATTGTTTTTGACGGGTGAAGATGATTTTAATTCGACATCTCTTATGTCCAATGACCTTGCGGCTTTATCTCATGGCTCTCGCGCAGCCATTATAAAAGAAGCTAGACATATGGTTTTGTTAACTCATGCTAAAGAGACCAATGCGGCCCTTGATGCCTACTTCAAAAAAGCACAAGATAAGTCAAAATAACATAACTGGGGAACGAAGTTGGATTTTTCACTTTTTGTACATATGGAGCGCACGGATGGTTCACGCAGTCATGCCCAGCTCTATGAAGAATTTGTTCAGCTCTGCCAAATGGCCGACCAAGGCGGGATGCGGGCCATATGGACAGGTGAGCATCACGGTATGAACTTCACCATCGCGCCGAACCCTTTTTTAAATTTGGCCGATCTCGCCCGGCGGACGAAAAATGTGCGGTTAGGCACGGGTACGATTATAGCCCCATTTTGGCATCCGATAAAACTGGCGGGCGAAGCGGCGATGACCGATATTATAACTGATGGGCGCCTGGAAATTGGCATTGCGCGCGGGGCTTATAGTTATGAATATGAACGCTTGCGACCCGGCATGGATGCGTGGGAAGCGGGACAGCGCATGCGCGAAACCGTGCCGACCCTTCGCAAATTGTGGAAAGGTGATTATGCTCATGATGGCGAGTTTCATAAGTTTCCGGCTACCACGTCTTCGCCGCAGCCCGTTCAAGATAATGGCCCGCCGCTTTGGATAGCCGCCCGCGATATTAATTCCCATGAATTTGCCATTGAACAAGGCTGTAATGTTCAGGTCACGCCGCTTTGGAATGGGGACGCTGAAATCGACAGCCTTATGGAAAAATTTAACGAAGCTAAGAAAACTAAAGGACAAGGCAAAGACCCTAAGATCATGTTGCTTCATCATGGCTATGTCGCCACTGATGAAGAGGATGCTAATGAGGCCGCTAAAACTCTGAGTAAATTTTATTGTTATTTCGGATCATGGTTCCTCAATAAACGCCCCGTCAATCAGGGACTTCTCAAAGAGCTGAGTGACGAGGAAATGGCAGCTATGGAAATGTATTCGCCGGAGGTGATGAAAACCAATTTAAATATTGGCACGGCAGATGAAATGATCCGTCAGCTTAAACGTTATGAAAAATTGGGATATGATGAATACTCACTTTGGATAGATTCTGGTATGAGTTTTGAACAAAAGAAGGGCTCGCTTAAGCGTTTCATCGATCACGTTATGCCGGCCTTTGCGTAAGGGCGCTATGACAAAGCCGCATTATAAACTTTATATCAATGGGCAGTGGGTTGAGGGAAGCTCGGCTCAGATAATGGAAACCCGTAATCCGGCTAACGGGCAGGTGTGGGCGAGCTTTGCCTGTGCCTCATCAGACGATGTTAAGCGCGCCGTTAAAGGCGCGCGGGATGTTCTAGGCAACCCCGAGTGGCGAGATATAAGCGCAACAGCGCGCGGAAAATTATTATTCAAGCTTGCAGATTTGATTGAGCGAGACGCACAGCGCCTTGGCGAGATTGAAACAACCGATAGCGGAAAGCTTGCCAAAGAAACCATATCTCAGACGGGATATGTCGCTGATTATTACCGTTATTATGCAGGGCTTGCGGATAAAATCGAAGGGGCAACACTGCCGATTGATAAACCCGATTTCCATGTCTTTACAACGCGCGAACCGATAGGGGTTGTTGCAGCGATTGTGCCTTGGAACGCGCAAATGTTCTTAGCCGCGACTAAAATCGCGCCGGCTTTGGCCGCGGGATGCTCTGTGATTGTCAAAGCTTCTGAGGTTGCGCCATGCGCTATGCTTGAATTTGCCAAATTATTTGACGAAGCGGGTTTTCCGCCTGGCGTTATTTCTATACTGACCGGAGACGCCGAAAGTTGCGCGATTCCGCTAACGTCACATCCTGATATTGACCGTATTGCGTTTACGGGTGGGCCTGAAACGGCCAAGCATGTTGTGCGTAATTCCGCTGAAAACTTTGCCGTCACAACATTAGAGCTTGGCGGTAAATCACCCATAATTGTCTATGAAGACGCCGATATTGAAAGCGCGGCCAATGGCTTAATCGCGGGTAATTTTGGCGCCTCGGGCCAGTCTTGTGTGGCAGGGTCTCGCGGGATTATTCACCGCTCCATTTTAGATAAAATAATTACGGCTGTGACACAAAAATCAGAGTCAATAATTGTTGGTGACCCCTTGGATGCGAAGACGCATCTAGGGCCACTATGTACGTCTAACCAAGTCGAGAAAATTGAAACCACTTTGGCAAAAGCAAAAACGCAAGGCGCGAAAATCCATTTTGGCGGCACGCGGCCTGAGGGGTTAGGCGGCGGAAATTATTTTATGCCAACGCTTTTGGAATGTTCCGACCCTGACATTGAGACTTTGAAGGTTGAAATGTTTGGCCCCGTTATGAGCCTCATTCCCTTTGACACAGAAGATGAAGCCATCGCGATGGCCAATGATACGGTTTATGGACTAGGCTCAGGTGTGTTCACACAGAACCTAGCGCGCGCGCACCGCGTGTCGAAAAAAATTCATGCAGGCATTTGTTACGTCAATACATACCGCGCGATTTCGCCCATCGCGCCTTTTGGCGGTTTTAACCAATCTGGCTATGGCCGTGAGGCGGGGATGGACGCGATCAAAGATTATACGCGCACAAAAACGACATGGATCAATACATCAGAGGATCCCATGGCAAACCCATTTGTCATGAGATGAGGACTTAGGCTTTATGAAACCCGTTTTAACTGAGCTTCCTATTACAACTGCGGATGCGGGGTTCTATAGCGGTTTTAACCGTATCGTGGCTTTGGGGTCGAAAATTTTAATTGGCGCATTGATTTTATGGGCTGCTCTTTTTCCTGACCAAGCCAATAATTTTTTCGTTAATATGAAAAACCTAGTCAATGCCAATTTTGGCACATGGTATATGTATGTCGTTGTCTTTTTCATCCTGACCTGTTTTGGTCTAGCGCTCTGGCCAAGAACAGGGCGATTGCGCCTCGGTAAGCCAGATGAAACGTCAGAGTTTTCACGCTTCTCTTGGTTTTCGATGCTATTTGGCGCAGGCATTGGCATTGGCATGATGACCTTTGCGACAGCCGAGCCGATTTATCAGTTCAATACTAATCCTGAAATTATCAAAGGCGCGGTTGAAAGCCAAAGCCAAGAGGCTGTGCGTTCAGCCTATCGGTGGTCTTTCCTGCATTGGGGATTGTCAGCTTGGGCCTGTTACGCGCTTGTCGGACTTGCGCTCGGGTTTTTTGCTTATTCCCGGGATTTACCGCTCACAATTAGATCGTCGCTTGTTCCGTTATTTGGCGCGCGTATGTCGGGCGTCTTAGGCCACGCCGTTGATATTGTGGCAGTGCTAGCCACGGTTGTCGGAATATCCGTCACCATAGGCTATGGTGTGTCTCAATTTGTCTCGGGCCTGCATAATATTTCTGGGGCCGAGTGGATGTTAAAGGCCGACGGCTCGCCGACCACATTTGCGATGCTTTTATGTCTTGTCATTGTTATGGGCGCCTCGACTCTCTCGGCTTTGTCGGGCGTCGGGCGGGGGATTAAATGGCTATCTAATTTAAATATGGGATTGTCGTTTTTTATTATCTTGTTCCTGCTCATATTCGGGGCGACCGCCTTTGCGTTTAAAACGTTTTTTGTGGGTATTTGGGATTATCTTTTGGCACTGCCGCGTATGAGTACAGAGATTTGGAAGGCCGACGGAGGTGAAACGAACAAGGCGCTTGCGGACTGGCAAGGCGCTTGGACCATATTTTATTGGGGATGGTGGATTGCCTTTGCGCCTTTCGTCGGGTTGTTTTTTGCGCGTATTTCCAGAGGACGAACCGTGCGCGAATATATTTTAGGCGCGATGATTATACCCTCCATGATGTGCTTTGTTTGGTTTTCCGTCGCTGGAGGCACAGCGATTGATTTGGAACTAAACGGCGCAGCGGGCGGCAGTATTTTAAATGCCGATATTTCAGCCCAGCTCTTTGCCACAATCAATCTTTTGCTCGGGCCGATTATGGCCAAGCTTATGTCTGTTGTCATTGTGGTTCTGCTTTTGACCTATCTCGTGACATCAGCAGATTCCGCTGTTTTGGTCATTAATACGATTTCTGCGGCCGGGGATGAGAGCCCAAAAGCAAAAGTCCACATTATTTTCTGGGGAGTGATATTAGCCTCTGCCATTGGCGTGCTTCTTGTGGCTGGCGGTCTAGACGCGATTAACTCCGCCATGATTGTCGGCGCCTTGCCGTTTTCCGTTGTTATGGTGCTGATGGGGTTTGCAGTGATTAAGGCATTAATCCGGGACGGCGCCGCCTCTCAATAAGATTAGTTCTCGGCGTATAATTTTTCCGCGTGGGCTTTGAGCGCCTGGGCAGTATCGTCGAAAGCTTGTTTCACCCACGGGCCCGCGAAGCGCATGACGTGGATACCGTTGGGGCCTCTGAACTCATCAGTTGAATAATATTCACAACTCGCTGATCCAGTCGATTTTATATATTGGTCACGGCGCGCAGGATATGGCCAGGCATCATAATGGGGGAGCATCCATGAAATTTGTTTTTCTGGTTCGAAGTGACAGACATATTCTGTGTTTTCAAAAAATTCTGGGTCTGTGTTCACGTAGCTTTTGAGTTTCATCTTTACGGGCGCGCCTATTTCGAGCGTTGATTCACATTCGACACAGAAAGGATTCCAATCCCCATATTTTGGCATATCCAGTAAAATATCCCACACCAATGAGGCGGGTGCATTAATTGTGACCGTCTCGGATATAACAATAGCATTTGGGTCGAGCGCTGTTTTGGGGTCATCATCTTTAAACATTATCTACTCCGTCTCTATAATTTTAACCGTGGGTATGGGGTGGGTTTTTGCGCCCGTCCAGCGCCACAGCATTGTGCCTTTGGAGTGGCTGGCTGTATCAATCCAATTACCATCTTGTTTTTGGTCAGATATAATGAGCGTCACACTCCCATCGGGATTAAGCTCCGCCAAGCCATTATTGGTGTGAATATTATGGTGACGATAATCTAGGCTTTCCATCCAGATATTATTGAGCTGAAAATTCCAGCCTTCGCAATCAGGTATGGCGCTATGAATTTCTACGGCTTGATGAGGCTCCAATTCCCACCAACCATGCAGATAATGTATCATGGGATCGCCGCCAGCTTTGGAAAACATAGACTGATCTGTTGTGTTCAGCGCGTTACGGTTTTCGCGGCGAAACAGCTCTGCCCAGTGTTTGAATATAGCCGAAGTACCACCAATAAAGGCGGGGACTTGTTTGAGTGCCGATGACAATTTTAAAGAAGTAAGTTCAGCAGGATATCGAGGCCCATTTATGGTTTCGATACTCACGCTTGCTGGTTCCTCAACGGAACGGTCAAAAAAGGTCTGGCGAACAATAAGAATAGAAGAATCTTCAGCGATAGGCAGCCAATTTCCATCGGATTTTTTGCGGCTGACAATGATTTCAAAGTTACCATTCGCGTCACAATCAACATCACGAATGTCCAGCTCACCTGTTGAGGCCATAGAGCCATCAATGGCGTAACGATTGGCTTTTGTTCCAAAACTTAGGATGGGCACTGTACCTCGATTGCCATATATGCGGTAATTATAGTCAGACGATATCGTCGCGTTTTGGTAGAAATTATCAGGATTATCTGACCCGATTTTGGCTGTGGCATGAGAAGCTTGATAAAAACTGGGTAGGGCAGGCTCGGCATGTTCTAGATGCATATCGAGACCTACGCGTAAAAGCCGCGTAAGGTATCTCAGCCCCTCGGCCTTTTCGCGCTGCGTTGTGGCAAGGTCCGCGGATAAAACCTGCTGTCCCGCCTGTTCTAGGTCATTGCAAAACTGGCTCCAAATATCAGAGGTTTGAGACATTTAACCCGGCGCCATATATTGTCCGCCATTAACATCGAGCGTCGCGCCCGAGACGACATTGGCATAGTCCGACACAAAATAGAGCACGGCTTTGGCACAATCATCTTCGGGCGGAATAATGCCAAGGGGAATACGGCCTGTGATTTCTCCGACGACCTCGTCTCTGGGCCGTCCGCTCGCAACCTGGGCGTCAATATAGCCCATGACAGGAGCGCCGCCGATCCAGCCCATGCGGCAAGCGTTTACGCGAATGCCGTGGGCGCCAAAATCTTGCGCCATATGTTTGGTCAGAACGCCGAGGCCGCCTTTACTCGCGGCATAGGCTGCTTCGCCCGGAAAAGGATTGACGGTTGCCATGGTGGAGACATTCACAATCGCGCCTGATTTTTTTTCTTTCATCATCGGTAATACGGCTTGGCTCATCCGGAGCGCGCCGAGGCAATTCACATCAAAAACAGCGGCCCATTCTTCGGCATTGGCTACATCGGCTGTCGCCCACGCGCCGTGATTATAGGCGCTATTCACGAGACCGTCGATTTGGCCAAAGGTATCTGAAACGACTTCGGCCAAGGCTTTGCATTGATCAGATTGAGTGACATCCGTCGAGAGCGCTACGGCCTCTCCGCCTTCGGCTTGAATCTCGGAAAGAACTTTATCAAGGAACTCTTGATTGCGCGCGCCGAGTCCAACTTTTGCGCCTTCTGCCGCCGCAATTTTTGCCATGGCTTGCCCCATGCCGGGGCCAACACCGCTGATAATAACCACTTTATTTTTGAGTAACATGCGTAGAGATTACTGCATTCTGCTACGAATATAAATTAAAATCTTTGAAGATGACGTGTTATTGCGTAGAAAAAAGATTAAATTATTACGCAAATAAGGACGTTATGGTTCCTAATAGAGACAATTTAGCTACCCTAGCTAGGGAGCAAACGGGCCTATCTGATTTTGGAGAGACTTGGTTTTTTGACAATATTGACGTCTTGATACCGTCCCTTAATTCACAAGCCCGGCTTAGCGACGCTGGAGTTTACGGCGCGCAGACCATGATTGTCTCCGGACTTGTAAATCGTCTGCGCCATATTGAGCTTATCAAACGAAATCCTGAGATTATGGATGAGCAGGTCAATGTGACAGCCGTATTGACGGGTTTGCCGCGTACAGGCAGTACGATGCTCCACCGCATGTTAGCGGCTGCGCCAAAGCTGACGGGGGTGAAGTGGTATGAAACCCAGAACTATGTACCTCTTCCAAATGAAGAAAGGGGAAATCCCGCTCCGCGTAAAGACGCCGCTCAAGGAATTTTAGATTATATGTTGCAGGCTATCCCTGAACTCATGTCTATCCATCCGATGAGCATTGATCAACCTGATGAGGAAGTGATAATTTTAGGGCAGTTATTTTCGAGCTCCATGATCGAGAGTACCTATTATGTCCCTGACTATGCCGCGTGGCTTTCTGGCCAAGACCCGCGCCCAGCCTATGATGATCTGGTTGCTATTTTAAAATCATTGCAGTGGCAGGACCCGTCTCGAAAAGGTAAAAATTGGGTTTTAAAAACACCGGGACATTTAATGGCTTTGAAGACCGTGCTTGATGTGTTCCCCCAGGCTAAAATTATCATGACGCACCGCGACCCAATCTCAACAATTCCGTCTTATTGCAGCATGGAGGCGAGCCTTTATAAAATGGGGTCAGACACAATTTCAAACCAGATGATTGGGGCCTATTGGTTTGCGCGCCTGCATCAATGGCTTGAGAGTTTCATGACGGCGCGCGCGCGCGCCGATGCGTCCAGATTTATGGATATAAATTATCAAGATATGCTCACCGATCCTATGGCTGTTGGGCGTCTGGTTTTAGATTTTTCGGGTATTGGATATAGCGCTGAGATTGACGCGGGAATGAGCGGCTGGATTGAAGCTAATAAACGTGAGCACCGCGCTGCCCATAAATATAGCTTGGATGATTTTTCATTGACGCAGGGACAGATCAGAACGCGTTACAAAACATATACCGAAACATTTATTCAGGCTTAATTAGATAAATGATTCATGCCTTGTCATATCAATCTCATTTTGGTTAGCTATAAAAGATTCGAATAAGGAGACATGTTTTCAGTTTAAGATTGTATCTTTTCAAATTAACCCATTTATGTGTGTGGGTTTGACATGAGTTATTTAGACCGCCAACTTCAAAGGTCTCTTGATAAAGCGGCGTCTGACCTTCCGCCTGTGGCTCAAGGCAATTATCCTTGTTTAATTTTGAACGCTGATTACCAACCGCTATCTTATTTCCCTCTTTCTCTGTGGTCGTGGCAAGATGCTGTGAAAGCTGTGTTTCTCGACCGCGTTCAAGTCGTCGATCATTATGAGCAAATTGTGCGCTCGGAGAGTTTCGAGATGGAAATTCCGAGCGTGGTGGCGCTCAAAGACTATGTCACTCAAAACCGCGCCCCCGCTTTTACGCGCTTTAATCTGTTTTTACGGGACGGCTTTGAATGTGTTTACTGCCATAGCTCCGAAGAGCTGACCTTTGATCACGTCATTCCAAGACGGCTTGGCGGAAAGACAACGTGGCAAAACATTGTTGCGGCGTGTTCGAAATGTAATTTACGCAAAGGTGGACGTCTTCCAAAAGATGCAGCCATGCATCCGCATACAGCACCTTACAAACCGAACATGCACCAACTTCAAGCGCAAGGCCGCAAATTTCCACCCAATCATCTCCATGAAAGTTGGCTCGATTATTTATATTGGGATGTCGAACTTGAGGCTTAAACAGATTAGAGACTTGATAAATCCTGCATTTGAGGTCAGTCTGCCTTTATGAAATTACATCCTTATGCTCTTATTCTCGGTGTTGGCATTGGTATTATGGTGCTCTTTGCGCTCAGACACCCGCTTTTCGCTCTTCTAGCCTCGGCTGTTTCTGTTTTAGGCTTTGATATGGCCTTTAAGAAAAACACAAAAAATATAGATGATGATAGCGATGAGCCCTAAACTTCGAGGCGTCACACTATCCCTATTAGTGTGTGGCTTAGCCGCGTGTGGTAGCAAAATAGATAAATCTCCTAATGTTATTTTAAATACGGATTTAGGCGATATTGAAATTGAAGTTTATCCTGAAAAAGCCCCGCTCAGTGCAGGTGATTTCCTAAACTATGTCGACAGAAAATTTTACCAAAACCAAGGTTTTTACCGCGTAGTGCGCGCAGATAATGATCCGCGCCAAATGGGTATGTCTCTTATTCAGGGCGGACGTTTAGACACTGAACCACTGGGGCGTCCAATCGCGCATGAATCCACGAAAATGACAGGTCTTCGCAATGATGCGGGGTCTATAGCTATTGCCCGAGAAGAGCCGGGGAGCGGAAGCGCGGCCTTTTTCTTTATCAATATTGGCAATAATAATTTTCTCGACCATGGCGGTGAACGTAATCCAGATGGGCAAGGCTATGCCGTCTTTGGGAAAGTCGTCAGCGGCATGGATCTCATAAAACAAATTCAGGCTGGAGAGGTTATCACGGCGTCAGACGACCCGCGCACGCAGGGTCAATTTCTAGCAAAGCCGGTTATCATCAATAAAGCCTACCGGAAGTGATGGCTTTTATCCGCCTTTGGATTGTCGTTATAGCTCTATGGCTTTGCGGGTGCACGGCCCAATCTCCTAGTTCTGAGGCCACATATTATTTGGTGCGCCATGCCGAGAAAATGCTTGAGAAAGATGATCCCGGATTAACGCCAGCAGGTCATAAACGGGCGCAAGATTTATCCCAACGTCTGGTTAATATCTCGCTGAGTAAAATATATTCCTCCGACTATATTCGGACGCGCGAGACTGCCGCGCCAGTGGCTGAGGCGAAAGAATTGAGCATTGAGATTTATGATCCGAGGGACTTAGACAGTTTTGCAAAAAAATTATTAGCTGAAGACGGGCATATTTTAGTGGTTGGGCATTCCAATACAACGCCGCAGCTCTCAGGATTTTTAGGGGGAGAGGCGGGGGAGCCTATCATCGAAGCCACGGAATATAACCGATTTTATATCGTCACACGTCAGGGTTCCAAAGTGACAAGCACGATTGAGACGTTTGGGGATTAGATTAAGCGAGCGCGGCCTTGGCTTCCATTTTTATTCGCCCAATCATCGCTTTTAAACCATTTGATCTTTGTGGGGATAAATGTTCGTCCAGTTCAAGCTGACGGAGTATCGAAGCCGCGTCGAGCTCATTAATAACAGAGGCCGGACGTCCCGAGAATATTTGAAGCGTCACGGCGACTAATCCTTTGACAATATGCGCGTCGCTATCCCCCCTAAAGGTTATAACGGGATCACTATCATCGCTATGCTCTGAGACAAGCCAGACTTGGCTGACACAGCCTTTGACTTTGCTTGCTGCGTTCTTTTCAGACGGGTCCAAAGGGGCTAAATTTTTACCCATATCAATGACATGCGTATAGCGTTCTTCCCAATCCGAGAGGAACGCAAAATCATCAATCATATCCTGAATATCGGCGGGTAATGTCATAGGTTTCAAATAGGCAGCTAAGAGGGTAGGCGCAAGGGCTTGGCTTTCTTGATAGATGAGGGATAAACCGTTTAACACTACGCCTTAAGTGAGTCTTTATGGGCGCTACAGATATAAGGGGAAATGGCTCGATTTTTGCATATAGTTACATCTAATTTAGCAGAATTTCGATGTTTCGGAGCTTAAATGCACGTAAAATCATCCTATAACGGCTTGGTAGTCCCAAGTTTGATATGGCTTTCAGCCCTTGCGGCTGCGGGTTTGGGTGGGCTTCTGCGTGGGTTAGACCTTATGGCGCTTTGGCCTTTGGCTCTTGTGGCTGCGGTGCCAGCTGTCCTAGGTTTAATATTAACACCCATCCTGAGAAAAGAATGGGCGCAGCTTCTTGTCATGTTTGGGTGGTTAACCTTGGCGATTGTTGCCTGTTTTACGTTTGGCTTTGTGCCTATGGCGCTTTTATTCTTATGTGCGCCCGCCGCAGCAGCCTTGTTTGAGAAAGAAAAGGTTGTCGAAGCTCTCGTCATGGCAGCTATCACCGCAGGCGTGATTTATTATGCGGGCCGTATGGGGCGCATACCGCAAACGACTCTGACGGAGACCCAATTACTTTGGGGCAAGCAGGCTGGTTTAATGGCTACCTTGGCCCTGATTATATCAACTTTAATGGGCGCGTCCCGAACACCCTTATATTCAAAACAATCTTCAGGGGTAAGCGGGTCAGTTGAATCTGAAATGCTCATGAACGCGGTCAATGGCGGCGTGATGCGATTTGACGATGATAACCAAATGATTGGGGCAAATACTGCCGCGCGAAATTTATTTGGGATTGCAGATGGCACAGCTCGTGTTCCGCTGACATCCTTAATCGCGAAGGATAAAGAGGCTCAATCGGCTATAACCCATCTTGTGGATTCTGCCCGAAAATCAAAAAATACCGAAGAGTTGCGCCTAGAAACAAAATTTAAAGCAGATCAGGTCACATATTTGGATTTATTCGCAACCCGCATTAAAGATGGCGTTGTTTTACATGCTAAGGACGTTTCCTCACAAGAAGAAGGGCTTGAAAGCCTGCGTAGAACTCAGGTCATAGCCTCTCAGAAAACAGATGATAAATCACTGTTCTTCGCTGGCGTTAGTCATGAATTACGAACGCCGCTAAATGCGATTATCGGATTTTCTGATATGATGCGATCTCGCCTTTTTGGCCCGCTCCCGGGAAAATATGCAGAATATGCAGACCTCATCCATGATAGCGGTCAACATATGCTCGATCTCATCGGAGATGTTTTGGATATGTCCAAAGTGGAAGCTGGCAAATACGAGCTTAATTATAATATGTTCGACGCCGCAGATGTCATCCGTAGTACGGTAAAAATGATCCGCCCAACAGCGGATGCGGCTGAGGTGAGACTGGATATCAATATTGAAGACGGTGAGACGTTATTGATTGATGCTGACCGAAAGGCTGTCCGGCAAATTCTTTTAAACCTGCTGTCCAACGCGATTAAATTCTCCAATAAGGGTGATAGCGTGCGTATTGAAGCCAAGGCGGCAGGTGATACCTTAAACCTAACTGTTCAAGATCATGGCGCAGGCATGAGCGATCAAGAACTTGCTGATTTAGGGACGCCCTATAAGCAAATGGAAAGCGCTAAAATGATTGATGAGCGCGGTACAGGTCTTGGTATTACCTTAGTCAAATCTTTGACAGACCTCCATGGAGGCCGCTTTGCTGTGGCAAGCCAAAAAGGTGTAGGGACTACAATTGATGTCTTTTTACCGCTCACCCGAGAGGCCTAACCAAGCTATTTGCGGGTAAAAGCATAAGATTCGCCTCTATGTCTGTTATTGTGATGCGATTTAAGCTTCAGCTTGGGTTAATCTCATCTATAATATAGTTAATCATAAATTAACGGGGATTTTCATGGGCCGTCATCTAAAATCAACACTTATGACTAGTTTTGCGTGTTTAGCGCTTGGAACCATGGCGACAGGGTGCGCGTCTACGGCCACAGGCATATCGCAATCATCGGTGATGAAATTATCCTCCTCTCAAAATTTAAAGGTCTCAGCGCCAAAGGGAACGCCTTTGGCTGTAATCCGCTATCCGGCTTATGTGGAGAGCAGCGCTGAAGATGCCTATTATAGAGCTTTTGGGAAGACAACGATTGGCGGAAATCTTGGGTCAAAGCGCCCTGACGCGGCTGAAGTTAATGCCTTGGCAGATTCAATTATATTGAAATCAAATTATTTTGCCCTGTCGATGTTTAAAGAATTGGCCGCAAAACTTCCCGAGCACGGCGTTCTTTTATCCCCGCATACGATTAAACTGGACGCAAGCGGAAAGCTAACATCGGAGCCTATGACTCAAGCGGAAAGCCTGCCCAATGTTGTCACGGTGGATTTTGCCAGTTATACCTATCCCGACTCGTCAAAAATGATGGGCAAAGAACCTCTAACATTTGGCGATTTGATTACGCCGCTGGTTGTTGTGCGTACCGATCACCGCGCGGCTGTGCCAACCCAAGGTCTTTTATTGGCCAGCCGTCCGCTTATGGCGCGCGCTGCGGGCAATGCACGTAAAAGCGTGAACGAAAATATTGATGTGATACAAAGAGGCCGCATGGAGCCGAGTATCCCTGAGCTTGATTTTGTCTCCCACCTTAAAGGCGGTCAAGTCTTTCAAGTCGCGTCCACATCTTTGGGATCTCGCGGAAATAATAATGCGGCCAAGTCTTTACCGCTTGAGAAAATCAAGCTCGAAAAATCTATCATAGCAAATATTGACCAAGCCACAGATGCTTCGGCCGATCCGCTTAAAAATGCCTTTTCCAAAGGGTTTGCCAATCAAGTTGTTGCGCTCATAAATGATACTGATATTGAAAAAGCCACAATGGCGGGGCGCGCTGCGGCTATATCTCAATTTGATGAGAGCCTCGCGGCCCTCACATTTGTCGGCTCTGATGATGCGGATTATCAAACACGGCTACGTTACGCTGAGCGTCTATTAGAGGCTGAACAGAAATATTTGTCAGTGCAGTCCCTTCGTCTGTTTGACGGGGTTCATAATAGTGAAATGGGCGCGCAAGTGCGCGATATGCTCAAGGCCGAATATAATGTTTTGGAAAAGCGCCGCGCTCTAGCGCGCGAGCAGAATAAGGCAACAGCCTTCGCCGTTCTTGGCGCTGTTGCCGCGGGCGCCGCTATCGCTGGCGGCGGCAGTGGTTCAAGCTGCAATAATTCTCGCACGCAAGGGGAGCTTAATGATTGTCTTCGCCGCGCGCGCAATGCCCAATTAGGCAATCAAGTTTTGACGAATTTAGCCATTCAAGGCGCGATTGTTGCGACTCAACAGGCCTTTGCCATTAACCGCCAATCAAGGGCTGTAACGTCAAATTATCTAACCTCTATTGTGCCGGCCCTTGACGAACAAACATCAGTTCAAGTTAACCTGATCGATAGTAATGAAACGATAACGGCTATCCGCTTCGAAGATTTAAAAGCAAAACTCCAAACACTTTATTCAACTAATCAGCGCTCTCTGGATACGATTGCGACGCGGTGTGGATATAATCATACAGGGGCGACGAAAACAGGAACATGGCTTGGGGTTTGTGAAAACGGCCTGGCCAATGGGTCTGGTGTTGGCGTGCTTAAAAATGCGGATGGCTCGTCTGTGGAATATTATGGACAGGCTCTTAATGGTCAGCCCCACGGCGCTGGCTATATGGTTCATCATAACGCAACATCAAGCTACGCCCTAGAAGGCAACTTTACCGCGGGCAACGCTGATGGCGTGATGAGAGTCTCAAAGTCAGGGTCTTCTGATGAACTTAAAACATATCAATCAGGCCAAGATCTTGGCAAGGCTCCGTCTGGCTCTATTAATGCGTCCCCATTTGCACCAAGTGTCGGCATTCGCAAAATTGCGATGGTCAGCCCCTAAATATGCGCAGCTTTAAACATAGCCTTATCTTATCGGCCGTCATGTTGATTTTACCGAGTGCGGCCGTCGCGCAATCTGTAGACATATCTCAGCCGTCTCTGTCTGAAACCGTGGGTTATAATACTGTTTTAAGCGATAGACCTATCAGGGCGGCGGAGGCACAAGAGTTTTGCATAACGGTGATGTCCGGCTTTCCAGATGATGGACATTTAGCACGCTATCAGTTTTTTCGTCTAACCGAAGACATGGCGACAGACGCATCCCCCGAATTTGTTGCGGCCATGGCTCATTATGCTGAGGGAGATATTGCAGATGACATGCCGATTATGGATGTCATAGAAGACATCGCTAACCCCGTCTTGCGTCAGGCGGCTCCAGAACTTGCTATTGCGAATATGGCGCACTTAATTGATTTTGCGCAGCGCTGTGAAACCTATGTGACGGGCCAAATATCAAGTTTAAATTCTTTCGATGGAACATTAAGTCAAAGTGATGTTGTTATCCAAGAAGACGCGCTTTATTTACGCCAAGTTTTGTCAGATTCTTTGTTTCGCCTAGAGGCTGATAAAGATGCGGTTCATGGTTTTGCTGTCAAAAACTATGCAAATTCTCTTATCTTAATGCGCGATAATATCGAATTTGCGTCCTATAATTCTGAAATTGACGAGCTTGAAGCGCTTTATATGGTTGATCTAGATGGTCGTTTAAAGCGGTCAAATGATCTGATCAATAGTGAGATTAACCGAGAAACACTCGGAGATGCTGTCACATTATCCGATGATTTGGATCAAGCGGAAAACCACAAAAGAAAACAGACAGCTCTGCAGACACTCTTTCGTATTCTCAACGGGTACTAAGGACATGCCCTAATGCAGTCGCGTCGGCGCAATATTTCAGTTTTTTCAATCTCTGCGCTGGATCTTTTTGCCGCCGCTTTGGGTGCGTTTATTCTCATCGTTTTGGTCTTGTTCCCCTATTATAAATTAGGTGGGGTTGATATCTCGATGGAAGAGCTCGAAGAGCAAGTCAAAAAACGAAGAGTGGTCGCAGCCAGCGCGCAAACGGACATGTCGCAAATCAGGGCGCTTCGCTCAGAAATTAGATTTCTCGATAAAAAATACCGCACGTCAGCAGAGAACATGTCGACAATTCGAGATAAGATTTTGGAAGTACAAAAACAAACTGCCACGATTGAGATTCCGGATCCCAATCCTATCCCAGCACCAGACCCAGAACCCGTACCAGAGCCTATACCCGAACCCCCGCGCAGCGTCGGGCGCGGTGTTCCTTTTTCTATTTTGGGGGTATCTACAGCCAAGAAAAACATCGTTATTGTCGTCGATATGTCAGGGTCGATGAAGGCGCACACCAGTAAAGTGGTGGGGGCGCTTAACGAGATATTATCACAAATGCAGCCTGATAATCGCTTTGTCATTATGGGATATCGTGGCGGGCCGACCTATGATAATTTCCCGCGGAGTGGCCGCATGGAACCTGCCAGCGCGTCTATGTTATCAGGGGCCAAAAGTTTTGTCTCTGGTATGTCTAGGCGGTTTGGTGGGGGTACGCCCACGCAAAATGCAATGATCAAGGCGATGAATTTAAAACCCCAAGCTATTATCCTGATTAGTGACGGTGCGCCTGATGACGGTAGGCCGGGCGCCATTATTGCCAATATTACAAACCGAAATCGCGGGAGAACGGAAATTCATACTGTTGCGATTGGAGATTATACCAAGGATAAAAACTTAACCTTGTTCCTCCAAGAACTCGCTAATCGCAATCGAGGTGATTTTGTGGGGCGGATACGATGAAACAACGCGCCCGCGAAATCGAAGTCTTCTCCATGTCAGCCATTGATCTCTTCGCGGCGGCCATGGGAGCGTTTGCGCTACTCGCCATTATTCTGCTTCCCTATTATCAAAATGAGGTGATTGAACGCACGCCTGAAAACGCGATTGCCGATTTACTTCGCGCCGCCGAAGACAGTGCTGTCGAAACTAAAATAAAGAAAAAGGCTTTAGAGAAGAAACTCTCGGCTTCGGCGGCAAATGTGTCGGATATTGAAAGCCAAGCGCAGAAATTATTAGCAGAGCTCCGCGCAGCAGAAGCCGCCTTAAAAGAAAAGAAAGCCCAAGCGCAGCGCGCCGTTGTCGTGCCTGAACCCATAGCTGAAGAACCAGCCCCAGCGGATGAGCCGAAAAAGAAACTTGTCGAGTTTCGCTTCTTGGGCATGAATACGACCAAAGATGATATCGTTGTTGCGATGGATTTAAATCGATGTCTGGGTGGTCATGAAGAGTCAGTTCAAAAAGCAGTGAAACGGATTGTTTCATCCTTACAGGATAATCACGGCCTTAAAATTGTGGGTTTTCAACAAACCGATTCAGGGCCAAGGACGGATGTCTGGCCTATCGGGGGTAGCCTTCGTAACGTAACACCGACCTCGCAAACAGAGGCGAATAATTTTGCCAAGCGCCTGACCGGTAAGTTTGGTGGCTCGGCGTCTATGCTCAATGCTTTTGAGAAGATATTAAATGGCCCCGGCGAAGCCGTCTTCCTTGTCAGTGACGGCCTGCCTAACCCCCGCGTGAATGACGGATTATCGCCCACGGCTCTGGCGCGCCGCATCACCCAAATCAATGGAGGGCGCAAAGAAATCCATTCCGTTGTTGTAGGGAACTATTTTGATTATCGAGGAACCATTGATTTTATGCAGGCCTTGTCAGACTCAAATAATGGACAATTCATGGCCTTAGCGTCCCCAAATAAAGGGGTATGCGATTAATGCTAAATTCAGCTATAAACTCTCAAAGAGGATTCCATCATGAAATCGAATAGCGCCGGATGGCTCAGACGTTTAGTTGTCTTTCTTTTGTCAATAATGGCCGCGATTGTTTTAATCGGCATTATGCGCTTTACGCTCGGCCCGACATTACAAGAAATTTTGCTCGATGCCGACGCCCCGTTTTGGCCGTTTACGGTTCAAAATATTATGTGGGTCGCTCTATTTATTGGGTTTGGTGAATTGTTTCTTAGATGGAGCGCGGCGAGTGATGAACAAAGTCAATTAAAGCGCGGTTATCTGCCGACGGATGACCGTAAGCTCGATGTCGATATGCTGGATAAAATCAAAGACAGCATTAAAAACCGCCGCTTTGCCAAAGAGGCCTTCTTGCCGCGAATGATTACGCGAACGATAGATCAATACCGGATTAGCGGCAAAGAAGATCAAGCCATCTCGGTTTTAAATTCATCGCTTGAGCTTTACATGCATGAGATTGATTTGCGTTATTCTATCTTGCGCTATCTCACATGGCTCATCCCGTCCCTTGGGTTTATCGGGACCGTGATGGGGATTATGTTTGCGCTCCAATATGCAGGTGTTCCCGCCAATGCCGACGCCGAAGACTTTCTCTACCAAGTCACAAGCCGTCTGGGTGTGGCCTTTACGACAACGCTTTTGGCTTTGATTATGTCAGCCGTTTTGGTCTTGATACAGTCTTTGGTTCAATCCAAAGAAGAACGGGCGCTCAATGAGGCGGGGCAGTATTGTCTGGATAACTTGATCCTCAGAATTGGCGGAGCAAAATAATGAGTGATTGGGAACCGCCCAAAAACGAAACCGAAGATTATGGCGTTAAGGCGGAGCGCGCCCCTATTGGGCGGTGGCTTCTCAGCGCGCTTTTGCTTTTGGCGATTATTGCCGGAGCGATTTGGCTCGCTTCAAAAGTTGTTGTGCCTGACAATGTGCCGAAGGGTAAAATTGACCTCCCAACGGCTGAAAAAACGGATGAAAATAAAGCTGAGCCTGTCAAGAAAAGCTCGGATGAAGAAGCGTGGATAAGAGCGCTTGAGAAAGACACGCTTGAAGGTTACCGCGAATATCTGACGCTTTTCCCCGATGGAAAGTTTAAAGAAGATGCCCAGAAAGAAATCAACGCCTATGATAATAAAGCTTGGGCGACGGCAGAGCAGCGCCAGACCTTGGCAGGCTATGAGGACTATCTGGAAGCTTGGCCTGAAGGGCTGCATGCTTCGAAGGCCCGCGAGAAAATTGCCGAAATTAAAGCGCGGGCCGAAGCCATCGCTAAAGATGCGGCTGAACGCGCCGCGCGTGATAAAACCGATTGGGAGGCCGCGGCCCGAACCAATACGATAGATAGCTATGGCCGCTATCTGACCCAACATCCGACGGGCCAATATATTGATGAAGCGCAAAAACGGATTGACCAGATTAAAGCCGATCAAGCCAGCGCCGCCGCGCGAGCGGCTGATACTGCCGCGTGGGAAGCGGCCAAAGCGGCCAATCGCGTTGACAGCTATCAACAATATTTAACCAGCTATCCGCAAGGGGCTTATGTCCCGCAAGCCGTCGCCGCCATTGAACAGCTGAAGCCTGCACCGGGCCGTGTGTTCCAAGATTGTGATGTCTGTCCGTCCATGGTGAGTTTGCCAACTGGAAATGCAAATTTAGGCGCAGGCGATAATGAAACGGATGCCCGGCCAAATGAAAAGCCGCAGCGCCCAGTGACATTCTCTAATTTATTCGCCATGGGCGTGACCGAAGTGACATTTTCCGAATATAGCGCCTGCGTGTCTGCGGGGGGATGTAGCGGCAACCCGTCTGATAATGGGTGGGGCCAAGGCCGCCGCCCCGTGATTAATGTGAGCTGGAATGAGGCGCAAAAATATGTGTCTTGGCTGTCCTCTAAAACAGGGTTTTCTTATAGTCTCCCATCTGAATCTCAGTGGGAATATGCCGCGCGTGGCGGTGAAACAGGCACATTTGTAGGCGGGTCGACAAAAGCGCTGTGCGCCTTTGCCAATGGAGCAGGGACAGAAAGCGGACTTAAATGGGGCAATAGCGAGTGTAGTGACCCGTCAAGTGATCGCACATTACCAGCTGGCACGCTGAGCAAAAACAAATTTGGTCTGAAAGATATGATTGGTAATGTCGCCGAATGGACGCAGGATTGTAATACGCTGAATCTTCGCGACGCGCCGACAGATGGCCGCGCGGATGAACGGGGCAGCTGTAATCAACGCGTCGTACGCGGCGGCTCTTGGTTCTCAGGGCCTGCTGATCTGCGTTATGCAGCACGTCTCATGCAGCGCCGCGGCGATAGTAATGATTTTACCGGATTTCGGGTTGTGCGAAAGATTGAAAATTAGCTGAATGATACATTCATGGCGCAGTCAGGTTAATTGTGCTATGACAGAGACATTATGAAAAAGGTTCTACTTGCCCTTTTATTAGGATCATCAATATTAGTCATGGCTGATGCCGCGCCAGCCTATGCACAATCGACCGAACAAACAGACCAGTCTGAAGAAGATTGGCGTAAATCGCAGAAAAAAAGCGATACAACGGATATTTTCGAAGATATTTTAAATAACCGCAACATTGGCAGCGGTAATGGTTACGGCCCGCCTAATCCCATTGAGACTCTCCCCGAAGAATCCCGTCGTCACTTATTAAAGGAACGCGCGAAGATATTGGCGACCAGTGAGCCGGGAACAACGCCCGATATGCCTTATAACCCCAGTGAAGCCGCGAAATCAGATTCTGACCTTCAAGAGCAAGAAAAAGAAGCTTGGGAAGATATCGTCGAAGACCTTAAAGGCGGCGGCCAAGGGGGTAATCAACAAGGGAGTGATCAGGGTGATCAATCAGGGCAAGGTGGTCAAGGAAGCGCCGATAAAGTGGCAGATGCCGGACAGAGCGGCGGATCACCAAGTGGTCAAAGCTCAGGCGGGGGAGGCGAACCTTCTTCGAGCCGTTCAGGCTATAAAGGGCCGACCCCTCTTCGCGGCGGATCGAGCGCCTCTGTTGCCGATATTCTAGCCCGTATTAAAGGGCTTCAACCTCGCAGCGGCTATGGTGGCGGATCAAGCCCGACTGGGTCAGAAACGGGAACGGGCATTGGTCAAATTCCCAATGGCGGTTTCGGACAAGGTCAAAAACAAGACCCCCTCGGAAGTGGCGGAGGCTCTCAAGGCCAAAATCAACAAGGGACGGGTCAACAAGGTTCAGATCAGCAGGGTCAAGGTCAATCTCCATTTGGACAGTCACCATTCGGGCAAGGTCAGTCGGGGCAAGGACAACAAGGACTGGGACAACAAGGTCAAAGCCAACAAGGTCAAGGTCAAACTGGACAGGGTCAGCAAGGGCAAAGCCAACAGGGTCAAGGACAACAGGCTGGCCAGCAAAGTTCGCAAAATGGATCGCAAGGTCAAGGTCAGAGCCAGCAGGGCCAAAGCGACCAAGGTCAACAAGCTTCAGCTCAACAAGGGCAAGGTCAGCAGCAAGGCCAAGGTCAGCAGGGTCAAGGACAACAACAAGCCGATCAACAAGGCACAGGTGATCAGCAAAGCTCACAAGCCAGCGCATCAAATAATAGTCAAAATGGCAGTAGTCAAAATGAAGATTTTGCAGATATCCAAACTCGCGGCCAAGCGGAACAGATAGGCCCGTTAGAGCGTATCCGGACGACGCGCGCGGAACGGGCGTCTAATGGACGGAAAACGAGCGCGTCTGATTTCTTAAAGAAGACATCAGAATAAACCCGCCTTTAGAGAAGGTCACAGGCTTTACTTTTATGATCTAGGCCTTTTACGGCTTTGCTCATTAGGCGTCACGAGGCCCATTAAAGCAAATATGCTCCCGATAATCAGGAAGAGTAAAAGCGTGGACATGCTCATATCTTCCCAGTCCATGGCATTGGCATTTGGGTTGACGTGATCCGATTTTGATATTTTCTGTATAGTCCCTAGCGCGCTGATTTTGCTTTTAAGGCCATTTATCTTGGCGTCAAAATTATGACCCTGCCACCAGTTTTGAATATTTGTCTTGGCATTACTGACGAATGTCAAAGCTCCTTGGGAGTGAGAGCGGACTTCTGACAACCCACGTAATTCCAGTTTTGGGGCTTCGGTTGCGGTTCCTTTCGGTACTTCAGGAACAGCAATTTTGACCGTTGCTTTTTGAGGGGGCACAAATTTCACCGTAGCAGCTTTTGCCTCAGCCGTTTTTTTAATTTCTTGATCAGACACATCAGGTTTAAAAGTTTTAGTGACGAGGGTATGAAGACGCGTCTTAAAGTTTGCGATCCTAGCTTTGGCTAACTCGGCATCAAACTCGTCTAAACTAAATCCATCCCACTCAAATGAGGGCATCTCAAAGCTCGAGAATGAAAATCCAGATGTGATATCTGAAAGGCTTCCTAATTTAGGTTTGGGGGCCACATAACCAGGAATGTCAACGGCCGTTTGAGCCATCAAAACGTTAGATTTATTCCACCGCGCAACGCTGCCTTCAAGGGCGTTCCAATGCTTAGGCTTGACCAGATCATTGGCAACATAGGAGAAGCCGCGCCCTGGCACATTTGTTATAACGCCTAAGACTTTTCCGGTCCCAAGAGGAGAGGGATATAATGCGGCGACCCCACCTTGACCAATACGTCCCGTCTTAGCTTGTCTGGCGGCATAGAGCCGCATCGTGGCTAACGCGTCATTGCTGGCAAATCTATCATTCTCAGCAATGAAACGTCCGGTTCCGTTGAGTGTTTTTCCTCTTAAGGCGGAGCTCAGACCTTTCGGCGCAGAGCTACGTAAGCTTCCCCTTAGGGCTGAGCTTGGGCCGACGAAAAGAATGTTTTTCTCGGGCGACATGGCGGCATAATTTGTTGACCGAATGAAATCGGCATCTGTCCAGCCTCCGCCAGATGATTTGGCAAGTTTGGCTAAAACTTTTAACGAGGCCGCGTAGTCACGTGAGGAGCCAGCGGGCAGTATAACAAGGGTGTCCTTGCCGCTTTCTAAAGAGAATGGCGCGCCGGTTGCTGTCATTTTGCTGAGCTCTGCAACAGGGGAGGGTTCAGCTGTTTCGATTTTTAATTTCGACCCATCTCCGAGATAAAACCCCGGCATTTTTTGAATGAAATTACAGCCCGATTCTTTTGCTAGGCCATCTGGTGCTAAGCTTAAATCTGGCGTAATCGTCAAAAGATTTTCCGATCCTAAAAGGCTGCCTTCTGGAATATCAAAAACAACCGTTTTTCGCGCTTTATCCAGTTGAGTATAGCCCAATGATTTTCCGTTCAACATAACGGAGACGCGAGACTCTTTGTTCACGTTCTTATTACTCGCAAGCCGCAGTAATATCTCGCCTTTACTCGCGATAGGGTCAGCCACATTAAACCTGACGCGGTTTGCCGTTGGGCCCCAACCTTTTTCAAAATAGGTTCCGCCAAGGTCTGAAATTTTAATTTTGCCTTCTAGGGTTGGATGATTGTCTTGAAAAGACGGTTGCAAATGCATTTCACCGAGGCTTGTTTTTGACCGATGACTCTTTGGCAAACTATGCGTGGCAAAGGCGCTCGCTGTACTTATGACCTCTTCATCGGTGTCACCCGTTATGACAAGCCGCATAGGGCGTCCGTCATGAACAGCTATTTTTGGCCCTGATCCATTTAAGATATCTTTATCGTTGACCCAACCGTAAAGCTCATCGCGGCGGCCAAGGACAATTTCAAATTCTGAATTTGATTTTGTTGTTTTGAAATCGGGTAAATTTTTAACGCGCATGCCGATGCCCTGTGCGGCTAAGGCTTGTAATTTAGCTGTATTTTGCCCGCGCGCGAGAATGCTAATTGATTTAGGCGCTGTTGTTGCGTTGGCGAGCCGAGCTTCAATTTCACGGAGCTGAAATGTTCTGGACTTGGCTCTGGCTTTAACAACCACGAAGCTTTCATCAAAATTCAAGCGCCATCCCCCATGTTGTGGGAGTAAGCATTCTGCGCCGGACGGGGTTTTATAAGTGAATTTAACTTTGTTACGGCGCGGACGAATTTTAGCTTTATCAAGCTTAATCCGTGTATCAAAGCCTTGGCCCCGCGTGACAATGGGTTTGGGTTTGCTATTGTTAAACTGGACCATAATAGGCGTGCGGGAACTGACGCGCCCTAAAGGGTCGGCCGAGAGGAGTAATTCTAGTCCATCCGTCCAATCCGCATCGGTCATATCAAAGCTAAATTCAGCGCTTTGGTTTTTCCAATCCAGAACCGTTGATTTCGCGCTGTCCAGATCGTTAAATGTCGTTTTATAGATGACGTTTCGGCCCTGAGATGCTGTCATGGCCGCATTTGCGGTGACAGGGGCTAGAATTGAGCCTAAAAGAGCACTCAAAGCTATTGTCTGAAGAGCTTTTTGCTTGAATTGGGACATAGTCCGAGGCCTCATGATTAATCTGAGGTAAACAAAGCAAGATGAGTGCCAGATATGCCAATTTTCGAGTATTTGTTAACAGCTAGGCTTTTGAGACGAGAATCCGAGCTATGAGTACGCGTTTAAAGGCAGGATTTTGGACCTCTGCCCTTATCCGTCAGGCCGAGCAAAATGGGGCTTTTGCGGCAGTTATTCGCAAAGGCGATCCTGATGCCGGGGCGTGTTTAGTGAAGGTGCGAACCTTGGACGGCCAAGCGGTCCTTTACCGCCCAGTTCGCAATATGAATGGCGAGCGTGTGTGGTGGCCTAAAGGCCCCAGCCTAGAGGGCGAAATTGACCATTATATCAACACACGTATAGATGATGATCCCGATCTTTGGGTGCTTGAAATCGAAGATCGAAAAGGCAGGCATTTTCTGACCGAACCTATCGAAAAAACCTAGGCTGTACGGCGGTTTAGCCGCCATCCCAACAAAATAGAGGCTGCGATTAAGCCTGCCATCAGGCCGTACCAAACGCCGTTTGCGCCAATATCGGTCTTAAGGCCAAGATAATAGGCAATAGGGAAGCCTATGACCCAATAACTTATCCCCGTGAGGACCATGGGCCATTTCACATCTTTAAGGCCGCGCAATAACTGATTGGCCGCGACTTGGCTGGCATCAAACAACATAAAGGCGGCGGCAATCGGTAAAAACCCGATAACGAGCGCAATAACTTGCGCGTTATCCGGTTTTTCAAGATCAAGATAAAGCGAGGTGATAAACTCTGGGGCGAGGGTGATAGGAATAGCCATGAGCATAATACCGCAAACTGCGGCAATGAGTGTGACTCCCGTGCAGCGTCTGATGGCCGCCTTATTACCTGCGCCTTCAGCAAGGCCAATACGCACAGCCCCCGCCATAGACAGGCCCCATGGCAACATAAAGGCGAGCGCGGCGACATTGAGCGCGATTTGATAGGCGGCTTGCTCCATAACGCCAATAACGCCCATGATAATAACGGCGGCGTTAAATAACATCCCTTCAAATAAGGTCGTCAGGCTAATCGGCCAGCCCAAAGCCACAACTTCCTTGAACCGCCCCCAATCGGTTTTCCAAAAGTTTTTGAAAATTTGAAAGCTATTGGCGCGCTTATCGAGAAGGATATATAAAACAAACAAAAAGAACCCAAAGATGTAAGATAGCGAAGAGGCTATACCAGCCCCGACAAGTTCAAGGCGGGGCGCGCCGAAATGCCCGAAAATTAAGATGTAATTGAGTAAAATATTCAGCGCTGTGACGATGCTGACTAAAACAAAGGGGATCATCGTTTTCTCAAGTGCGGCGAGAAAATTGCGCAGCGCCATGGTTCCCATCGCAAAGGCAAGGCCGGGCCCAAGGACTAAAACATAACGTCCGGCCTTTTCGGCGACTTCAGGGTCTTGCCCTAATTTTAAGGCCAAGGGTTCGGTGAATGTCAGTAGGAGTATAATGACGGGGGTCATGAGAAAAATCACCCACAGCGCCATACGCACAGACCGTCTGGCGTCTTGTGTGCTGTTCTGGTCAGCCCCTAAAGCTTGGGCGACAAGCGGAGAGACGGCCATGACAGGGCCAGAGCCGAGCATCCACAGGGCAAAGTAAATCACGCTGCCCAGAGATGCCGCCGCGACATCTTCAGGGCTAATTCGCCCAATCATGGCCGTATCAAAGAAGAAGACTAAATATTGAACGAATTGCGCCGCGGCCATAGGAATGCCCAGCACGAGCAGCGCGCGCATTTCCCCGCCCCAGCTTTTGGGCATAACCGCTTTTTGCGGCTGCGTATGTGAGCTTACCTCAGACATGAGAGGGCTGTTAGGCGCAAATGCAAAAAGGGGAAAGCGAAATGAGTCATCGCCGGCACATCTGATAGTCTCACAAAACTTGTGGAGACTGAACATTAATGTGCAAAAGCTGCATTAGATTAGACTCATATTTAGATATATTTTATGATTATAAAAACAAAACGACAATCACTTGAGCCTGTTGAATGAGATATTTTGTACTAACATTCATCGTCTGTATCCCGCTTATAATAAGCTGTACGCCCGCTAAAACCGATAACCCTAACGCGAGTGGTATGAGCCAAACAGACTTGCCAAAAACAGATAACTTCACGAGAATTCTCAAAATCCTGAATGACAACCCTACTGAGCTAGAACCATATTTGGTTACGGACAAGAATTTTTACATAAGGATGTTCAGGACTGAACTTTTTGATGTCTTCAATGTTATTTTGAAAAATGACGTCTATCGAAATCATCCTGAAATACGTTTAAGGTTACGGGGCTTGTCTGAAAACCACCCTTTTACAGATATTAAAGCGAGGGCGCAGTTGGTTTTATCAGATTTTAGCGGAGATAAAATTCCGCCGATGTTTCGTTACTCTAGAGAACTTGAGGGCTATGAAGGCCTTACACCCCGCGAAATAAATAAGGATATGGAATATTGTGCACCGCCTCTAACTGCACGTAGACCTGACTTTGAGTATGAAGCTGAGACAAAAGCTGAAACCTTAAGATTGTCAGGAGTAGAATATGTAAGACCTCATTATAGATTTGAAGTTCCTCTGCAGTTTGGAGCTCTATCAGGTGGATATTACAGCATTCAGGGTGTTGGACTATCTTATAAACAAAATATAACGCCTTATAAAACCTTGGACATTAGCGCGACGAACAACCGATATGTTATGGCGTCCAGCGACAAAGATACATATTGGCTCATTGATGGCCCACATCATATGGTTGGCGGCGGATCAATATCAAAGCTGATCGAAACGCAAAAGGGTGTAGACCGATATTTACATCGCGTTTTACCAAGTGGAGTGTCACAAATTTTTACACTTTCGGACGGAAGTATTTTTATAACATTCGTAAATTTAGACCCCTCGAAGCGCGGAGGCTCCACGAAAGATGGTGTCTTCAAACCCTTTCCATTAGAGAATTATAATCCACCTGTGATTTTTTATCCAGATGGAACCATAAGCTTGGCATGCACTGTTGGTGCTACCAAATTTTGATGTTAGGCAAGTATTGCTAGTCGCCGCGTTAAGTTCTTACAAAGCATAGGTTTTAAACATATGTTTATCATGAACCGAGCTTTACGAAATAATAGGCCTATTTCATCGGGTTTTATTTAATCTCGTCATGCTACTCCGCGATAGGCGCTAACCAGCTAAATTTTCTGATGTGGGATCAGGGACTTTAGATGGGCCTTTGTAGAAAGCGTAACCGCATGGAAACAGATATTGAAAGATGGCTTTGCTTTGCGGATAAGGTCGAAAACAAACTACAAACGATGAATAATGATACTTATTCGGATCGGTATATTGCCGGGATTTCTAATCTTCTCAATGAATTACGCGATGAAGCTGCAATCGTTGAAAATGCGAGTCTGCTTGATAAAGAGGACAGCTATTTCAGAGTTAATAAGCTTGCGCAAAAACTCAGAAACACAGCGCATTTCGCGCATCACCCGTAACCATAATAAAAGTGAATTGAGGCAAAAGAGGACATTGGACTGTGCGGCTTAGCGTGCTTTAGGCGCATCACTGGCATAGGTTAGTGATAGGAACACATCCTCTAGGTCTGGTTCTTCTGTTCGTAGGTCGCCGATTGAGAGGCCTGCGGCTTTGACTTGATTGAGCAGTCCTGAGATGGAGTCGGTTCCGCTTCTATAATTGATGGCTAACTGGCCATCAGAGGTTACATGGGCCTCTAATTTTGAAAGTTGACGCGGTAATTCTGCTAGGGGCTGTGTTGGCGTAATGATAAGGGTGCGTTTATCGAGGCGAGACAGCAGGCTTTTTTTACTTTCATTGGCTACGATTTGCCCGTGATGAATAATCGCGATTTGATCGCAAAGAGCTTCGGCTTCTTCGAGGTAATGTGTGGTCAGAATAACCGTTGTGCCTTGTTTATGGAGCTGCTGGACATAGTCCCAAAGTTGCCGCCGTAATTCTATGTCGACCCCAGCCGTCGGCTCATCCAAGATCAAGACAGGTGGATTATGGACAAGCGCCTTCGCAATAAGAAGCCGTCGTTTCATACCGCCCGAGAGCTGCCGGACATAGGCATCGCGTTTATCGGATAATCCAAGCGCGGCTAATATTTCTTCGCTACGGCGTTCTGATTTTGGCACCCCGTAATAGCCTGCCTGTAATTCTAGGGCCTGAAAAGGCGTGAAAAACACGTCCATCGTGATTTCTTGGGGGACAATGCCTATGGAAGAGCGGGCCTGCCGCGTCTGCGTGTCGATATCAAAGCCGCATATTTTGGCGCTGCCCGCTGATTTATTGACCAGCCCTGCCAATATATTGATGAGCGTCGATTTACCCGCCCCGTTAGGACCGAGCAATCCAAAGATAGAACCGCGGGGAACGATTAAGTCTACGCCTTTAAGCGCCGTTTTTACCGCTGCCTTTTTGGTTTTGGCATAGGTCTTGGTCAGACCAGTTATGTCAATTGCAGCAGGTTCCATGAGTTTGGATTATAGCTGCAAGATTATTATGCAAGACTATCTTTAAGTGGGCCTTCTTGTGGCATGCCAATAGCATGGAAGCCACCATCGACATGATGTGTTTCACCCGTACAGGACAAGCCCAGGTCAGAGAGTAGGTACAGCGCCGCGCCCGCCACGCCCATAGGGTCGGTATTATCCTGCATCGCGCTTGCGGCTTTGTTGAAACGGAACATATGCCGTCCAGAGCCAATTCCGGCGGCGGCGAGGGTTTTAATAGGGCCTGCCGAGATCGCATTCACGCGGATTTGGCGCGGGCCCAGATCAGCCGCCATATAGCGCGTGCTGGCCTCAAGAGCGGCTTTGGCCACGCCCATAACATTGTAATTGGGGATAACGCGTTCAGAGCCTAGATAGGTCAGGGTCACCATGGCCCCGCCATCATTCATGATTTCGCTCGCGCGGCGGCCTGCATCGACGAAACTATAGGCGGAAATATCGAGCGCGGATTTAAAGCCGTCCCGAGTTGTATTTTCGATGAACGAGCCATCTAATTGGTCTTTGCCTGCAAAGGCAATGGCATGAACGAGAAAGTCAATCGTGCCCCATTCTTCCTTTAAGCGGTGGAACGTTGCTTCCATTTGCTGATCATTGGTGACGTCGCAATCACATAAGATAGGTTCGGAATTAGCCCCCTTCGGCTGAACACTCTCGGCAAGGGGTTTGACGCGCCGCAGTAATTTATCACCTTGATGGGTAAAGGCTAATTCCGCGCCTTGGGCGGCAAGTTGGCGCGCAATGGCCCAAGCAATAGAGTTTTTATTAGCAACGCCCATAATGAGACCACGTTTACCGGCCATCAAGGTGCCTGTCGGAAAATTTTGCTCTGCCATAGTCGTGTGTCCTGTTAGGATGTTTTAGAAAAGATCACGCTGCCATTTGTACCGCCAAAGCCAAAGCTATTGGACATAATAGATGTCAGCTCAGTCTCGACCATGCTCTGCGCGATATTAACTTTGGGAAGTTCGGGATCCAGCTCGGTGATATTAATAGACGGGGCGACAAAGCCGCGGTCCATCATGATCAAACTATAGATAGCTTCTTGGACGCCCGCTGCGCCGAGGCTGTGACCTGTGAGACATTTCGTGGCTGATATATAGGGCCCGTTTTCGCCAAAGACGCGGTGAATGGCATTTGTTTCGGCAACGTCACCAACAGGCGTCGATGTGGCATGAGGATTGATATAATCCACGCCGTCTATGCCGCGTGTTTTAGCATCGGCGAGCGCCATGCGCATCGCGCGCTCAGCGCCTTCGCCGGAGGGCGCAACCATATCATAGCCATCAGATGTAGCGGCATAGCCTGTAACCTCGGCATATATTTTCGCGCCGCGCGCCTTAGCGTGTTCATAGTCTTCAAGCACAACCATGCCGGCTCCGCCCGCAATAACAAAACCGTCGCGCGTCGCGTCAAAAGCGCGAGAGGCCGTTTGTGGGCTATCATTATATTTACTGCTCATCGCGCCCATAGCATCGAATAATGAGGACATGGCCCATTCGACTTCTTCGCCGCCGCCCGCAAACATAACATCTTGTTTGCCCCATTGGATTTGCTCACAGGCTGTGCCGATACAGTGGAGCGATGTTGTGCAGGCCGAGGTGATGGAATAATTCACGCCTTTGATTTTAAAATGCGTCGCTAAGGTCGCAGAGACAGTCGAAGACATGGCTTTGGGAACCGCGAAAGGCCCGATGCGTTTGGGTGAATTGTTTTTGCGGGTAATATCTGCGGCGCGGACGATTTCTATCGCGCTAGGCCCTCCAGAACCTGCGATTATACCTGTACGATCATTGGAAACTTGCTCTTCAGACAAGCCTGCATCGGCAATAGCGTCATGCATGGCGAGCGCTGACCATTGCGACGCGTCTGCCATAAAGCGTAAGCTCCGCTTGCCGATAGCCTCTTTAGCCCGGTCTTTCGTGTCAGCAGGACGTCCTGAAATTTGTGATCGAAAGCCAAGCTCCGCCATCTTCTCATCTTTTGTGATACCGCACTTGCCTGCCTTCAGGCTTGCTGCGACCTCGTCTTGGTTATTCCCAATACAAGAAATAATCCCAATTCCGGTGATAACAACACGGCGCATTATACGGCTCCTTCTTTTGAGTCTTCGGGGACAAATAAACCAACTTTAAGGTCTTTGGCCTGATAGATAAGTTCGTCATCAGCATACATACGGCCATCAGCAATACCGAGGACAAGGCTGCGGCGAATAACGCGCTTAAGATCTATCTCGTAACGCACATTTTTAATATCTTGCATCACTTGGCCTTTAAATTTGACTTCGCCAACGCCCAGCGCCCGCCCGCGCCCGGCGACCCTGACCAGCCGAGCCAAAACCCAACTAATTGCCACATCGCGTCTAAGCCCAGACAGCCCGGCATGACGGGGTCGCCTTTGAAATGGCAGTCAAAAAACCAAAGCTCAGGTTTTATGTCGAGTTCGGCAATGACATGGCCCTTATCATAATTACCGCCTGTATCGGCAATGTTCGTAATTCTGTCGAGCATCAACATAGGCGGTAAAGGTAATTTAGCATTACCCGGGCCAAATAAGCTCTTTTCGCCGCTGATGATAAGATCATCATAATCGTATGAGGATTGTATTTTTATCATGCGATAGAGCCTGCGTCTGATTAAACGCTCTTGATAAAGGATGAGACTATAAACTCAAGCTGTATGTCAGGCAAAGTTAAGCAAAATTAGTTAGATTTTGGGGCCCGTGTGACAGTGTAATTCTCTAGTACCTTTAAAGCGGCTGGCCATTCTGGCTTCAGAACCAGGGCTTGCTTGAGGTCTTTATAAGCACCTTTGTAATTTTCCAGACGATCATAGGCGATGGCGCGGTTATAGAGGGCTTCGGGCATTTTGACCGTTTCCAGATCAATCGCCTTATTTATTGCCGTAACGGCGCCATTATAATCGCCGATATGAATAAGGCTTGCGCCGTAATTGATATAAATTTCTGCCATTTTGGGACGAAGCTCAATCGCTTTTTGATAATGATGTTGCGCATTTTTGTTTTCGCCCCTGCGCATATACAGAACCCCAATATTGACATGGGTGGCCGCGGTATCTTTTTGGCTTAAGTGAAACTCGGATAAGGCCTCTTTGCATTCTCGGATGGTTTTTAGGTTCCCTTGATTGCCAAATTTTGCCGCTTGATAGCAGCTATGGGCTGCTCCGGTGCCGCCAACGACAATTTGCGCTGACGCGGACACTGACATGCATAGGGTCAAAGCTGTCGCGCCTATAACTCTTAGAAAGTAAGTCATATTTGCTCATACCATATATTTAAGGATTAACCTAGCTTACGCTCATCACAATTTCAGGCGTTCTATTAGGGCCATTTCACAACGGGGGGCATTGAGCTTAAAATCGTCTTAATATTGCCGCCTGTTTTGAGGCCAAATGTCGTGCCGCGATCCCAGAGCAGATTAAACTCAACATAGCGGCCACGCATAATGAGCTGTTCGTCTCTGTCGGCCTCTGTCCAAGGCTCATGCATGCGGCGGCGGACAATAGCGGCATATGTTTTTAAAAAATGCCGCCCGACATCTTGGGTAAAGGCAAAGTCGGCTTCCCAATTCCCACTATTAAACCTGTCATAAAATATACCACCTATGCCGCGCGGTTCATCGCGGTGATGGAGGTGGAAATACTCATCGCACCACTTTTTAAATTTAGGGTAATCTGCGACCTCATGTGCGTCACAGGCCGCTTTCATGCCAGCATGAAAGGCCAAGGCATCAGGAGAGTCTTGCGTGCGGTCTTTGGCTTGGGTCGGGGTCAGGTCTGCCCCGCCGCCAAACCAGTCTTGGGTCGTCACAATATAACGCGTATTCATATGAACCGAGGGAATATGTGGATTGTGGTGATGGGCGATTAAAGACACGCCCGCCGCCCAAAAGCGCGGGTCATCTTTGGCGCCGGGTGTTTTCTCGCGCATCTCGCCTTCAAACTCACCTTTGACAACTGAAATATGCACACCGCATTTTTCAAAGAGTCGTCCGCGGAGCATGCCGCCAGTGCCTCCGCCTAAATCAGAAGAAGAGGCATTCTCGACTTTGCGCTGCCAGTCTTCAAACTCGAAAGTGCCTGGCTCTCCCGCGAAGAGGCTATCAGGGGCTTCACGCTCTAAGGCCTCAAATTCTTCGCAAACCTCATCGCGTAGGGCTTTGAACCAGCGGGCTGCTTTTTCTTTTTTGGTTTCAAACATAGGAGGGGTTTAGGGCAATCCGTTTGTTTGCCGCAAGGCTTCATAGGCGGCAATAGCGACGGATGTGGCCAAATTAAAACTTCTGGCGTCTTTGGCAATCGGGATAATGATGCGGGCATCCGCCGCTGCATGAACTAACGGCGGGGCGCCCGCGCTTTCACGGCCGAAAAGCAAATGGTCATTATCCTCGAACTTAAACTGATTTAAAGGCGTCGTGCCTTGTGTCGTGAAAAGAACGAGACGTCCTGATTCGAGCCTTTGAGTGTAAGCGTCCCAACTTTTGTGGCGCGTCAAGCTTTCCGGCGCGCCGTAATCCATGGCAGCTTTGCGTAAGGATTTGTCCGTGAGCGGAAATCCGCAAGGCTCGATAATTTCCAGAGGCATCCCAAAACAGGCACAAGAGCGCATAATAGCGCCAAGATTTCCCGCCATGTCGGGCTGAAAAAGAATGATTTTCATCTTCGTCTTCTCATTGTTCATATAGACGCATTGCGGCGTTCTGCCGCGAATAAACGGTGGAAATTTTTACCACATATATATAGAACGCGGTCAGAAAGATAAGACTTATTCTAACGAGAGGCTGGGCTATGTCCGACGCTTTGCATAATGATGCACATGGTGAGACCATTGACGAGGATAAGCGCGACTTTATTTATATCGCGACGGGGGCCGTTGCGGCCGCTGGCGCGGCGTCGCTGGCATGGCCTTTAGTCACTCAAATGGCTCCAGCCGCTGATACGCTCGCGGCGGGCTCTGTTGAGATAGATTTATCCCAGCTTGCCGAAGGTCAGCAGCTCAAAGTTTTATGGCGCGGAAAGCCTGTTTTTGTCCGTCACCGCACGGCAAAGGAAATTTCGGTTGCTGAAGGCACTGATATTGCCAATTGTCCCGACCCTCAAACTGATGATGAGCGCTTAATTCCAGATGTGAACGGTAAACTTCGTCCAGAATTCTTAGTGATGATTGGGGTCTGTACGCATTTTGGCTGTATTCCTGTTGGTGAGGCGGGTGACTTTGATGGATGGTATTGTCCATGTCACGGCTCACATTACGATACATCAGGCCGTATCCGCAAAGGCCCAGCGCCCAAGAATATGGAAATTCCGCAATATCAATATATTTCTGAAAACGTGATTAAGGTCGGTTAGTATGTCAGGACACCCTTCAACTTACGAACCTAAATACGCCGCAACCAAGTGGATGGATCAGCGTTTGCCGATTGTCCGCATGGGCGCAGATTTTATGACTTATCCGTCGCCGCGGAACCTGAATTATTGGTACACCTTTGGCGGCATCTTAACGATGTGTCTCGCTTCTCAGATTATTACAGGCATCATTTTGGCCATGCATTATGTCCCGCATGTGGATATGGCCTTTGAATCTGTTCAGCGTATTCGCCGTGATGTGCCTTTTGGCTGGCTTATTCAGCCCATGCATGCTGTCGGCGCGTCGATGTTCTTCCTTGCCGTCTATGTGCATATGTTTAGAGGGCTTTATTATGGCTCCTATAAGGCCCCCCGCGAAGTTCTCTGGATTATCGGGTGCCTAATTTACCTCATTATGATGGCGACAGGCTTTTTAGGCTATACCTTGCCATGGGGACAAATGTCTTTCTGGGGCGCGACCGTGATTACGGGCTTCTTTGGCGCGGTGCCTGTGGTGGGCGAGAGCTTACAGCAGTGGCTCCTTGGCGGATATGCCGTTGATAATGCGACTCTTAACCGTTTCTTTGCGCTGCATTACCTGCTGCCCTTTGTTATTGCAGGGCTTGTCGGGCTTCATCTTTGGGCCTTACATCATGTCGGGCAAAATAATCCGATTGGGATTACAGAGAAAACGAAGAAAGATACGCTAAGTTTCCACCCTTATTACACCGTCAAAGACGGCTTTGCGATGGTGGTCTTTATGCTGATCTTTGCCTTCTTCGTTTTCTATCAGCCAGATGCGCTGGGACATGCGGATAATTATATCGAAGCTGACGCGCTTAAAACGCCGCCGCATATTGTGCCGGAGTGGTATTTCTTACCCTTCTATGCGATTTTGCGTGCTGTCCCTGACAAGCTCATGGGTATCCTTTTAATGCTCGGCGCGATTGTTGTACTCTTTGTACTGCCATGGCTGGATACGTCAAAAGTGCGCTCGACGCGCTTCCGCCCAGTGGCGAAATGGTTCTTCTGGATTTTCGTGTTCTTCTGCTTCATCCTTGGGTGGTGTGGTAAAGAAACGCCAGATAATATGGTGCCTTTCTTGAGTTTTGGCGCAGACGAATCTGGTAAAGCCATTGGATTGAACTTTACGTGGCTCTCACGCATCGCAACATTTTATTATTTTGCCTATTTCTTGGCCATTTTACCCATTTTAGGATTGGTTGAAAAACCGCTCAAACGGCCAGATTCGATTACCAAAGCTGTCTTGGGTGACACAGCCCACAGCCCTGCTGAATAGGAGGGCAGATATGGCCTTAGGTACAATGAATATGAAAAAAGTGTTTTTTGCGGGAACAGCTATTGTTGTCGCGGCGGTTTCAACGCTGGCTTACGCAGCGGGCGGCGGCACTGGCGATTATAAAATGGTGCACAAGCATTGGCATTTTAATGGCGCTCTTGGCACATATGATCATGCCGCAACGCAGCGCGGTTATCAGGTCTACCGTGAGGTTTGCGCCAGCTGTCACCAACTTAAACATCTGTCCTTCCGTCATTTAGGCGATAAAGGCGCGCCGTTTCATGACGAGAATTACCCAAACCCCAATGATAATCCTTATGTGAAGAACTTTGCAGCCGATTGGACGGTTGAGGATATTGATGGAGAAACAGGGGACGTCACTGACAGACCCGGTATACCCGCAGATAAGTTTCCGCCAATCTATCCCAATGAAGCGGCGGCTCGTGCGAGTAATGGTGGCGGTCTTCCGCCAGATCTTTCCGTAATTGTTGCAGCGCGTAATGGAGGTGCAGATTACTTGTATAATCTTCTTATTGCTTATGATGTAGACGCTCAACCTGTCGCCGGACTTTATGATAATCCTGTTATGGATGGCGGCAAAATTGCTATGGCGCCGCCTTTATCAGATGAATTAATAGAGTATGCGGACGGAACACCGGCGACTGTCAAACAGATGGCCGCCGATGTAACAGAGTTTCTCGCATGGTCTGCTGATCCAAAAATGGAGCAGCGTAAAGGCGCGGGCATGATGACGATGCTGTATCTATCAATTCTGGCGATACTGCTTTGGTTCTCATATAAGCGTGTCTGGAAAGACGTTGATCATTAATGAGTGCAAATTTTGCTGTGCAAAAAATGCGCGGCTCACAATAAATTTAAAACCGCCCACTTACGCTGAGGCGGTTTTTTTTGTATGTTGAGCGTAAAGAAAGAGGTGGTTATGTCCGAATGGGTTTTAGGGATAATTGGAGGCTCCGGTCTTTATGAGATCGAGGGACTAGAAAAGCCTGAATGGATTTCCATAGAGACGCCTTGGGGCATGCCTTCAGATGATATTCTTTTTGCACAGCTAGATGGGATAAAACTACGCTTTTTACCGCGCCATGGACGCGGCCATCCTTTGATCCCATCTGATGTGAATTACCGGGCCAATATAGACGCCATGAAACGGGCAGGGTGCACGGATTTATTATCGCTATCAGCTGTTGGCTCTTTGAAAGAACCTTACCCGCCGGGGGATTTTGTTGTCATTGATCAGTTTATTGACCGTACATTTAAGCGTGAAAAAAGCTTCTTTGGCAAAGGCATGGTTGCCCATGTGTCTGTGGCTGACCCTGTCTGTGATAGATTGGCAGGTTTTGCCGTAAAGGCGGCGCGTAAGGCAGGGGCCACCGTTCACCAAGGCGGCACTTATCTCGCGATGGAGGGGCCACAATTCTCCACCAAAGCTGAAAGCCATATGTACAGGGCTTGGGGCTGTGACGTGATCGGCATGACGAATATGCCAGAAGCTAAACTCGCGCGCGAGGCTGAGCTACCTTACGCCACTGTAGCGATGGTCACGGATTATGATTGTTGGCATGAAGGCCACGGGAATGTTGATGTTGCCGCTGTCATCGCCGTCTTGATGGAAAACGCCAGTAAGGCCAGTAATACCGTTAAAGAAATGATCAAAATTTTGAAAGCCGAAGGCGCGCGAACAAATGGGTCTCAAGGGATTGAAACTAATCTTGATGTTGCGCTTATAACAGCGCCTGAGGCCCGCGATCCAAAATTACTAGCTAAACTGGATGCCGTGGCAGGACGGGCGTTAGGAAAGAGCTAATAGAGTTTATGGGCGCCCCAAAGCTTACGCATGGGGGTCCATCCTTTAAGGCCTCCATCTGATTGAACGGAACACCATTGCGTATCATTGCATTCAATGAGCGTCATAAGGGCGTTCTGGTCAATGCTAGCCTTGATTTTTGCATTGTCTCTGGGTTTAGACCGCAGCAGGGCGTCTTCTAATATTAAAACCCGGCGTTCACCAGAAATGGCGGGTTTATGTATCCAACTTTCATCTCCGTGCACGTCTCTGACTTTACGCCACATATCTGTTTCAGCCACAACGACCAAAGGTAAGCCTCTTCGTTGATATCGCCATGCAATGGGATGTTGACGGGAAGGGCCTGTGCGCCCATTGACCTGACCCACTTTAAGACTGACATAACGCGGTACGGGAAAGCCAGACGGCGTTTTAGTCGAAGATACCTTGTAGATATTTTTAAGAGACGGAACATCCTCGACAACACGGCGAATATTGTCTTGTGCAGATAGAGCAGGACTATATCCAAAAGATAATAGAATTGCCGCGCATATAAGGTTTAAGTGTCTCATCCAACACGTTCTTGCGGGTAAGGCCTAAAGCAAAGGTAAATATTTGCGTAAAATTATAGGCTTGGGTCTTGCTAAAATAGGTAAAAAAGCGTGTATTATGGCATGGTCAAACAGTCAGTCTTAAACCCTCGTGTTATTGTTACCCGCCGCTTACCTGAAGACATTGAAGCGCGCATGGACGATCTTTTTACAACGACATTACGGGAAACAGATATCGCGATGAGCCAAGCTGAGCTTAAAGCCGCTGTTAAAAACTGTGATGTTTTGGTGCCGACTGTGACGGATAATATTGATGCCGAGGTCATTAACGCCGCGACGGATTTAAAATTAATTGCCAATTTCGGAGCTGGAACCGATCATATTGATGTCGCCGCCGCGCATAAGCGCGGGATTATGGTGACCAATACGCCGAGTGTTTTGACGGAAGATACAGCCGATTTGACGATGGCTTTGATACTGGCGGTTCCGCGCCGTTTGGTCGAAGGCGACCGCCGAACACGCGAAGGAAACTTTAAGGGCTGGAGCCCGACATTCATGCTGGGTCATAGGGTTGGCGGTAAAAAATTAGGTATTATCGGAATGGGGCGTATTGGCCAAGCTGTTGCCCGCCGCGCGCATGCTTTCGGCCTAGATGTTCATTATCATAATCGCCGGCGCGCCCCTGCCGTCATTGAAGAAGAATTAGATGCCACCTATTGGCCAGAATTAGACGCGATGTTGACAGCTATTGATATCCTGTCAATTAATTGTCCCAACACGCCGCACACTTTCCATATGATCAATGAAGAGCGTCTCAAGCTTATGTCTAGCCATAGCTATATTGTGAATACCTCGCGCGGCGAAGTGATTGACGAAGCTGCGCTCGCGAAAGCTTTATCCAAAGGTGATTTGGGCGGAGCAGGGTTAGATGTTTATGAAAACGAGCCGCAAGTACATCCTGATTTGATGGATTTGCCAAATGTTATCCTTGCGCCGCATATCGGGTCTGCGACTTATGAAAGTCGCCGTGAAATGGGCGAAAAGGTATTAATTAATATACGGGCGATGGTTGACGGACATGCTTATCCAGACCGTGTATTGCCCCCAGGAGCTAGTTTTTCAAAAGCCTCCTGAATAATGGAGAGAGAGATATGATACGGAAATTGATATTGGGCTCAGCCCTTTTCATGCTAACGGCCTGTGGTGCCCAGACGAGCACGGCGGTGGCTCAAAACAAAGAATCGGCTAAAGAGACAAAAACAGCGCAAACCCAGGCGCCAAAACAAGATATTACGACGCAGAAAATAGGGGAGGGCATGTATATGCTGCTCGGACCAGGCGGTAATATAGGCGTCTCAGTTGGAGAGGACGGCGTCTTTGTCATTGATGATAAATTCGCGCGATTTGCTGATCAAATCATTAGCCAGATTAAAGGGATTACAGACCAACCTATTCGCTATGTTGTGAATACTCATTATCATGGAGATCACGCTGGGGCGAACGCGCAAATGAAAGAAGCGGGCGCAACGATTATGGCACATGAAAATGTGCGAAAGCGTATGGGATTGACCTTTGAAAACAAAGCTTTTGGCCGCACGGTGAAAGCTACGGATCCATCTTTATGGCCTACTTTGACATTTTCAGATAAGGCGACACTTCATTTTAACGGGCAAACCGTGTCCATAATATACACGCCGAACGCTCATACTGATGGCGATAGTATTATCTATTTCAAAGAAGCGAATGTGCTCCATATGGGTGATAACTTCTTCAACGGAATGTTTCCCTATATCGACATAGATGGCGGCGGGAGCCTTCAAGGTATGATTGCGGCGCACGAGACAGCTTTATCGCTTGTTAATGATGAAACAACAATAATCCCCGGTCATGGGCCTCTTGCTGTAAAAGCAGATTTAAGAAAAACACAAGAGATGTTGAAATCCATTCAAAATCGTGTACAATCGGAGATATCGAAGGGCGCAACCCTCGAGGAAATTTTGAACAAAGACCTGTTGAAGGATCTTGAGAGCTTTTCAAGTTTTATAGATACGACAAATATGGTCAAATTTGCGCACCGCTCTCTGACTTTATAGGGGAGAATTTTGGGGCGTAAAAAAGCGAAAGTAAAGTGGGGTAGATACCCTCCCCCAATTGGGGTCTACTAGAAAGCTTTACGATCGACGGCCCTCTCTCGGTTTCACCGAGGGAGGGTAGTTTTTTTGATCAGGCGTTTGACGCGGCGTCTTGTTCAGCTGTCCATGTCCCCAGACTGGCAAGACCGTTCATTTTAGCGCGGTGATTAAAAGCCGCTTGTGCGGCGTCATAATTTTCCTCTTTACCTTTCCAGGCAAATAAAGCGGATTGTTGCAACGCGCGTCCATATGAATAAGTTAGGTTCCAAGGAAACCCTCCAATTTTATTCATCATGTTAAGGTGCTCTGTCGCGATTTCATTTTTCTGTCCGCCAGAGAGGAATGCAATTCCGGGGATAGCGGCAGGGACTGTATCTTTAAGAACTTTAATCGTTCTCTCTGCCACTTCTTCTACGCTTGGCTGAATGGAACAGCGCAGGCCTGCGACGACCATGTTGGGTTTTAAAATCGTGCCTTCTAATTTGACGCCTTGTTCATAAAGCTCTGTGAAAAGCGAGTTAAGCACACGTTCTGTAACCTCATGACATCGCGCCACATTATGATGTCCGCCCATTAAGACTTCAGGCTCAACAATGGGAACAATGCCGGCTTCTTGGCAAAGCGAAGCATAGCGGGCCAGCGCATGGTTATTGGCTTTGATCGCGCCGTCAGACGGCGTCATGCCTACATATTGATCAGGATGAGAGATTTCGATAACAGCCCGCCATTTGGCAAAGCGCGCGCCTAATTCATAATATTCAGCAAGGCGGTCACGTAATCCGTCGAGCCCTTCAGTGATAGTCTCGCCGGGACGTCCGGCCAGCGGCTTTGCGCCCATATCGACTTTAATTCCCGGGATAGCGTCATTGGCTGTAATAAGATCAACCAGTGATGTGCCGTCCTTGGCCTCTTGACGAATGGTCTCATCATAAAGGATGACCCCTGAAATATGGTCGCTCATCGCTTTGTCTGTGCGAAATAACATTTCACGCCAATCGCGGCGTTTTTCAAATGTGCTTTCCGTTTTGATTGAATCAAAGCGTTTGCCGATTGTGCCAGTCGACTCGTCTGCGGCCAGTATCCCTTGTCCAGGAGTTACCATTTTAACGGCAATGTCGTTGAGGGCTTGAATGTCCATGAGTATGTCCTCGTTTATATTTTTAAAATTTCTACGCCAGGAAGAGGTTTGCCTTCCATCCATTCCAGAAAGGCTCCGCCAGCCGTGCTGACAAAGGTGAAGTCTTCAGCGGCATCGGCATGTTTGAGCGCCGCAACTGTATCCCCGCCGCCCGCAACAGAAATGAGCTTTCCAGCTTTTGTCAGCTTAGCCGCATATTTAGCGGCTTCAACAGTGGATGTATCAAATGGACTCATTTCAAATGCGCCGAGCGGGCCATTCCATATCAGGGTTTTTGCTGAATCCATGGCGTCCATCAAAGCTTCAACGGTTGCCGTTCCGCAATCGAGTATCATATCTTTGCCTTTAACATCATCGAGCCCGCATTGTTTATGTTTGGCATTGGCCGCAAATTCCTTGGCGGTAATAACGTCGACGGGCAGTAAGATTTTACATTTCGCTTTTTTGGCCGCCTTTAAAATATCTAAGGCTGTGTCTTTGAGGTCTTTTTCACAAAGTGAAGCCGCCACATTATGTCCCTGAGCATAAAGAAACGTATTAGCCATGCCGCCGCCAATGGCGAGGATATCAAGTTTAGAGACGAGGCTTTTAAGCAGGTCAATTTTTGAGGAGACTTTGGCTCCGCCTACAACGCCCATGACAGGTTTTTTGGGATTATCCAAGACCTGTGAAATGTGATCGAGCTCACGCTCCATAGACAGCCCAGCATAAGAGGGCAGGATTTCACCGACAACGGCGCTGGATGCATGGTTGCGGTGAGCCGCAGAAAAAGCGTCCATCACAAAGAGGTCGCCATGCTTGGCTAAATATTCCGCCATGCCCCGATCACCGCTGGTTTCCATATCTGTAAATCGTGTATTTTCAATCAGCAGGACTTCACCGGGTTCCATGGTTGAAATCAAAGGTTCGGATAGCTTTTCACTAAAACTGACTTCATCATCCAAAGCCTCGACAAGGGCAGGGACGATAAAGTTTAAGGATAGATCAGGGTCGGGTTTTCCTTTGGGGCGGCCATAATGAGACAGAAGTACAATTTTAGCCCCGCCCTTTTGCAGGGCCTTAATTGTTGGGATTGAGGCTTGCAGGCGCGTATCATCGGATATCGACCCATCTTTATTGCGCGGGACATTAAAGTCGACGCGCACGAGGGCCGTTTTACCTTTGAGGCTGTTTTTCTTTTTGACAGCGTCTTCGAGACGGCGAAATTTCATGCCTTAGGCTCCAATTTTCTTATGCATTGTTCGAGCTACATCAATCATGCGATTCGCAAAACCCCACTCATTATCATACCATGCAATAATCTTTACAAGATGCCCATCAATCACCTTGGTGAGCGGAGCTGCAAAAATAGCGGAATGAGGGTCATGATTTAAATCGGAACTCACGAGGGGTTCATCACTATAGCGCAGCACCCCTTTCATAGGGCCGTCCGCGGCTTGCGCCATAATAGCGTTTAAGTCTGCTGCTGTTGTTTGAAACTCAGGTTGAAAGGCTAAGTCGACCATAGACACATTGGCTGTTGGGACACGGACGGCAGAGCCGGATAAAAGGCCAGATAGCTCAGGAATAACCAATCCAACCGCTTTGGCCGCGCCTGTACTGGTCGGGATCATATTGAGGCCCGCCGCTCGCGCGCGGTAGAGGTCTTTGTGCGAATTATCCAAAATGCGTTGATCTTGGGTATAGCTATGCACTGTTGTCATAAATCCGCGCCGAATACCAACGGCTTTCATAATGACCTTGGCAACAGGAGCTAAGCAATTGGTTGTGCAAGAGGCGCAAGACACCACGGTATCAGACTTGGTTAAAACGTCATGATTAACGCCGTAGACAATTGTTTTGTCCACGCCGTCGCCTGGGGCAGAGATGAGAACGGATTTTGCGCCAGCATCAAAATGAGGCTGGACCTTTTCTTTTGACCGAAAAATACCTGTACATTCCATGACAACATCAACGTCCAGATCGCCCCACGCAATTTTGGCAGGGTCACGTTCATGGCTCATCCGGACTTTCCCGCGGCCAAAATCAATAAAACCATCGCCTTCTTTGACCTCAGCCTCAAAACGTCCGTGAACGGAATCATAGCGCAATAAATGCGCCGATGTTTCGGCTTTGCCCGGCGAGTTAATCGCGACAAGCTCAACGTCTTTCATGTCATATTCAGAGATAGCGCGTGCCACAAGGCGGCCAATCCGGCCAAAGCCGTTAATGCCAATTCGCATAGCCATTTAATACTCCACGCCCTTGGGCGTCTATTTAATAGGTTAAATCCCGCACGCCATGACGCGCGGGACAATTCAAGTCAAGCCTACTATACTCTTGTTGCAAAACAATTAATGCTGGGCCATTCTAAGGTAAGAAAAGTGAGATTCGAGGTTAACTATGAATGACAGCGCTGACATGAAAATGGCGGCTGATCGTCTGCAAAATGCCCTACGATCGCTCGAAGGGGCCCTAGACCCATTACTGGAGCGCGTCAGTGTTTTAGAGGCCGTAGCCAAAGAGACAGCAACACTCTCTGAGGACCGGGCCGCTTTGGCCTCGCAGCTCGATGAGGCGAAAGCCAAGAGTGAAAGTTTTGCCGCCCGAGAAAAAGAATTCAATCTATTGGCCGATGAAACAACGGCCGAGCTTGACCGGGTCATCCGTCAAGTTCGCGAAGCTTTGGGGGAGGACTAACCCATGGCGAAAGTCAGTATCAATATTAATGGCCGCAAATATGCCCTTGGATGTGAAGACGGTGAAGAAGAACGCTTGATGCGTTTGGGACAGAAACTGGATGACCGCGTTAATAATATGGCGGATCAATTCGGCCAAATTGGCGATTTGCGTCTCATGGTTATGGCGGGCATTACAATGCTTGATGAGCTTGAAGAGATGAACCATTCTGTCGATAAAGAAGTCGATAAACGCGTTCTTGATTTAAAAAAGGAAAGCGCCTTAGCGCTTAAGGCGGCAACGCGCTCCGAAGCTAAGGCATCCGATAGTCTCGTAAGCGCGGCTGAACGCATTGAACGCCTCGCGGCTCGGTTATCAGGGGATGCCGAATAAACTTGCACCTTTACGCAGAAGCCTCCACATAACGGTTGACGGTTACTGCGGGTTTCGTGCGCGGCACTAATTCACCGGACCTTAAATAACTCCTCGGGAGCTGGCTCTGTGCAGATCGTGGTCTGTTTACTTCCGGCGCCCACTTGAACCTTGGTTCATGTTGGATTCTTAAGCTTCCACGGACCAAGTGGGGCCGTCACATTTGTTTGCGGGTTGCCTATGCTGAAATTGATCCGAATGGCCAATTTCTGCTAACCAACCCAACCCGCGTTAATTTAAAAATTGATCCGATGAATACTGTTACCTTTCAAAAAACCCGCGCTAGATTGCAGGCGAAACAAAAACGCGCTTTCGCTCATAAGCCTGATAGCGGGATTGCGTTGATTGAGCATTTTCCGGCTGTAAAATTTAGAGGCGCGATTATTGGCGGGTATTGGCCGCTTCCCGGGGAGCTGGATATTCGCCCTTTGCTTGGTGCGTGTCATGAGGCGGCTCATGCTTTGGCACTCCCGACGACGCCGCGCAAAGGATATCCTCTCACCTTCAGGCGCTGGAAACCGACCCATAAATTAAAGGCGGGCCCTTATAATACAAGAGAGCCTTTTGCTGAACAGCCTGAGGTCTTGCCGTCTGTCGTCTTGGTGCCTTTGTTGGCCTTTACGCAACATGGTGAGCGGTTGGGTTATGGCGGCGGATTTTATGACCGAACCTTACAAGCCTTAAAAGCCAAAAAAGACGTTTTTGCTTGCGGCGTCGCCTATGCTGCGCAAGAAGCGGCGACGTTACCGACTGATAAGTATGATCATAAGTTAGATGGTATTTTAACAGAGCAATTTTTTAAGGCATTTTAGATGAAATTGGCGTTTTTTGGAGATGTTGTTGGCCGGGCTGGCCGCAAAGCGGTAACAACGCATCTTCCAAGACTTAAGAGCGACCTTGGCTTAGACGCCGTTGTGATCAATGCGGAAAACGCTGCTGGCGGTTTTGGGATTACCCGCGCGACAGCGGATGAGCTTTACGGCGCTGGCGCCGATGTTTTAACCCTGGGTAATCACAGCTTTGATAACCCTCAAGGCATAAGCGTCATCGAAAATGAAACGCGTCTTTTGCGCCCGTGTAATTATCCGCCCAATACGGTCACGGGCCGCGGGGCAGGCCTTTATGAAATTGGTAATTATCGGCTTTTGGTGATTAATGTGCTGGGCCGTGTCTTTATGGACGCGCTGGATGATCCGTTTCAGGCCGTCGAGCGTGAATTATCCGCGGCGCCGCTCGGAGATGTTGCGGATGCTGTTATTGTTGACATTCACGCTGAAGCGACCTCTGAAAAACAAGCTATGGGCGTTTTTTGTGATGGACGCGCGAGTCTTGTGGTCGGCACGCATCAGCACGTCCCGACCTCAGACACCCGTATTTGGCCGGGCGGAACCGCCTATCAGACAGATGCGGGTATGTGCGGGGATTATAATTCCGTGATAGGTATGGATAAAGAAGAGCCGCTTAACCGTTTTACCACCCGTATGCGCCAAGGAAGGTTTTCGCCTGCGGCTGGTGAGGGGACATTGTCAGGGCTTTTTGTAGAAACCGACAATAAAACGGGCCTAGCCATACGCGCAGAGCCTATTCGTCTTGGCGGGCAGCTCTCAAAAACGGTTCCGATAGTGTAATTTTTGGTAATTTTCATGGCTGGCTTTTAACTTGATAATTTAGACTAAGACCTCAAATTGTGGGACTTAGGAGTATTCATGAGAAAACTAGCCGTCTGTCTTATTCTTGCCCTATCCTGTCCGACGTCGGTTCAAGCCGAAGACATCATGTCTATTTTACAACGACAAAGTGAGAGCCCTCCCGTAGAATTACCCAAGGTCAATCCTTATAATTATACACTTGCTGTGACGATGTCAGGTCAAGAAGGAGATGATGACATTAAGCCCCCCTTTACAGCCCAATTACGCATTAATCCGGCTGAAACAGGGGAGAAAAGAGGGGTCTTGATATCAGCTTCCAGCGATGATTTCAGCGATGATTTCAAGGCCCTTTTGGATGAAATTCGCGATCCGGATGTGAGCGTTGAAGATTTTTCAGAGGAATTTTGGTGTGAAGGCCTATCTGGCGAAGATGATCTATCATTAGATGATTTTTCGGTTGTCTCTCAAACACAGACTGAAGCGACTATCCGTCCTGACTTACAGTCCATGGCAAAAATCATGATGGATTCTGATGAAGATCAAGAGATTTCCAATAGCGAACGAAAAATGATGGAAAAAATGATGGAGCGCCTAGACGGCGAATTTATTCTTTCAAAGCCTGAAGGACAGCTTAAACAGTTCAAAATTTGGATGACACGCCCCATGAGAGTTAAGGTTATCGCAAAAATAAATTCTATGGAAATCCAGCAAAGCTGTGCGCCTGCGCCTAATGGTCTGCGGTATACGGAGACCATGTCTATGAATGTTGGCCTTAAAGCTCTGGGAATTGATATCTCGCAGAATATGAATTTACGCATATCAGACTTAACTTTAAGGTAAGCAAGCAGTACCCCTAAATTAAGGTGATTCAAAGCTGAAGTTACCCTTGGTAAGCGTATTGTTTGCGCTTTGATAGAATTCTTGTGGATGAGACGCGACCTTATCCACAGATTACCTGTCTTGACCTTGCGCCTATATAAAGAGTCCGTGTTGAGTATCTCCATTCTTAGAGGGAGAGCGGCGTGGGCATTCAAGGTAAAACAATTAATGAAATAACAAGCGAAAATCTGGGCGCAAGTGTTCTGGTCATTGACCAGATGTGTGAAAACAGTCAGCTCTTGATCAGTCTTTGCCGCAATGAAACCGAGTGGTTGTCTCCGGTCGGATGGACAGAAAAACAGAAAATAACCTTACTGGATTGCCGGTCTCAGGGCGGTAAAACTGAAATTGATATCCCCGCCGAATTCTCGAAAACTCTGAAATCTGGCGATAAACTTGTCTTAAAATGCTCTGAGCTTGACCTAACGCAAGAAATTACTTGGGAAGCGAGTCATTTTCAAACACGTCCAGTCGCGGATCTGACGCCAGCGCCAAAATCTTTGGCGGGCGGGTTTTTGGCACGATTTAAGCCTTCTAAATCTATCGAAGCTGACACGACCAAGTCTGAAGCTGAGCGGCGCGTTGAAGACGCTGACAGAGCAGCCCAAAACTACAAAGCGAAAATGGAAGCGGCAACAGCTGCCAAAGAAGAGGCCCAGCGCAAGGCCCTAGAGGCCGCCCGCGAAGCCGAAGTAGCGCTTAAGATGGAAGCCGAGCGTATAGCGGAAATGGAACGGGCCGCCAAAGCTTTTGAAGAGGCCGAGCGGCTCAAACAGGATGAGCTTCGCCGGGTTGAAGAGGAACGCCGGGCAGAGGAAGCGCGTCTTGCCGAAGAGGCTCGCCGTATCGAAGAGGCGAGAAAGCGCGAAGAAAAGGCTCGGTTAGAGGCTGAGCGAAAGGCGGCGTTAGAGCGCTATGTGACAGCTTTGGATATCGCCCAAGATGAAGAAAACCGTCTTGAAACGCGTTTGAAAGCTCTGAAATCTGACGCTGAGGCGCTTGAGCTTCAAAAATCAGAGCAATCAGGGATGATAACCTCGCTGACCGAGGATTTGGACGATATGGCTAAGCGCGTTGATGTCTCTCGGACCTCCTTTGAGAGAACAGTGTCAAAACTTGAGGCGCTGACATCCGAGCTCAGCGGTTTGCAGATGAAATCGGAGTCTTTATCGGCGGAACGCGACGGGCTTAGCGATCGTTTGTCTGTGATTGAATCAGATTATTTGACGGCGCAGAGAGAAGCCGAGATGGCCGCTGCGCGGGCTGAAGAAAAGCGTAATCTTTTAGACACTGCGCGTCTGGAAAAAGATAAAATTCTAGAGACCTTGAAATCTCTATCTGTTGATGTGGATAGTCAAACCGAGATCGTCAATCAAACAACGGTGAAGACCCAAAAATTAAAGTCAAAATTTGAGACGTCTCAAGCAGATTTATCGCAAAAAACTTTAGATATAGAGAGATTAGAGACCCACATAACCACTCTGACAGAAACGCTTCAGACAAGCCGTATTGAAATTGAAGCGACGCAACAAGCTGTCGAAGATTGCCAAGAGCGTCAATCAACCCATCAAGGTGCTATTATGCATCTTGAAGCGGGCGGTGATCCTCATTCAATTCCGGAGGCAGACCCAGAAACGCGTTTTTTTCAAAAAAACAACAAAAATAACAATGAGATAGATGTATCTGAGATGGCAGATGATGACACTTCATCTGGACTATTCAGGCGCGCTAAACGAAGCTTTTTAAAACGTAAAGACGCGGAATTAACTATCGATATTGAGGATGCCAGCCTTGATGATGATATCAGCGTTGTCGAGGACGTATCACTCACGGACACACCAACAGAGAACGTACCAAGCGAAATATTGACCGATGTCTTAGATGATGAAGCTGCGTTAGAAATAGACCTAGATTTAGAGCTTGATCATGAGGATATCATTGCCGCGCCAGCCGTTGAAACTCAAAGCTTTTTAAGCCGTCATCGTAAAAGCCTTTTGACTATTGGAGCTCTTCTAGGCGGCGCAGCTCTACTCGGTGGGGGTTATTGGGCTAGTCAGTCGAAAACGCCCCAAACCCTGACCGTCAAGACCTCGTCTCCAGCTTTAATAAAGTCTCCAGCCTCAACAAAAGTGGCGCGTGTGACGGCAGAGACGAAAGCGCCTACGGCCGTTATATCTGAAACGCTTTCTGAGCTTAAGACAGAAGCTGCGTCTCAATCAGAAATCCCTAAACTGGCCGAAGTCGATATTTCCGTGCCTAATTTGACTTTGACAGGATTATCGGTGGAAAATGCCCCAACTAAACCAGCTATGAAAATAGCTGCTATAGACATTGCCGCAAAGCCTGCGGCCGTAAAACCCTCTGTAAAAAAGACCTCCCTTAAACCCAAAACACCCAAAAACTATCCTGAATTAACAACGCGGATTCAAAAACAGCTGAGCTCTTTAGGGTTTTATACCGGGAGCCTGAATGGGCAACAGACGCCTGAAACCATAGCGGCTATTGAAACATTTAAAGAGCTTTATGGATTGCCCAAAAATGGGCGGATAACCGGCAAGTTTTTGACGGCTATTCTGAATGCTGAAGCGCAACAAAAATCCGCTCTTAAATTTGCGCCCTTAAAACCCGTAAATAATGTGTCTATTGATCAGGCAGCGCCCATAGTAAATGCTATTATTTTTGATACTCAACAAGCAGTTCCGACACAGCCTGTGGTCACGGAGAGCTTGGGAGCGGCACAAACCTATAGCGATGCCCCAATTATTCAAGAGGCGATAGCGCCGCTCATCACGGCTCCAACATCCTCAGCCGTGCTGGATGTCATACCCAATAACGCGGTGACTCCCTCTGATGCAGCCGTCCCGCCAGTAACTGAACTCGTAAAAGATGTTGTTGTCGACGCCAAGAGAACGAAAGCCGCGAGAGCCAGCTATCCTAAAATAGCGGCCAGCAGAAACTACTATGTCGATGCGAAGATAGTTGTGGCTTATGATATTGATGCCGCGGGTAAGGTTGTGAATACGCGGATAGTCTCAAACGATCATTCCGGCCGTTTTAATGATGCCTTTGAAAAAGCGGCTATCACTGCCGTCAAAGGCCAAAAATTTACGCCGAAAACAATCAATGGTGATGCGGTCCCATCATTAGCTCGCACGCAGCGTATCGTCTTCAAGGCAGGCTAGACTAAATGCGCGGTCTTGAAATAGCCCTTTTCCCGTGTCTGTCAGACAATTATGGCCTGTTAATACACGACCCTATCAGCGGCGAAACAGCGGCCATTGATACGCCTGAAGTTTCTAAAATCGAGGCAGCTTGCTTAGAGCGCGGCTGGACGCTCACTCAAATCTGGAACACCCATCATCACCCTGATCATACGGGCGGTAATCTGACCTTGAAGCAAAATCATGGCCTGACGATTACAGGGCCTGATCAGATTAAAGGCCGTATTCCCGGGCTAGACAAAGGCGTGTCGGGCGGCGACCATTTCATGTTTGGCGCGCATAAAGTCGATGTAATTTTCACCCCAGGCCATACGCAAGACCACATCATTTATCATGTGCCAGATGCTCATAACGGCGCGGGGGCAGCCTTTGTCGGGGATACGATTTTTGTTTTGGGGTGCGGGCGTCTCTTTGAAGGTAGCCCGGCTGATATGCATGGCTCAATGGCGGCTATCGCGAAATTACCTGATGAGACGAAGCTCTATTGTGCCCATGAATATACGCTCTCTAATGCCCGTTTTGCCATAACCGTCGAGCCGGATAATCAAGATTTATTAGATTATGTGAAAGAGGCGAAAGTCTTACGCGAAAAAGGTGTACCGACAGTCCCAACCACAGTGGCGATGGAAAAGAAAACAAACCCCTTTATGCGCGCACCGACAGCCGCGCGCCTTGGTGAAATCAGAGCGGCAAAAGACAGTTTTTAAGCGCAGGACTTAAGCCGCGTCCATGCCGATGTCGAAATTAGGCGCGCTATGGGTCAGACCGCCAATTGAAATCACATCAATCCCTGTTTCGGCAAGACCTTTAACAGTCTCCAAATTCACACCGCCTGAGGCTTCTAGGACAGGTCTGTGGCCTCCAAATCCGTCAACAATGGCCACAGCCTTGGTTAAGGTTGCGGCGTTCATATTATCAAGCAGCACAACATCGGGTGAATATTTTAAAACCTTTTTCAACTGAACGAGCGTGTCGACTTCGACACTGACCCGCGCCATATGATCGGCATTTTTGGCAATGACGCTCAGGGCTTTATCGACCCCGCCCGCCAGCGCGATATGGTTGTCCTTAATCATGATCGCTGCGGCTAGGCTCTCGCGGTGGGTAAAGCCGCCGCCCGCCAGAACGGCTTGTTTCTCAATGGCGCGTAGACCCGGCGTGGTTTTCCGCGTCGCCGCGATACGGACAGGATATTCATGACCCTTGCAGCCTTTCACCGCTTTAACATATTGCGCGGTCAAGCTGGCAATACCCGACATACGTCCGAGGAAATTGAGCGCCACACGTTCTGCCGATAATAGGGCGCGAGAGGGGCCATTAACGGTTGCAATGATGTCGCCTGCCTTGACTTTGGCGCCGTCATCTTTTTGCACGATAAATCTGACGGCAGGGTCGACCATGGCATAAGTCATTTCGGCGGCTTGCATCCCAGCAATCACGCCCTCTTCACGGGCGCGCATCATCAATTTCCCCTTGGCCGTAGCAGGAACTAGCAGGCTAGCTGTTAAATCCCCACTATTGCCAAAATCTTCATCCAAGGCGCGGCGCACTATAGGCTCGATAACAGTTGGGGGAAGAGGCGGGAGTTGGGTCATAGGGTTTCTTTAATCTGTCTTTCCTTGTTTGTCGTGTTCAAATTTCCACCCGCCGGACCCCGCACCAAAAAATTCGAAATCGAGTTCGTCGTTAAGGTTAGCAGATTGGTTGAACTCTACATACTTGCTGCATCTATTGAAGCTCTTATAGCAGAATTGTAATTTTTCTCCGCTATAGCGCCCCATTTTTAAGCCATGCTTGTTCAAATAAGCTTCAATAATTGGTTTATGTTCTTGATCTAAATATTCTTGTAAAGCTTTCATAAGAAATTGCCTCGAGGCACGTTGAATTTCTAAGCCTCCCTCCAATGTTGAGCGATTATAAGTCTTTAGATTTTCGGTAAATGAGATTTCAGTGGCTCTGTTGTTAACAAAGTTTTTTAGTTTTTTTGTAGTTACTGGGAAGCGATTTAAATTTGGTTCAAACATTCCAGAAATATGAGCAAGTTTAGGTGTGTATTCTTCAATTATCGGATCAAAACGGTTTAAATCGCGCCATAAATTTTTGATATCCCCACGACAAGCATCGCCTAAATTTGGCTCATAATTTTTATTGTGTTCAATTTGAAAGCGAAGCCACAATTGATCTGTTTTCCATTTTTTATATGTGCGTGCAGTTAGTATAGCCGGGCAGTTTAAAGGCTTCGAAACAAGTTCATCATACGTTGGAAGAGGGATAGTTTTTGGTCCCTCATCTACATGACTTATATCATCACATGCATTCAGGCAGCCTAAAGCGACGATCAGAAAATAGACCCGAAAATGCTTAATCCAGCATGTCATAAGTGATATAGCTCGAGATCGCTTTTCGCTTTGTCTTGGTGAAGTCATCGCGAAAATGCCCGCCGCGGGATTCTTCGCGGGCTAGCGCTGATGTGGCAATCATTTTAGAGGCGATAAGCGGGTTGGCGCGCCCGACTTGTTCAATCAGGCCGTCAATATGTTCAATGAGCTGGTTCAGCTTTTTAGCGCTGCGCCGCACGCCGCAATTTTTTGTCATAGCATTGCGCAAAGACTGGCTGACCTCTTGACCCATAGAGAGCCATGGTTGGCTACGAATAGTGCCTGCATGCCGCTCTGACCAATCGCAGCCATTGATATAATCGGCGGCGCGTCCGCCAAAGACGGTGGCCTCTAGCAAGGAATTACTGGCGAGGCGGTTCGCGCCGTGTACCCCGATGGCAGAGCACTCCCCGACCGCAAGCAGGCCATCGAGATTGCTCTGGCCATAGCTATCGGTCGCAATGCCGCCCATATGATAATGCACAGCAGGGGCGATGGGGATGAGCTGTTTACTGGGGTCTATACCGGCCTCCATACAGCTGTCAAAAACAGTTGGAAATTCGTCCTTAAAATGCGCGCCAATGGCTTTGCGGCAATCCAGATATGGTTGTCGTCCTGCCTCGATTTCGGCAAAGATCGCGCGGGCCACATCATCACGCGGGGCGAGCTCACCTTGCTTATGATAGCGCGGCATAAAGCGAACGCCCTTTTTATTCGTCAGAACAGCGCCTTCCCCGCGCAAGGCCTCTGTGGCGAGCGGAGCAGGATCACGGCCAATATCAATGGCAGTGGGGTGAAACTGCACAAATTCCATATCGCGCATTTTCGCGCCAACAACTGCGGCCATGCCAAGGGCGTCACCGCGCGCGGTGCGCGGGTTTGTGGTTACGGCGAATAATCCGCCAACACCGCCCGTCGCCATGACAGTAATATCGGCTTCAATCCCGAGCAGCGCGCCATCATCATTTCGCGCGAGCGCCCCCGCGACAGCGCCGCCGCTATCCGTCAAAAGGCTCTCCGCGCGCCACCCAATCAGACCTGTCACATGTTCGGCGGCTTGGGCGCGGGCAACCATGACTTTGATAATCTCGGCCCCGGCCGTATCGCCTTTGACGCGGGCGACACGCGGCATGGAATGGGCAGCCTCTAAAGAGAGGTAAAGCTCGCCTTGGGCGTTGCGGTCAAATGGCACGCCCAGCGCGTCCAGATCTCGTACGCGGGCCGGCCCTTCTGTGGCGAGTATTTTGGCAATCTCTGGATCAACTAATCCATCCCCCGCCGCAATGGTATCTTTGGCATGGGACTCCGCGCTATCATCAGGGGAGAGTGCCGCGGCTATCCCGCCCTGCGCCCATGCCGAAGCAGAGCCGACAGAAGAGCGCCGCGAGGTTAAGACATAGACTTTACGCGGCGCGAGCTTAAGCGCGAGATAAAGCCCCGCCAAGCCAGCCCCGACGACGAGGACGGAGCCTGCGGGCAGGCGTTTTGTTTCGAGTGAGCCTACAGCCACTAAATAACCTTCACGTCCACTTCGGGCAGGTCCGGATTAAAGTGGCCCTTAACGGCGTCAAACTTCACGTTGATCATATCCATGACGGCTTTGTGGGCACGTTTGCGGGTGGGCTCGTCCACTAACACTTCATTAGTTTCATCGCGCAGGCATTCATAGATATTTTCCAGCGTGATGCGTTTCATATGCGGGCAGAGATTACAGGGGCGGACGAAATCTGTTTTCGGATTGGCCATGGCGACATTGTCGGACATGGAACATTCGGTCAGGAGGATGACATTTTTCGGATTATTGTCAGAGACATAATCGCTCATCGCTTTGGTGGAACCAGTGAAGTCGCTCTCGGCGACGACTTCGGGCGGGCATTCAGGATGGGCGAGCACAACAACGCCGGGATGAGCTTCGCGCATATCGCGCACATCTTGAGCGGAGAAACGCGCATGGACTTCGCAGCGGCCATGCCAAGCGATGACCTCGACATTTGTTTGCTTGGCGACGTTTTTAGCCAGGAACTCATCAGGGAGCATGATAACTTTATTCACGCTCCACTCGCTGGTGATATGCTCGACAATGGCGACAGCATTTGAGGATGTGCAGCAAATATCGCTCTCGGCTTTAACGTCAGCAGAGGTGTTGACATAGGTCACAACAGGAATACCAGGATAGCGCTGTTTAATCAGTTTGATATCTTCGCCCGTAATGGAAGAAGCGAGGGAACAGCCCGCGCGCATAGACGGAATAAAGACCTGTTTTTCGGGGCAAAGAATTTTCGAGGTTTCCGCCATGAAATGCACCCCGCCTTGGATAATCATATCCGCGTCGGTTTTGGTCGCCTCAATGGCAAGGCCAAGGCTGTCACCCTTATAATCCCCGATCAAGCCAAAGATATCTGGCGTCATATAATTATGGGCGAGGATAACCGCGTTCTTCTTTTTCTTGAGCGTATTAATGGCGTGAACGAGGGGCGCGTAAGCGGGCCATTCGAATTTGGGAATGAAATCGCTGACCTCGTCATAAAGGTGATCTGTTGCCGCTTTCACCTCATCATTATACTCAAGACCGCCAGCGGGCGCGGACGGGACAGCGCAAACCCCGTTCTCAACTTCAAGGGTTTGACCAATCCAACGGCCATTTTCCCAATTGATGAGTTCCTTACCCATGCCTGTTCTCCTTTAAGGTGATATGCGCTCTATATAGGGAGGGCTTGTCTATAGCGCTACTGATTTTAGCTCAAAAAACAGCAGGCAAAACCTTAAATATCAATATATAAACCGTGATAAGTCCGAAGGCGACCCAAGATGCTCGTAAGGCTAACTTGGCAGGTTTTTCTAAATTTTTATAGAGTGTGGTTTTTTGATGATTTTGGATTGTTTTTTCATCGCGTTTGATAACCCAATGCATCGTACACTGACAAAGTAAAAACCAAGGAAACAAAAAGGTATAAATTACAGCGGTCGTACTTGGTGACCGTGTCGCGGCACCTTGGGTAAAAGGCATCATCGCTAAAACCCCAAACCAAATGCTATAGACCATAAGTAGCAAGATGATTTGGTAGATGCGGATCATCCGTTGAGCGCTTTAAATCGTTTTAAAAATGTCGTTTCTGCCTCAACAACAGGTAGCGGATCAATCGTTAGTTTTATATCTCGTGGCGGGGCGATGAAAAACTTATCCGCTTCGACGGGATCAAAGCCTGCGATTTGGGTGGCTTCGAACCACGCACAATAGAGATCACATTGTTTGATTTTCTTTTTAAGCGCGGCGGGCATTTTGGGCGGCAGGCCAAAGCGTAAATGTATCGCTTCTTCTAACTGAGCCTCGAAGGCTTTGTAATCAATACCGAGGGCGTGTTTAAACGGGCTAATCATATCACCAATGACATATTCCGCCGCGTCATGGAGCAAGGCGGTCAGGCGCTGCTCTCGCGTGGATTTAGGATTAAGCTGTATGAAGAGGTCAGTGACGACAACGCTATGTTCGGCCACGCTAAAGGCGTGATCGCCAGAGGTCTGCCCGTTCCAGCGCGCAACGCGGGCGAGGCCGCGCGCAATATCCTCAATTTCGACATCGAGCGGCGAGGGATCAAGCAGATCAAGCCGGCGGCCCGAGAGCATGCGCTGCCATGCTCTTTTAGGTTTAGGCGACTGCTTAACCACGGCTAACTGTCATACCGACGCGAGCCAGAGCATTTGGAACAAAGGCGGAGGCTCGCCCGGTATCCAAGTCTAGATGTTAGCGAAAAAAATGACATTGTATTTTGTGTTTTATATCTAGGCATGGATTCCGTGTCACGCATTGCGTGACGTCGGAATGACACTAGGCGACACGGCGCACGAATATCGCGCCCGCCGAATAACCCGCACCGAAAGAGCATATCAACCCTGTATCGCCATCTTTGAAATCGCTATTATGTTTATGAAAGGCGATGATAGATCCGGCCGAACTGGTATTGGCATATTCATCCAAGACGACGGGCGCTTTCTCAAGCTCGACGTCTTTGCCCAAAACCTTTTTGGCAATTAAGTGGTTCATGGACAGGTTCGCTTGGTGCAGCCACATACGTTTCAGCTCATGCGGGTCAAGACCATTGGCTTCGCATTCGGCGGAAATCATTTTAGCGACCATCGGGACAACTTCTTTAAACACGCTGCGCCCATTTTGCATGAAGAGCTTATCGGTCAGGCCTTTTTTGCCGCGAGGGCCCGCCATACCATCATCTTCGGGCGCGCAGTGATTGAGGAAACCAAAATTGTTTCTGATATTATTGGAAAATTGCGTGACGAGTTTAGAGCCGATGATTTCCCAATGCTCGGCAGGAGCAATTTCATCGGACTCCACCAAAAGCGCGGTGGCGACATCACCAAAAATGAAATGCGCGTCGCGGTCTTTGAAATTCAAATGCGCGGTACAAATCTCGGGATTGACCACAAGCACCGATTTCGCCTGTCCGCCGACGATAAGTCCGCGCGCGGTTTCAAGACCAAATGTGGCAGACGAGCAGGCGACATTCATATCAAAAGCAAAGCCTGATGTGCCCAGAATATCTTGCACTTCAACGGCCATGGCGGGGTAGCCGCGCTGTAGGTTGGAGCACGCCACAATAACCGCGCCGACGTCTTCTGCTTTGCGGCCTGCGGTCTCTAGGGCTTGGCGCGCGGCATTGGCCGCTATTTCAGCCAGGATGCTGGGCTCACTATCGGGCCGGGCCGGAATGCGCGGGGCCATAATGTTGGGGTCAAGGATAGGGGCTTTGGAAATGACATAGCGCGCTTTGACGCCAGAGGCTTTTTCAATAAAGCCCGCATCGGAATGGGTGAGGGCGTCTTTGCTGCCGGCCTCAATCTCGGCGGCGTTCTCTGTGTTCCATTTATCGGCATAGGCGTTGTAGCTTTCGACCAATTCTTCATTGGAGATCGAATCTGTCGGTGTCCAAAGACCTGTAGAGCTGATAACGGCTTTCATGGAAAATCCCCGACGATAAATTTATGAATAGCCCTCTTAGCGCTATGGCGCTTTTTTCGCTAGGTTTAATTCTAGCGGTCCTAGCCAAGCTTTTGACACGGCTGATAAGCGTGACAGTCCACGGCGTGATCATTAATCATGCCGACGGCTTGCATAAAGGCATAGAGGATCACAGGGCCGACAAATTTAAAGCCGCGTTTTTTAAGGTCTTTGGACATGGCGATGGATTCGGGGCTATCCACAGGCGCGTCTTTAAAATCTTTCCATGCATTTTGAATGGGCGCGCCGCCGACGAAATCCCAGAGATAGTCACTAAAATCGATGCCTTCTTCGTCACGCATTTTGACGAAAATCTGCGCGTTGCTAATAGTCGCGTTGATCTTGAGCTTGGAGCGGATAATGCCCGCATTAGCCAAAAGGCGTTCGCGGTCTTTATCCGTATAAAGCGCGACTTTATCAGGATCAAAACCGTCATAGACGCGCAGCATTTCTTCGCGCTTCCTCAGGATTGTAATCCACGCCAGCCCCGCCTGCTGCCCGTCTTGGATAAGCTTTGAGAATAGCGCCTTACTATCGCGAATAGGCCGCCCCCATTCTGTGTCATGATAATGGGTGTAAAGCGGGTCAGTCGGCGGAACCCAGCCACAGCGCGGAAGATCGGGAATGGCCTCAACGGTTTCATAACTCATAATTTTGCGATCTCTTTTTCCAGCACTTCTTCATAGCGACTTTGGCCCCAACTGTGGTCTTCCCCCTTATCATCCAAGGATATCCATTCCCAATCAAGATCAAAGGCGAGGCGTTTGTCGTCCGTGTGTGAAAAGACCGCTTTGGCTTTACCCGCTTTAAGATGTTTATCGGTTGTTAGGCAATGATAGAGCAGATCACCTGTGCCGTCTTCGGCAAACTTGCCAATGATATGTCCCTCGCGAACATCCCCGCCGAAATAATCAGCGTAGAAGACCATGCCGTCTTGCCAAAAGTGAAACCGGGTTTTGCCGCTCGCGACGCCGTTCTCTGAGTTTTCGACGGGGACAAAGACGCGGTTATCAAGGGAGAGTTTGCCAGACGCGCTCACAAATGCTTTTCCATACCGATATTGGCGCGTTGATAGACGGGGTGCGGACCTTCGTGATTAACGCGCCAGCCATTGCGCGCATAAAGGCGCAGCGCGGCTTCGTTACGGGTGTTGGAGAGCAGGAATAAATAAGTCAGGCCAAGCTCGGTTTTGGCATAGGCCTCAACGGCGCTCATAATATGTTGGCCGATGCCGCGGCCTTGAAATTTTGGATCGACCGCCATTTTGGTGAGCTCATAACGGCCATCGTCATGTTTCTTAAGCGCGCAAGCGCCAGCAACCTCATCCTCTATGTGAACCGTGAAAACATGATTGCCATTTTGCGTGTAAATTTCGGGATGGGCGACCATTAATTTATCGCTTTCTTCGAGGTAATGCAGGTCTTCAATCCACGCGGCATTAAGCGCGGCAAAGCGCGGCAGAGAGGCGATATCGTTACGCTTTATGTCCATCAATTGAATCCATAATCGTGACGCGTTGGTCATTGACCGTTGGACTTACCTCAGCCGCTTTCAGGCGGTCAAGCCTGATGAGGCCTATGCCATAATTTTTATGACTATGATAAACATCGCCAATGACGCGGCTCCCGGCCATGATTTTATCGCCTTTAGCTGCTTCCCCCTCAAGGATAAGCCCGCGCATGCGTTTCTTAACTGTGGTCATGCGTTTCATACGGCTGACCACTTCTTGGCCAACGAAACATCCTTTTTTGAAATCAACCCCGTTCATCAGGTCCATATTGGCATCGGCGGGAAAGGTGGTCACAGTTTCGAAATCCAGCGCGCTATCGGCCACACCAAGTGAGAGGCGATGCGTATCGTAATCATCGCTGGCCTCTAGAAAATCTGTCGTGATAAGCCGCCGCCCCAATGATGAATGTCTTGGGTCTTCATGACCTTCTTCGCCCGTCCCGTCCCACAGCGCGTAGACATTATGGGTCTCCGTAATATCTGTAATCTCTATCGGCGCGCGCAGCTTATACATGCGCAGGCGTTTAAACAGATCAGCCGTGAATTTTTGCGGCGTATCAATCAGCAGATCATCCCCGTCTTTGGTCACGAAGAAATCAGAAATGATTTTGCCTTGCGGGGTCAGAAGCGCCGTAAAGGTGAGGGCGCTTGTCAGGCTATTGGTGATAAGGCCTTCGAGCCACGCCGCCACGCCTTCACCAGACAGCCGCAAGACAGATCGATTAAGCTGCGCGGCGGGCATTAGCCTTTAAGCCCTAACACATCCTTCATGTCATAAAGGCCTGTGGGTTTATCCGCGGCCCATATGGCCGCCGTCACCGCGCCTTTGGCAAAGACGGAGCGGTCAAAAGCATCATGGGAGAGGGTAATCATTTCCAGCTCGCTCGCGAGGCGGACTTCATGCGCGCCAATCACGCCGCCCCCGCGCAGGGCCGCAAATCCGATTTGGCCTTCAGTGCGCGCATCTCCTCGCCCTTCACGCGAGAGGACCTGTACGTCTTTAAGCGAGACGCCGCGCCCTTTGGCGGCGGCCTGCCCGAGCATGAGCGCGGTTCCGCTGGGCGCGTCGACTTTGTGCTTATGATGCATTTCCAAAACTTCGATATCCCATCCCGCGCGCAGCTTATCCGAGGCCAGCTCGATTAAAGCTTCGAGCATATTGACCCCCAGCGAAAAATTGCCGGACTTTAAAAGGGTGATATTATTGGCCGCGGCCAGTAGAGCTTTTTCTTCGCTATCGGTATACCCCGTTGTGCCCGTCACAAGCGTATGACAGCGCGTGTCATGCATAGATAGGGCCGCATCAATCGCGGATTTAGGGGATGAAAAATCAATCAGCACATCACAGCGCTCAAGCGAGGCGCGAATATCAGAGGTGAGCGATACCCCGCAATTCTTAAGACCAGCCAGATCGCCCGCATCTCTGCCCATATTCGGCGAGCTCGGCGCGGTAATCGCTGCCGTTAAACTCGCGCGCGGCTCATCGCCAAGGGCTTGCAGAATAGCCCCGCCCATACGCCCATCCGCGCCCAAAATCCCGATATGTAACTCTTTGCTCATAGAGGGTGGGTTTAACGAGGCGGAGAGGTGGGCGCAATTTAAATAATCAAGATTGACTAAAACCCTAATGGAGTTGTTTCGTCTGTTGGTGGCTTCTTCTTGGGCTTTGGTTTCCAATTAGTTCTGACTATAGCAATAGCATCAATTAGATTTTGTACCATTCCATAGTATTCTAAATCTGTCAGCTGGTCGGCTGTAGCGTGATCTCTAACCGCCAGTTCTCTACCCTTATTTTTGGTCGTCTGAGTAGTTTCCAACCACAAAAACCCTTCAATATCGCCGTCCATTTGATCTATATAACCTCGTTGTATTAAAGTGACCGCAGATCGGAATTGATTTTTATTATGAGCGATGGTTTTCCAAAAAGGTGAGAAAACTGCTTGGACTTTACCATCTATAAGTCCGAACCCAATTGGTTGAATTGGCACATCTATTCCTTTGGCTATACGAAAAGGGTATTTGGGTGCTTTTTTGAACCAAGTAATTTCGTGCAGTTCAGAAAATTCTTTCAAAAGAGGTAAAACTTCTAAGACAGAGTTTCTTACGATTTTGTTTTTTATTAATTTTGCGTTTTTCTCCAACTCATCCAAGTTCATACTTCCAGTCAAAAGTGCTTCAGCATAAATCCGTATTGATGGGGTTATAGAGGGCGGACGGGCATCCTTAAGTCGCATAACATTATTAGCAGTTTCAGTCGCGGAATTGCCTAGGTTTAAAGCTAGATGTAAAGCAGATGGCGCTTTCTGAATTTCTTTAATTGACACTGTAGTTTTGCTTCGAGGTTGTGAGGCTTTGGACTACCTTTTGATAAATAAGCGAGTTGGGGATTTTCATACCTAAATCATGATTCTCAGAAGAATTCCATATATAGTCCCAAGCACCTCCCTTTTTGTGTGAAAGAGCACGCAGTTGAAAAGCAGACATTTTGCCGTAAACAGAAACACAATCCGTGAGAAATTGTTTGAGATGAATTAGATGACTATATTCAGCTACAACTTTATCACCTGTGAATTTACAAAGCCTCTTGGCTCGCGATCTTATTGAACTCGGACCATAAGATTTAAATTCATGATAAATGATTGGCAAAACAGGTCCGTGTTGCCATGCCTCAAATGTAGTTTTAACTAACGCGTGTTCCTGTGTGGCAATTAAATCGCTGTGGGCGAAAAAGATAATCTTATTGAGACCCATGTTTGAAACTTCAAAGCCATGCTCATCACATAGATCAAGAATAAAGTTTGTTACTGATCTAGAATCATAACCCATATCAATGTTCTGCATGTGTTCTCTTTAAAAATCAAGGCTTTTTACGAATAGAATCGTTAATAAAAGTATATGGATATATGCTTAATGTGCGAACGATATTTTTAAAATATATGTAATGACGAAGTTTTCTTAATTACGTCATCGCCCGACTTGATCGGGTGATCCATGGATAGCCGTATCAGGTACGGCTATGACGAGGAGGTAGTGACGCGTGTGACTAAGGGAGGTGGCCTATTTTTGTCCGTCGTAGTCACACTTGTCATACCGACGCGGCTCTGAAGGAGACGCCCGGTATCCATATCTTAAACGTCGCATTTAAAACCTAGTCCAAGATATGGACACCGGGCCAGTCTACGACTTGCAGCGGTGTGACGCGATAAGGTCTTATTGTCCTTCTCCTATGGGGAGAAGGTGGGCGCGAAGCGCTCGGATGAGGGGGTTAGATTTATTCGAATTGAACTTATCCTCAAGAACAACCCTATTCTCACAATTCATTCCCCAACAAAATCAACCGCTTATAAAATAATCGAAAAAACTAATCCTCACTAACTTTGGCGGGGATATGTTGGGCGAATGAAAACAACGCACACATATCTTAACTCTACATATTTTAACCCGCTTTATCTGGCGCGGCTCCAAGGCTTTCGGCCTCATTCGGATGGTCAGGCTGATGTTAGGACGAGATCTGCATACCCAAAAGAGCTCGGCGGCTTTATGTCATCTATTTGGCTGTGGTTGCGCCTTTGTATTTATGTGTTTACGGGGCGCGGGGAGGCTTTCGATTCTGAGGCTGAGTTAGTTTCATTTTCAGCTTATCGCCCTAACCGCGCCAACCGTCATATACAGAGACATTTTGCTCAGCATAAGCGCCTGCCAATTGTTCGGCGTTATGGGATATTATACGCCTTTGGCTCGCGCCATATTACGCCGACTCAGTTTTTGGAACGCCGGTGTCGTCTCTCGGGCGTGGCGCGATTTTCGATCTACCGCATGATCTATTACGCTCACCGCAAAGTGCGCGAAGCGTTGTGGGCCCGGTTTTCACGTGGTGATTTCCGCGCGCCGCAGGGTCTTTGCGCCGCGCATCTCTGGCCAAGTTAGTTTCACAGAAATTTAAACCCATAGAATTTTAAACCCAGCCACGACCAAAGCCCGCTTTGGCCGACCATATCCGCATGTCTGATTCACATTTGAATCCTAAGGAGACATAATTTCCCCACATTTAATGTATAGGTTTTGATTATGCGATTATTTTTCCTCATTGTTTTTGGTTTGACCTGTTGGATAACGACGCCACTCACCCATGCGGATGAAGCGTTAGTTGAGGCGGCTCAGGACAGATTAAAGGTTTCAGTTCGTTATGATGGGGCTTATGTGCGGCTTGATTATCCGGGCGGTGATGTGCCTGCCGATACGGGGGTGTGTACGGATGTGATTATTCGTAGCTACCGCGCCGCTTTTGACTTTGATTTTCAAAAGGCGGTGCATGAAGATATGCGCGTCAATTTTTCGGCTTACCCTAAAATTTGGGGCCTCGAACGGGCTGATAAAAATATAGATCATCGCCGCGTGCCAAATCTTGAAACCTATCTGAAACGTGAAGGCGCTGAATTGCCTGTGTCTAAATCGGCTGCGGATTACAAAGCCGGTGATATTGTGACATGGCGATTAGGGGGGCGTTTGCCTCATATCGGGATTGTGTCAGATAAGAAAAGCCGAGAGGGCACGCCGTTGATTATTCATAATGTCGGGGCAGGGCCGCAAGAGGAAGATGTCCTATTCGTTTTTGACCTTCATCGGCATTATCGGTTTATTCCGTCTTCTGAAACTTAAGAGGTTATAGCGTGAGCGACATATAACGCGTACATCCGACGGGATTATCATAATATCGCTCAATATCGACAAAGCCGAGCTTTTCATAAATGGCATTGGCGTGTTCAAGCTCAGGGACGGTGTCCAGATACATATGCGTATAGCCCAGCTCTTGCGCGCCTGTGATAGCGGCTTGGGTGAGTTTACGCCCTAGGTGATGGCCACGCCCTTCTGGACGGCAATAAAGCCGTTTTAATTCGCATATGCCTGGCTTTAAGGATTTAATCCCGCAGGCCGCGACGGGCTGCTCACCCAGCTTGGCTAAGAACAAAGTCTCATACGTCTTGGGAAAGATTTTAAATTCTTTTTGGGTGTTTTGAAAATCGAGAGGCGCGCCGAGAAAGTCTTCGATGAAGTCAAGATATTCGAGGAATATTGTTTTGACCTGCGTGATGTCCTGATGTGTTTTAGCTATTATGATCCGCGGCTCGCTCATAGCGCCACTCTAATCATGATACAGCTTAGGTAAACAGCTTATGCGCCAACGGCAAGCTCAAGGCGGTCGATCAAGGCAGCGTTAACGCGGCCTGTTTCAGGCATACCATTGGCTTGTTCAAAGCTTATGATAGCGGCACGTGTGCGCGGCCCCATTGATCCGTCAGCGCCGCCAATATCATACCCCAGATCGCTTAAAAGCGTCTGGACGTCTTTAACTTGCGTCACTTTTGTGTCCGCCGCGTTATCGGGTTTAGCCCAAGCGACATTACGGAAAATACCATTGGCCGCTTCGTCAATTTTGACGGGGGCGAATTTACCTATTCTCTCTGCAGCAGTAGCCAGATCGCCTTTATCCATCGAGTCCGTTAAGACGGCCACACGTTGCTTGGCGAATTGATCACCTTGCGTTGCGGCAATGGAATACCAGACAAAGGCATCTGTTAAGTTCTTGGGGAGGCCTTGCCCGCTTTCAAACAAAACACCGAGATTAAATTGAGAATCGACAACGCCGCGTTCTGCCGCTTTTTCAAACCATTTTGCGGCGGTTGGTAGGTCGGCTTTAACGCCGCCGCGCCCTTCAGCATAGTAAAGGGCGAGATCATGCATCGCGATACGGTTGCCATTGCGGGCCGCGCGTTCTGTGAGCTGGCGTGCCAATTCTGCGTCTTGTGTTACGCCTTCGCCGATTTCATAAAGCTTTGCTAAGCGATATTGCGCGGCAGGTTGGTTCTGATTGGCGGATTTACGAACTAAATCGACGCCTTCATTTGTGCGGCCTTGCTCAAGATAAGACAGCCCTAACTGGAATTGCGCCACGGCGTCACCCGCTCCCGCGGCTGAGTTTAAGGTCTTTGCAGCTTCGCCCGTGACGACAGTCGGTTTGTTGTCCGCATAATTGCCAATAGGTTCGATTGTGTTGGCTGCTGGCGGCTCAATTGTGCTTTGTGGCGGGAAAGTTCCGCTGGTGTCAGTTTGTGCGTATTGAGGCGTTTGAGTATCAGTATCACTACCGCCGAGTACGGTTTTAGCGCCCACGAGGCCTAAAATAGCCACGCCCGTCGCCATGGCGGCAACGCGCAGATTGCGTCCTGAAATTTTCGGGGGTTTAAATCCAGTTTCTGGTTCACCGATGCGCACATCGGCCATTGTATCATCTTGTTCAGCATAGGCTGGATTAGCATAAGGTTCTGGCGCAAAATCTGTGATGAGATCAGGTTTTGGCAGGTCAGTTATTGGAGCTGGCGTGGGCGCTGGCATTGGCGGGTCAATAGGCGTGCTTTGCGGCGCAAGATCTGCTATCTGCGGCGCAACTGGCTGAGGCTGAGCTATGATGGGCTGAGATTGAGGCAGGCCGCCGCCAGTTTCGCGCATGAATTGCCGCGGATCAAATTCGCGGGGGATATGGCTATCTTGTGGGGGTAACGGGTCGGGCTCGCTTTTGACCTTTTGAGCCTGCTGATAAGGATTTGGCGGAATATTTTGAGACGGTTGAGGCGTCGGCGTAAAAGCATCGGCCATAGTCGCTGTCACAGGCCTGGTCTCGACGACAGAGAGTTTAGGGGGTTGTTGAGCGATTGGGGTTTGCGCCATGGGGTCAGGTGTTGGCGTAACCGGCGCAGATGTGACTGACGCTGACGGGACTGCTGGGGCAGGCATGAAATTCGTAGCTGCTGAACTCATCTGTGTTTGCGACAGGCTATGCTCTAATTCTTCAACCCGGCTCATAAGGCTGACAATTGTGCGTTCTAGGCGGCGGGTTTCGCCAGGATCTACCGTTTCAACAGATTGAATACGGCTTTCTAGCCCTGATCTATAGCCTTCAAACTCGCTTTGCGTTTGTGCTGCGATTTCGGACACTTTTTCACGGATAGAGAGTTCACTCGCTTCACCGCGGCGTTTGATTTCATCCGAAAGATGAACAATTTTATCGCCGAGATTACCCAAAGCACTGGCGGTGTCCTGTTCAATTGTGTCTATTTTTGTAATCGTTTCAGTCTTAAGGGCTTGTATTTCGGCTTTTTGCGCGTCTTCTGCGGCGGCGATACGGGCATCAACGGTTGTAGCTATGGCGGCCAGATGACGATTGATTTTTGCGATCGCGCTAGCTTGCATTGACTCAGCGTTTGAGAGACGTTGATCTGCACGGGATAAAGCCGCGTTTAAATTTTCAACAGACGGGTTGGCGAGCGCTGTTTTCAGTTCTGAATTAACTGAATTTTGCGTTGCCGTGACCATTTCCGTCAGTTTGTTGGACAATTGATTGACTTTACGCGTTAGAGTTCCTTTGTCAGTCGACCGTGTCTTGCGCGAGCGTTGATCCAACGCTGTGACGGCTGTTTCTAGGGCTTTGACGCTTTTACGTGTCAATGTGTCCGCCCGTTTCATACGGCTTTCAAGACTTTTGATAGAGGCGTGTAACTCTTTGATATTTGAAGGCGTATTGGCAGGTGCTGCTTTGGCGGTCTTAACAGTTTTAGCGGCTGGCTTCGTGGATATACTAGGCTTTGCCATCGGTTTCTTAGTCGTAGGTTTTTTAGCTGGTTTAGAGGTGGCGACGGGCGCTTTAGTCGTTGATTTAGTCGTCTTTTTTGAAGCTATTACGGATTTCTTGGGAGTTGAAACAGAGGCTAAAGTTTTTGGTTTAGATAAAGTTTTAGATGTTTTAGCTAATTTTGGCTTCAGCACGGCTTTAGGGGGCGTTTTAGGCGCTGATTTTTTGACGATTGTTTTCGCCGTTTTCGCTTTCGCCGTCTTTGCCTTTTGTTTTGGCGTAGATTTACTCATTTCCCCGAAACCCTTTAAAGACAACACAGCTATCATAGCTGCAAACAAACAGACTCATGACCGTACTGCGCAATTGTGGTTAACGGGCCGTTAAGGCGTTAACTTTTTCCTCACTATAGGTGTAACTTTTAAGTGAATTGGCCGAAAATGACTTGACGTTAACGTTAACGTTAAATAAATCGCTCACATGCAATCTTCTCAGACGTCAAATTCTGCAAAAGCCTCTCATGTTGAGTGTAAATGGGGCATTCGTGAATTTGCCCAGATGTTTGATGTTACGCCCAGAACAATCCGCTTTTACGAAGATAAAGGTTTGTTGACGCCGTCTCGTGATGCGGGTGCGCGGGTTTTTTGCCAAGCCGACTATCTTAGGTTTGAAAAGATCATGCGCGGCAAACGCCTTGGCTTTACACTTGATGACATAAAAGAAGTTATGGAGGTCACAGACGGCCATATTACCGATCGTGTGGAACTGCTCCGTCGTCAAAAGAATTTTAGGCATGTTATCGCTTCTCTTAAGCGCCGCCGCGAAGATATTGCGAGCTTAACTCGCGATATGACAGAAATTTGTAATGTCATTGATACCCATATCGAAGAGGCTCCAGACGGAGACGGTGTTTTTGATCTTGCCAGCGCTTATGAAGCTAAATTTTCAGAAACGCCGTTTATCGAAGAAACAGCAGATGATTTTCAACCCTCTCAACGTGACCCTCGCGTCATGACCCATAGTTATAAATAAAGGATTTTAGATATGCCGATTTATGAAGCCCCTCTTCGCGATATGAAATTTGTCATGCAGGAAATGCTGAATGTGGGACAGCTCACGGAGTATGAAAAATTCACCGAGGCTGATACAGATACGCTAGACGCGATATTGGAACAAAGCGGTAAGTTTTCATCCGAAGTTCTGGCCCCGCTTAATGTTGTCGGCGATCAAGAAGGCTGCACTCGTAATGCCGATGGCTCCGTGACAACCCCAACGGGCTTTAAAGACGCTTATAAGCAAGTGGTCGAAGGCGGTATGATGGGATTGGCCCATAGTCCGGAATATGGCGGTATGGGCATGCCGGGAGTTTGGCATATCGCGGCAGGCGAAATGCAATCCGCAGCGAATATGGCCTTTGCGATGTATCCAGGCCTGACGAACGGAGCAAGTAAAGCCATTGAAATTGGCGGCTCTGAAGCTCAGAAAAATACATATCTACCTAAAATGATTTCAGGCGAATGGACAGGGACTATGAACCTGACCGAGCCGCATTGCGGAACGGATTTAGGCCTTTTGAAAACCAAGGCTGTGCCGCAAGCTGATGGGTCTTATAAAATCACAGGCCAGAAAATATTTATCTCCGCCGGTGAACATGACATGTCTGAGAATATTATTCATCTTTGCTTGGCCCGTATCGAAGGCGCGCCAGATGGGGTGAAAGGGATTTCACTCTTTATTGTCCCAAAGTTCAAACTCGATAAGGATGAAAATCCAGCTGAGCGCAATCCTGTCACCTGCGGTGCCATCGAGCATAAAATGGGTATTCACGGTAATTCAACCTGCGTCATGAATTTTGATGACGCCGAAGGCTACCTCATTGGCGAAGAGAACAAAGGGTTACGCGTCATGTTCGTCATGATGAACCGTGCCCGTCTTGATGTCGGCATGCAAGGACTTGCGCAATCCGAAGTCGCTTATCAAAACGCGGCAGCCTATGCCAAAGACCGCCTTCAAGGACGTTCATTGACAGGCCCTAAAAACGAGAATGGACCCGCTGACCCGTTAATTGTCCATCCTGATATTCGCCGCATGTTGATGGAAACCAAAGCCTTTAATGAAGGTGCCCGGGCGCTTATTTATTGGGCGGCAATGCTCGAAGATTTAGAATTAGTTCATGAAGATGAGAAGTTTCGCGAAAAGGCCGATGATTATCTGGGGCTCTTAACCCCTGTTATCAAAGGTTATCTGACTGACAAAGCCATGGCGACGACGATTGATTGTCAGCAAATCTTTGGCGGTCACGGCTTCATCGAAGAATGGGGCATGAGCCAATTTGTGCGCGATATGCGCATTGCCTTGATTTACGAAGGCGCAAATGGTGTTCAGGCCCTTGATCTTGTCGGCCGTAAACTAGCCCGTAAAGGCGGCCGCGCGTTAATGTCGCTCAATGCTGAGATTGATACATTCCTCGGTGAAAATTCTGATAATGAAAACCTATCAGAATTTATCGATGGTCTTAAAGAGTCCAAACAAAAACTGACCGAAGGCACGATGTGGCTCATGCAAAATGGCATGGCTAATCCTGATAATGCAGGGGCTGGCTCTGTTGATTATATGCATATGATGGGGTTGACGACGTTGGCCTATATGTGGGCCAAGATGGCACTTGTGGCGCAAGCGGCCATCGATGGGGGCTCTAATGATGAGTTCTACACCAATAAAATCATCACGGGCCGCTACTTCGTCCTGCGGATGCTGCCCATGATGGACGCGCATCTAGCTAAACTTAAAACAGGCGCGGAGCCGCTCATGGCGCTCGAAGCTGCGGCATTTTAATCATAAAAAGGAAATAACAATGGCAGTCATAGATTTTAAAAACCCTGATTGGTACGAAGAAGAAGACATCAATATTTTCCGCGAAGCTGTTTACGGCTTTTATGAGCGTGAAATGGCGCCGCATTCCGAAAGTTTTCGCAAGAATAAAGTGGTCGATCGTAAATATTGGAATATGGCCGGTGAGATGGGGCTTTTAAATTGTTCCATTCCCGAGGAATATGGCGGCGGCGGCGGGGATTATCGCCATGAAATGATTATCATGGAAGAGCTCGTAAAGGCTAAGGTCGACGGTTTTGGCCTCTCATTGCATAACGCAATTGTCGCGCCTTATATCCTTCACTACGGCACAGAAGAGCAGAAGCAAAAATGGCTTCCTAAAATGGCGACCGGCGAGTTTGTTGGCGCGATTGCGATGAGTGAGCCCGGAACAGGCTCTGATTTGCAAAGCGTGAAAACCAACGCCAAAAAAGACGGTAATGGCTGGATCATTAACGGCTCTAAGACTTTCATTACAAATGGCGGAACAGCGAACCTGATTATTGTCGTAGCCGATACAGGCGGCGAAGGAAAATTTGCTAAATCGCTTTTTGTTGTAGAAACAGATGATCTGGAAGGTTTCCGCCGCGGGCGTATTCTCGATAAGGTCGGGATGGACGCGCAAGATACAGCTGAGCTTTTCTTTGACGATATGAAAGTGCCTGCTGACGCATTACTGGGACCTGAGCCTGGACATGGTTTTATCCAGCTTATGAGTGAGTTGCCGCAAGAGCGCCTGAACATCGCCATTGGCAGCGTTGCAGCTATGGAGGCGGCACTGGAGACGACAATTGAATATGTTAAAGACCGCAAAGCCTTTGGGCGGCGTGTTCTGGATTTCCAAAACACTCAATTTGAACTCGCTGAATGTAAAACCATTGCTACGGTCGCTAAAAACTTCGTTTATAACTGCGCCGAGAAACACCTGAAAGGTGAACTTGATACAGTTACGGCGTCTATGGCAAAATATTGGACGACGGATAAAGAATGCGAAATCATAGACCGCTGTCTGCAACTTCATGGTGGCTACGGCTTTATGAATGAATATCCCATTGCCCGCATGTATCGCGATAGCCGTGTACAGCGGATTTATGGCGGCACAAATGAGATTATGAAACTTCTCATTGCGCGTTCCCTTTAAGACAGAAATTTAGATAACTTAGGAGCCCATTATGGCAGATGCATATATTTTTGACGCGGTGAGATCACCGCGTGGTAAAGGTAAAAAAAGCGGGAGCTTGCATGAGATTACCGCGCTGTCGCTACTCTCTCAACAGCTTGAAGCCATTCGTGATCGTAATGATCTCGATACGTCAAAAGTTGATGATGTGATTATGGGCTGTGTCTCAGCAGTCGCAGGCCAAGGCGCTGACATTGCGCGCTCTGCCTCTATTAAAGCCGGCTATGATCAAAAAGCTGCGGGCGTCACGCTGAACCGTTTCTGCGGGTCAGGCCTCGAAGCTGTTAATATGGGCGCGGCGAAAGTCATGTCCGGGATGACTGATATGGTTGTGGCTGGCGGCGTCGAGCATATGTCACGCATTCCCATGGGCTCGGATGGCGGCGCTATGATGGTGGATCCTAGTTTTGCCTTCGAAGAAATGGCTGTACCGCAAGGTATCTCGGCCGATCTCATTGCTACAATTAATGGCTTTTCTCGTGATGATGTTGATGCTTATGCCGTTGAGTCGCAAAAACGCGCGGCTAAGTCTTGGGAAGAAGGCCGGTTCAAAAAATCAATCGTGCCTGTCAAAGACCAACTCGGCGTGACTATTCTAGATCATGATGAGCATATGCGTCCGAGCACAGATATGCAGTCTCTTGGATCCTTAAACCCTTCATTCATTGGTATGGGCACGGTCATGCCGGGCTTCGACCCGGTCGCTATACAGCGTTATCCTGAAGTTGAGAAAGTTAATCACGTTCACCATGCGGGTAATAGCTCGGGTATTGTGGACGGCGCGGCGGCTGTCTTGATCGGCTCCAAAGAAATGGGCGAAGCGCTCGGTCTTAAGGCCCGCGCCCGCATTAAAGCCTTTGCTGAAATCGGTTCTGAGCCGACTATTATGCTAACGGGCCCTGAATTTGTTGCCGCCAAAGCGCTTAAGAAAGCCGGTATGGAAGTTGGCGATATCGACCTATATGAATTGAACGAAGCCTTTGCGGCGGTCGTCTTGAGGTTCATGCAAGCCCATAATATCGAGCACGATAAAATCAATGTGAATGGCGGCGCCATTGCCATGGGTCACCCGCTCGGCGCAACAGGCGCGATGATCCTTGGGACTATGGTCGATGAGCTGGAACGTTCTGATAAAGAAACCTCCCTTATCACGCTATGTATTGGCGGCGGTATGGGTACAGCGACAATTATTGAACGCGTTTAAGCAAACAGATTTATACAGAGAAATAGAATGAAAAATTTTCAATTAGATAAAGATGCTGATGGCATCCTACTGGCAACATTTGATATGCCGGACCGCTCCATGAATGTGCTCAATCAAAGCTCTATGGGCGACATTGCTGAGCTGGTCGAGATGATCAAATCCGATGAGAGCATTAAAGGTGTTGTGATCGCCTCAGGCAAAAAAGCCTTTTGCGCGGGAGCTGATCTTGAGGAAATGGGTGGCAACTTGGCCCGAGCTCGCGCCTCTATGGCGAAAGATCCTGAAGGGGCTAAAAAGGCTCTTTTCGAAAATGTCGTCAGTCTGAATATGATGTTCCGTGACCTTGAAACAACAGGTAAACCTGTTGCTGTAGCGCTTAACGGTTTGGCGCTTGGCGGGGGTTTTGAATTTGTCTTGGCGTGTCCCGGGCGTTTCGTGGCCTCTGATAATAAAAGCGCTAAAGTCGGCCTTCCAGAAGCCCTCATAGGCCTTCTGCCCGGAGGTGGGGGTACGCAGCGCCTACCGCGTTTGGTCGGTTTGATGAATGCATCTGGAGTTTTACTTCAAGGCAAACAGCTTGGCGCAGCAGAAGCGCAAGGCATGGGTATTTTCCATGCGGCAGTTCCTGCAGCTGAGCTCATAGATACAGCGAAACAGTGGTGCAAAGATAATCCCAAAGCTAAGCAGCCCTGGGATGAAGATAAGTTCCGTTTCCCCGGCGGCCTTCCATTCACGCCAAAAGGTCTTCCAATGTTCGCCGGGGCCTCGGCGATGGTGCGCAAAGAAAGCTTTGGCAATTATCCTGCCATGACGAATATTCTCAAATGTGTTTACGAAGGCAGCCAAGTTCCAATGGACGCAGCGCTACGCATTGAAAGCCGTTATTTCTGTGATCTTATGTTGCGCCCCGAGTCAGCCAATATGGTGCGTTCGCTCTTCCTCTCCAAACAAGCTTTGGAAAAAGGCGAAGCACGCCCCGCAGGTCAAACCAAAGGCGAAGTGAATAAAGTCGGCGTTATCGGCGCAGGCTTTATGGGCGCAGGCGTGGCTTATGTCTCTGCCTATGCGGGTATGGATGTTGTGTTGATTGACCGCGACCAAGAGGGCGCAGATAAAGGTAAGCAGCATACGATTGATTTGCTGGCCAAGCGCGTCAAGCGCAAGAAAATGACCCAGGAAAAAGCTGACGGTATCGCAGGTAAAATCGAAGCCACGACAGATTATTCGAAGCTCAAAGATGTCGACCTTATTGTCGAAGCGGTCTTTGAAAACTCTGAGCTGAAAGCCAAAATCACTAAAATGGGCGAAGAGGTTATTGGTGATAAAGCGATCTTTGGATCTAACACCTCAACCATCCCAATTACGGATTTGGCCAAGGCGTCGAGCCGTCCGGATAATTTTATCGGCATTCATTTCTTTAGCCCCGTGCATAAGATGATGCTCGTCGA
>CAYYMI010000001.1:0-100619 GCA_964472905.1 uncultured Hellea sp. | reverse complement strand
ATGTTGCCACTTTAACTGGGGTTGCGAAAACAGATGACGAAATGGCGCGAGCCACGAGCATCGCAGAAAACGCCGAATGTTCGACGTGTAAAGATGACAAAAAACTTCACTTTGCAAAGCAGAAACGCTGGCATCGTGTAAAAAATGACATGTCAGTTGCAAAGGCACCTGCTTTGCCAACTCAGTCACCTTACACATTTAACGCGACTAAAGATGCAAACGGAAACGTTGTCTTAGACGGGTATGTGCGAAGTGAAGCTGAACGAACGAGTGTGTTAGCGCAAGCCAATGCATTATTTCCAGGTAAAGTCACAAATAGAACTGTTCGATTAGCAAGCGGTGCGCCCAATGCTGATTGGAATAATGTTCTAACCCAAAATATTGATGATCTTAATCGTCTTGAAACGGGTCGTTTTGCAATGCGTGACACAAAGTCTGTCATTACAGGCACCACATCTTCAACTGAACTTCGGGATGCCATTAATAGCCGAGCAAATGCTTTGGCAAATTATGACGGTGAGGCGAATATCACAGTTCCTGGTGGTGAAATCAAATCTCAGTCTGAATGTCAAAAATTACTTGACGATATCAAAACAGGTAAGAAGATAAACTTTGCTTACAATAAAGCAGATATTCGAGGAGCTCAAAGTTTTGACCTTCTCAATGATCTTGCTGTAGCAGCTAAACGATGTGCAGCTTTCCGGATTAATGTGGAAGGTCATACAGATGCTGATGGGTCAGAAGTTTATAATCAACGTCTATCAGAAGCGCGGGCAAATACTGTCGTCGCTTATTTGACAGAAAATGGAATTGCGCGAGAGCGTATGCAAGCAATCGGTCTTGGTGAAGCCAAGCCAATCGGCGATAATGCGACGAGTGAGGGTAAAGCCCAGAACCGCCGTATTGAATTCGTCGTGACACAGTCCGAGTAAGGAGGACATTATAATGTTAGTAAATGGTATATTTAGTTACATCGCCTGTTTTGGGTGGTTAATCCCGTTTTTATTCGGCCTATTAGGTTTATTGCTCGGATGGTTATTATTCCGCGGCAAGAAACAGGCTGGTGATTTATCAATTGAAGGCGAAGGTGCATTGCGCGCTGAGGCTGATGGCCTCCGGGCACGTGTTCAGGAACTTGAAGGTCGCGTATCAACTCGTGACGGCGAAGTTTCCGACCTTAAAGGTAAGCTTGCTGCTTCCGCCGCGGCTACCGCTGCAGGGGCCGCAGCTGCGACCGCCACAGCATCCGGTGATGATGATGAGACTTATGCTCTTGAATGGCGTAATCGTTATCTCGCAGCTCGCGTAAAGTACTTGGAAGGCCGCCTCTCAGAAGCGCCTAAACCAAAGGCTAAGAGAAAGCCCGCCGCTAAGAAAAAAGCAGCCCCTAAAAAGGTTGTTGCTAAAGCAAAGCCTAAGCCAAAAGCTAAAGCTAAGCCGAAACCAAAGGTTCTTTATACTGATGGTCCAACCGATGGTGCTCCAGATGATCTGAAGCTTATCAAAGGTATTGGTCCGAAGTTCGAGAAAGATCTTAACGGCAAAGGTATCTATTATTTCCGTCAAATCGGAAATTGGAAAGCTAAAGACGTGAAAATGGTTGAAGGCGTTATTGACTCGTTCCCAGGCCGTATTGGTCGTGATGAGTGGGTTAAGCAAGGTAAAGCTTTAGCGGCTGGTGGTAAACCACGGGCTATGAAAGCTGCACCAAAGATTGCCAGCAAGAAGAAGCCAGGACCTAAAAAAGGGTCTAAGCGCGGAAACTTAACTGCGACTGGCTCAGTGCGTCAAAAACCTGGACCAAAAGCTGGTGGAGCTAAAAAAGCGTCATCTGCCTCTGGTAACGATAAGTATTTCACTAATATCAAGAAATATGACTCTCGTGCTAGCCGTACGGTCGTTGACAACATCGTAAAATATTGTGGTGTTGCTCTGCGTACGCGTGATGGTTCATTGGTTGCGTGTTCTGATGAGGCCGAAAAAGGTCGCGTCGCAAAAGGCTTTGCAACGAAGAAACTTGGTTTGAAATCTGGCCAAGCTGAACTTGTAAATAGCGTTTGTCAGGAAATGAAGGGCGAGCGGTTCAAGAACCGCGTAACGTTCTATTACCTAGCCGCTAAGAAAGCTGGTAAGCTGAGCGTATTTGGCGGTTAATCGTCAGAAGAAAACCTTATAAGTTTTATCAACCCGCCTTTTGGCGGGTTTTTTTATATTAATCCTCACGAATAAATCTCAACATATATTCTGTCTATGTTGAGAACATTAGACGTTAAAAGAGGCTGGCAACCGGAACGGTGGCCTAACTTTTCCATTGAAGAACTGGCCTGCCGCCATTGTCAGGCTATGTATATATGGCCTGAATTTTTGGACCGGTTACAAGCGGCGCGTAATGATGCTGCCAAGCCTTTTCGTATATTATCCGGGCATAGGTGCAGTTTGCATAATGCCCGAATAGGCGGAGCGCCTCTGTCTCAACATCTTAGGCTTGCCGTTGATATATCATTAGTTAGGCATGACCGAAGACATCTTCTTAAAGCTTGTCATGATGCAGGCTTTCGCGGGTTTGGGTTTTACCAAACCTTTCTTCGCATTGATTTAGGACGAAAACGGCACTGGTTTGGTGACCGTAAAGCAGAAAAATTATGGCAGACATATTTGGATTAGGATTAGATGCTGCGGCTGGTGGCATCTTCGGTATATTTGGTACGGCTTTAGGCCGTGTGGCGGGATATTTTGAAAGGCAACAAACTTTCAAACATGAGGTTCAGCGCTGGGGGCATGAATATAAGCTTCATGAGCTGCAAATGCAGGCCCAAGCTCAAGAGACTGAAATGGAACTCGCTCTCGCGGCTCAGGAAGGGTCATGGCGCGGCTTGGATGCATCGATTGAGGCCGATTCAAATATAGGGAAGGCAAGCTTATGGGTGATAAATACACTTAGACTTGTTCGTCCAACATTGACTTTATTGTTGTGGCTCATCACGGGCTGGATATTTGCGGTTACTCAAAATGGCGCAATCGTTGAGGCGGCAGTTTTTGCCGCAACCGCCGCAACGCTTTGGTGGTTCGGTGATCGTGCCCCAAAGCCGCCTATGAGGCGTGACGGTTAATTAGCTGTCTGTGCGACGTCTTTTGCAATGTCAACGAAGCCCAATGTGATAAGAGTTGTCAGGATTAAAATCATTATGAATGTATATAGGCTTCCGACGCCATAACTTGTGAGTAGGGTCTTAAACCATCCCCGACCAAACATGCGTTTCGCCGAAAGAGGAAGATATATCATCAAGATTACTGTGTATATCCATATGAGGCCTTTAATGGGTGTAAACTGAACTAATAAAATGAATAGAAAGAGTAATAAAAATGCGAAGGCGTGAATATAAGCTGCATGAACCAAATGATCATACAACATGGCCTGTTCTTCACCTCGGATAAAGATTGCCCCGATCAACATAGAAAGAGGCATCATAAAAAACATGATCCTCGAGAGATATTTGTTAATAGGACCGTTAAGGCGCTCTGGTTTTCTAAGTATTATTGATGCAACTTGTTTCAAACCCTCTGAGTCGAGTTCAAATCCATCCCCTCCTAAGACCTCTGCATCCACGGTTAAGTCATCTTCGATATCTGAAATAATTTTATTCCCATCGGAGTCGGTAATGTTCTCAATGTTGTTTTCAAAGTCAGAAATTAATTTATCGGTGACTATTTGTTTGATTTTGCTTTTCCGTTTTAGGAAGTAAATTTGAGGTGCGAAGGATTGACCCGCAGCACCTGCTTTAAGTACTGAATTTTGATTTTTCTGGGTCCCAAAGGCAATTAATTGAGTTTGCGAAATAGCAATATACCCAAAAAGCAATAATGATGTTGCAAGAAATAAACGAATGGGTGAGGTCCATTTCTGCCGCGCGCCATCGGCAAATTCTCGGGCCATAGTTCCGGGTTTTATGATCAAACTTCGTAGGCTTCGCCAAATCCGGCCTTCAAAAGCTGTGAGTGAAGAAAATAACTCTATGCCTAAAGACCAAATTGAACGTCTGTAATTATCATTTTTATTCCCACAGGCATTGCAGTAAAGGCCGGACATATCTTCACCGCAAGAAAAGCATTGATGACTCTGGTTAGCGTCAGGAATATCATCATCTTGCAGAGGCGCTACATGTTGAATATCAATCGATTCGTTATCGTCCATGTGCCCTCCTGCATTTCTTTATGTCACACTCTACAGGTCTTGAAAATATGCAACTAATTGCATATTAGTCTTTGCTCCGAAGAATGTCCCTTGCTATGAGAATTTATGTTTGAAAATCAATCTATTGCCGTAACAGGCGCAAATGGCGGTATTGGCCGTGCAATCGCAGAGATGTTTATTTCAAATGGTGCAAAGGTCGCCATTAGTGATTTGCAGTCGCCAACGAACACGGCTGAGGAAATAGGCGCGATAGCTTTTGCCTGTGATGTAAGCGATGAAAGCGCAGTACAAGGTTTTGTTGATAAGGCAGAAGCGGCTAACGGCCCGATTGATGTTTTCGTCTCTAATGCAGGCGTAGGCTTTGGCGATCCTGATAATGCTGCAGGCGCGAGTAATAAAAATTGGGAATTGAGTTGGCAAGTTAATGTCATGAGCAGCGTATATGCGGCGCGGGCAGTTTTGCCGAGTATGCAAAGCCGAGGTTCTGGGCGTTTCGTTATTACGGCGTCAGCTGCCGGTCTATTACAACAAATTGGGAGTGCCTCATATAGCGCGACTAAACATGCGGCTGTCGGCTTTGCCGAAGCGATAGCTATTCGTCATTGGGACGAAGGCATTCGCGCACATTGTATCTGTCCTCAATATGTTCGCACGAATATGACCAAAGGGTTCGAGTTTGCAGAGAAAAGTCAAGATGGATTGTTGGAACCCTCAGATGTTGCCGAAGCCTTGCGTGTGGCTATCGATAATGATCAATTTTTGGTACTATCTCACCCTGTTGTCGGTGACTATTTCAAACATAAAGCGATGGATTATCAGGCCTATATTAGCGGAATGAACAAGTTAAAACAGAAAATCGGTAACGACCAGTTACCAACATAAGGAGAGAGACATGGCTAGATTTGACCTTACAGGAAAAGTGGCGCTCATTGCAGGCGCTAGCCGCGGTATTGGCGAAGCGATAGCCCACGGCTTTGCTGAACATGGGGCGACCGTTATTTGCTCAAGCCGTAAACAAGCGGATTGCGAAAAAGTGGCAGAAGCTATTCGTGCCAAGGGCGGCAAAGCTGTCTCAGCAGAGCTTCATTTGGGCGAGCTATCTCATCATGACAAAGTTCTTGCTATGATCGAAAAAGACTTCGGACGTTTGGATATTTTGATCAATAACGGCGCTACCAATCCTTATTTCGGCCCGTCTCACGAGACGCCGGAGAGTGCCTATGACAAAACATGGGAAGTGAATGTCAAAGGCCCGTTCTATCTATCTGCAAAATCAATGCCTATGCTTATGAAAAATGGCGGCGGTTCTATCGTTAATGTAGCCTCTATCGATGGGATACAGCCCGGCCAAATGCGCGTGGTTTATGGTATGACGAAAGCGGCTGTGATTAATATGACCAAAGGTATGGCCAAAGAATATGGTAATCAGGGCGTACGCGTAAATGCATTGCTTCCCGGATTTACAGACACAAAATTGGCTGCGGGCCTCAAAAGCATGCCTGGCATGGACAAATATATGGAAGCGAATCTCGCTATTTCTCGTATGGCTCAACCCGAAGAAATGGTTGGCTCTGTCCTCTACATGGTGTCTGATGAAGCAAGTTATTTCACCGGGCAGGGTATGGTTGTTGATGGCGGCGCTATTATCTAATGAGCAGCGAAAACCCAACCGTTGATGTCCGTAAAGGCGAAGAGCTTGATATAGCTGCTGTTGATGCAGTATTGAAAGACGCAGTTCCTAATTTAAAAGGGCAGGCGGTTGTTAAACAATATGCGTCTGGGGCCTCTAATCTAACCTATGCTTTGGATTATCCTGACAGGCGTATGGTTCTACGGCGTCCACCATTTGGGGATAAGCCTAAATCAGGCCACGATATGCATCGTGAGTACAAGGTTATGTCGGCATTACACGGCCACATAGCTGTTCCTAATACACTTTACTATACGGACGATGCGTCGATCATTGGCGCCGAATTTTATGTTATGGACCGCTCAGATGGACATCTTATTCATACGGATATCCCCAAAGATTGGAATTGGTCAGCTAAAGAGGCGCGTAAACTTTGCGAAAACTTTTTCCAATCACTCGTCGATTTGCATTCTGTGGATTATGAATCCGTTGGTTTAGGCGATTTTGGAAAACCTGAAGGTTATGTCAGCCGCCAAATATTAGGCTGGAATCGACGATGGGAAAAATCTTGGACTGAAGATATTGAAAAATTCGAAGATGTGCAGACATGGTTAGTAGATAACATGCCAAAGAATGAACGTGGAGCCGCCGTTATTCACGGCGACTACCGCATTGATAATTGTATTCTAAAACAAGATGACCCAACTCAGATTGAAGCTATTTTAGATTGGGAAATTTCCGCGCTTGGAGATCCTATGATGGATTTGGGAAATACACTGGCCTATTGGATACATGCTGACGATCCTGACTTTATGAAGATGACTGTCCGTCAGCCTTGTATGGTGCCGGGTATGATGAGACGCCAGGAAATCTTGGATTTCTATTCCGATAAAACGGGCGTGGATGTTTCAGGATTCCAATTTTATTATGTTTACGGAATCTGGCGGCTCGCCGTGATTATTCAGCAAATATATGCGCGTTTCTATCGCGGACAGAACGATAATCCGCGCTTTAAAGATTATGGGCAAATGGTAACGGCGTTAGGCAACTTAGCGCGCTTTAAGATTAAATCAGGCACACTTTAAGAATAATAAGAAGGAAAATACTATGTCAGCAGTTATGGACTTAGGAATGAGTGAGCGCGTTAAGCCGCTTGTCGAAAAAGTACGCAAAATGATGCAAGAAGAAATCATGGCAGCGGATGTGGAATATCACCACGAGGTAGGAAAAGCCGGAGATCGCTTTAAATTCACAGATCGTCAAAATGAAATTCGCGAAGGCCTGAAGGCGAAAGCAAAAAAAGCAGGTTTATGGAACTTCTGGCTTACGGATTCAGAAGAGGGCTATGGCCTATCCACCGTTGAATATGCCTATCTAGCCGAAGAGATGGGTTATTGCAGTCTAGGACCTGAAATCTTCAACTGCTCGGCGCCAGATACAGGAAATATGGAAGTTCTCGAGCGTTACGGTACAGATGAACACAAAGAGAAATGGCTTAAACCCTTGCTCGAAGGTGAAATCCGCTCTGCCTTTTTGATGACAGAGCCTGATGTAGCCTCATCTGATGCTACAAACCTCGAATTCTCTGCTGTAAAAGACGGCGATGAGTGGGTCTTTAATGGCGAAAAATATTGGTCATCAGGGGCAGGGGACCCGCGCTGCGCTGTTTATATCCTTATGGCCCGTACAGCGCCGCGTGATGGCGATGCATCGCGTCACCAACAACATTCTATGTTCGTCGTGCCTGCGGACTTGCCCGGTATTACTAAACTCCGTGCTATGGAAGTCTTTGGCAATGACGATGCTCCGCATGGTCACCTTCATATGCGCTTTGAAAATGTCCGCGTTCCAGCTGATGCTTTACTCATCGGCGAAGGTCGCGGATTTGAAGTCTCTCAAGGTCGTCTTGGGCCTGGCCGCATACATCACTGCATGCGTTCTGTTGGGCAAGCGGAGCGCGCGCTAAAGCTCATGTGTGAGCGCTCGTTAAGCCGGACAGCCTTTGGACGTCCGTTGGCTAAGCTAGGCCAGAATTACGATATTATTGCCGAGTGCCGTATTGAAATTGAACAAGCACGTTTGCTTTGCCTAAAGGCGGCTTGGATGATGGATCAGGGGGATGCTCGCGCCGCCGCGCCGTGGATTTCTCAGATTAAAGTGGCTGCGCCGAACATGGCCCTCAAAGTCATTGACGAGGCGATGCAAATGCATGGCGGTGTAGGTGTCTCTCAAGATACGCCATTAGCCGCCATGTATGCACAGCAGCGCACACTCCGCTTTGCGGACGGCCCAGATGCCGTTCACCGCATGCAAGTCGCGCGTAAGGAACTCAGAGCATATACAAATCAGAAGATTTAACCTCAACGCTGATAAACGATTTGACCATCTACCATGGTCATAATTGTGACGGCTTTGAGTATTTCAGGGCCGCTAGCCGTCATGATATCAGTGTCAAAGATTGTGAAATCTGCGGTTTTCCCGACTTCTATTGTACCAAGTTGGGTATCTTGAAATGCAGCATAGGCTGGCCATGCCGTAAACATTTTTAAAGCTTCTTGCGAGGTTACTTTTTGTTCGGGATACCAGGCATCATTGCTATACCCTTTAAGGTCTTTTCTTTGTGTGGCTGCATAAAACTCAATAAGAGGATCGCCTATTTCAACGGGGGCGTCTGTCCCGCCGGCAATAATAGAGCCGCTATCGATAAGGCTTCGCCACGCATACCCACCCGCCAATCTATCCTTACCTAATCGATCTACGGCGAAATGTAGATCCCCAATGGCATGAGAAGGTTGCATTGATGGAATAATATTATGCTTCGCAAATAAAGGTATATCATCTGTGTGGATGATTTGACTGTGCTCAATTCGCCACCTTGGTTCTGATATAGCCCGCTCTGAATTTGGGACTAACTCAAAAGCATTTTTATACCATTGAAGGACCATTCTGTTGGCTTTGTCCCCAATTGCGTGAATATTGACTTGGGTACCATTACGTAAAGCGGCTTCTAAAATACTATCGGCTTGAACTTCTTTTAACGTCATCAAACCATCATTATCGATATCATCAGCATAGGGCTGCAATAATGCGGCTCCGCGTGATCCTAGAGCTCCGTCAGCATAAAGTTTAATGGCGCGCGTGGTAATTAGATTATTATCTTTTGATTGTCCGGATATTAAAGATGGCATTGATCGCTCATCTAATAAATCGAGTGAATTATAGACTCGTATTTTTATTTTATCTTCATTGGCCAGTTTGTTTAATAAAGCCACATCTTCGGGGTCTACCGACATTGAATGAATGTTAGTCCACCCTCTACTGGCATATAGCTCTGCGCCTTTAATGTAAGCTTGTTCTTTGCGTTCCGGCGTGATTTCATCGATTAGTCCCGATACAAGCTTGCCCGCATTATCAATTAACATGCCTGTAGGTTCACCGTTCTCATCACGGTTTATCGCCCCTCCAAATGGGTCTTTCGTATGTTTCGTAATTCGGGAGAGCTCTAAGGCTTTGCTGTTTACAACATATGCATGCCCGTCAGATCGTTCTAATATGACAGCTTGATCTGGGGCTATCTGATCCAAATCGTATCGATTAGGAAAACGCTTCTCTGGCCAATGCGTTTCTATCCAGCCTCTGCCATAGATAGTATCTGTGCCTTGAGTTTTGGATATAACATTTTGCAAACGTGCCTGGAGGTCTTTTATAGACGAGGTGCCCTCTAAGTTGAGAGTCATTTCTCGAAGACCAATACCTAATAAATGCCCATGAGCATCCGTTAGCCCAGGGAGTAATGTATGTCCTGCTAGATCTATATGTTTAGGGTTCTTCTGGGTGTTTTGTTTACACCAGTCTCCGGCCGCATTTCCCGCATAGGTAATTTTGCCATCTTTAACGCTTACAGCTTCGATTGTGGGCTGGGCGTCATTTGCTGTATATATAGGGCCTCCAGATATGCAAAAATTTGCGGAACTCGCAGAACTAGGCGTTTTAGCTTGGCATGACACCACGAGGCCTAAGGCTATAATTGTAATAAATTTGTGCATTCTGATGTTCCCTTACGGTCACCAGAGTAACTTTTTTTATATTACATGTATAGTCAGAGAAGAACCAAGTTAAGCGGCTAACTCATTTGTCCGATCAATTTTAAGAACGTTGTCGAAAGCTTCAAGAATATCGCTGAGTTTAACAGGTTTAGCTAAAGCTTCGTCCATACCAATATTTTTACAAAGGCGCTTTTGTTGATATTGTGGATCAGCTGTAAGAGCAATTATAGACACATCCGACCAAGATTCTTCGGAACTTCGGATAGATAATGTAGCTTCAATGCCATCCATCACGGGCATATGAATATCCATTAAGACGATATCAATGTCTGTTGTTTTCAAGATATCGATAGCTTGTTGACCATCTGAGGCGAGATGAACTTCAGCTACTAATGATTCGATAAGAGACATGACAACCATATGATTGGTTGAGTTGTCATCTGCGACGAGAATTTTTAACTTTGAGTAATTCGTTGCTTCTGGCTGAGCATCTTCAAGAAGTTGGTCAACTAAGTGATTGCAATCTTCTTCAAAGGCCTCTTCGGTATTTTCAGTGTAAGGTAAGGATAGAACAAAAATAGACCCTTTTCCGAGAGCTGATCTGACAGATATCGACCCACCCATTAATTCAATGATTTCTTTGGTAATCGTCATGCCAAGGCCTGTTCCGCCAAAACGGCCTGCGATTGACTTATCGCCTTGTGTATAGGCTTCAAAAATTTGGGCTTGTTGTTCATCTGTCATGCCAATACCATCATCCTGAACAGCGAAGATCAGGCGTGGTTTTCCGCCTTCTTTCTGTGTGGTTGTCAGCATGACTTTAATGTTTCCATTGGGCGTGAATTTAACAGCATTGGAAATCAGATTGTTGATGCATTGCTCATAACGAAATTTATCAAATGTAATTTCTTCTGGGACAGTGGGTGAGATCACCATTGAGAGCTTGATATTATTTTGAAGCGCTTTTTGTTCCCAAAGATTAATAACATCTTTAACCGAATTAATGGGGCTGGCGGATTTAGAATCAAGCGTGAGTTTATCCGCATGTAGTTTTGTATGGTTAAGGGTCTCATCAAGGATACGTAAAATTTTATCGGCAGAGCTTTGTATTAGCTCAAGTTTAGGGTTGATGGACTCGTCAGCATGGTGATGAATGAGGGCATCCGCAATACCAATGACGCCATTCATCGGCGTTCGAATTTCATGGGCCAAGCGTCCTAAGAAGTCGTTTTTCATTTTCAAAGAATCTTCAGCAGTTTCTTTAGATTGCCTCATAGACTCTCTAATTTCGAGTTCTTTTGTGATGTCTTCAAAGAAGCCATTAAAGCCAATGAGTTTTCCATCAATTGTAGTGAGCGGGCGACACTGCCACCGCATCCACATATTGTGCCCATTTCCACTCATTAAGCGGCTAGTATGATCAAAAGCCTCACCTGTTTTCAGGGCGCTCGTCCATTTGTCTAAGGCTGCCTGTTTATCGTCAGGGTGCATGATCGCGAAAATGCCTTTTTCAACAGCTGTATTCATTTGGTTTTGAGTAAGCTGTTTCTTTAGGTAATCACTACGAATTTTAAAATTCTGCGTATTACAGTTGTAAGTACAATATCCAGCGCGTCCAGATTCAAGGGCGATGGCTAATGTATGTTTATGTAGTTGGGCTTGAGTTATGTCTTTCGCCGTGATGACATGTAAATCTCCTGCTAGCTCTCGTTTAACATGTAAATGACGTCCGCTTTTCATGGTCATTTTTGTTTCTGTTTGAGCCTCAGAAGACTCCCCGTCCATATTATTGGTGATGAAACTTTTAATCAGATCAGTGTTATTATTCAGTGGAATATTATTAGACACTAAAGTTTCGGCAATATTATCGTAGGAGTAATTTTCTCCAAAGTCTTTGATGTTTAATTCAAAATATTTGATGGCATTTTTGTTGTAATATTTTAGCTTTAAATCCATATCAAACATGACAACAGCCAATTCTGACATGTCCATAATTTGTCCAAAAACAGGATCAGTTAGATCTAGTGATTTCGGTAATTTAGCGTCTTTACCGTCTATTGGGTGTGCTATTGTTGCAGTCACGTGGGGTCCCCATTGTATATTTGAGGGCATATATACTGGAAAAGTGAAAATGGGGAGTTAACAAAAATCGCAATAGCGCAATTTTAAATAGCTATTTTAACTCATCAAAGACGCTTTTATTATCAATGAAATATAGGTCGATATTAAATTTATCTTTGTGGCGGTTAATATGGGTCCAGTCGATATAGCTGAAGGTGCTGACAGTTATATTATCCTTATGATAGTTGTTAATTAAGTCGCGTGTCAGCATAGCTTGGGGCACGCAGACCGATGTCACGATATCGCGTAATTTCCCCTGTAAGGGGCCGTCAATATACCAGCCAGAGCGCTCACCGTGAACCAAACTGCGTTCGGGGCGCGGCACATGCCCTGATTTTGCTTTGAAAACTTTATGAATTTTTCGTGTTTTGGAACTTGGTGATTGGCACCAATGGGACAGACAAAAATCCGCTTCCGGATGTATGTCATACATCGCATATAGAGCTTCTGGAACCCAAGACACATAGACAGCGCGAGAGCCCAATTTATTACCTCTCACAAGGGCGTAGATTTCAGATTCAAATCCTGCATCTTTTATATCGATGAGGAGTTTAGCTTTGCTTTTATGTTGGCCCGCAATTTCAAAAAGGTCTTCGGCTGTTGAGATTCGGCTAAATATTCCGCCAAGCGACTTAAAGTCTTTAGACATAACATCACACAGGTGGTGTAGATTACCATCCTCATCTAACGCATATTCATCGTGATAAATCATGGGCGTCCCGCATTTGGCCACGCGTATGTCAAATTCCAGATTTAGAACGCCGTAATCGAGAGCGGCCCGAAAGCCTTCAGCTGTGTTTTCGTAAGGCGCGAAACCTCTGAAGCGGTGGGATATAAGATTTGTAAGACCAACCATGAGCCTTTCTAGCAAGAGCTTAGCGCTTAAGCCACCCTAAAGGCTCATGATTATTTTGACTCATAGCTGTGTAATTGTATTAGTCTACATAAGAGGATGAGTGACTAAAGCAGCGTTTAAACAAGAATCTAATCGACAAGTTTCCATACCAGCTAAAATGGCCTACGGCATGGGGCATAGCCTATTGTCCATGAAGAATATGTTGTTTCATTTCTTCTTTTTGTTTTTCTTTTCAAATATTTTAGGTGTCCCTGTTTTGTTGGTCGGTGTCGTGACACTCATCGTGCTATTTGTGGATGCCTTTACAGACCCTATTATGGGACAAATCTCAGATAATTATAGGTCAGAAAAATGGGGTCGCCGCCATAAATTTATGCTGTGGTCAATCATTCCTACGGCCATAGCGTTGGCTTTACTCTTTGCTCCGCCATCAGCGCTTGGCGTGACGGGGGTGTTTATCTGGATGCTTTTCTTTGCTTTGGTCGTTCGGCTTGGCCTGACGATTTATGGCGTGCCTTATTATGCTCTCTCGGCAGAGCTTTCTACGGCGTATAATGAACGGACATCAATTACAGCGGTAAGAGAGTTTTTTAACAACATCTTCAATATGATTTTATTTATTCTGGCGTTTAGAATTTTTCTGCCTGAAACGCCTGAATTTGAGGATGGTATGATGAACCAAGCTGGCTATGCTCCTATGGTGGCGACACTGGCCATCATGGGCGCTTTAGGAGCCTTTGTTGCGACATATGGAACGCGTCACAAAGTTCCTGACTTAAGGCGATATAGTGATGATACCCGTACGGGCTGGAAAGATACATTTTCTCAATTGGCAAAGGCTGCTAATATCAAAAGCTTCGTATGGTTATGCGGAGGGTATGGACTAACCCTTATTCTTTACGGGGCAGGGAGCGCGCTCAGCCTCTATATGGGTGTATATTTATGGCAATTATCACAAGAGGGAAAACTTTTACTCAGCCTAGCTCCTTTCATATCACTCATTCCTGCGGTGATTTTAGCGACGGTTTTAGCGGCAAAAATGGATAAGAAGCCCGCAGCAATATTATTCGCTATCCTGTATATGATTTGTAATTTGCTACCTTATTTGGCTTATCGGTTGGGCTTAATGCCAGCTCTAGACCATCCCAATCTACTCCCTCTGATTGCCTTTGCAAGCGCAATTGGGTTTTCCGCTTTAACGGGAATTATCATCATCACCAGCTCTATGCTGGCTGATGTGGCTGATGAGATGGAATTAGAAACGACTAAAAGACAAGAGGGAATACTATCCGCCTCCTATTCATTTGCGCAAAAAATGACTTTTGCCATGGGAACATTAATTGCGGCTATTGCGTTAGCCGTCATTAAATTTCCTAAACAAGCGAAACCCAGTGATGTCACGCAAACTCAAATAAATGGTCTTGCAGATGTGTCTATTCTGATAGCCTTATTATTTGGTGTGGGAGCTATCTATTGTTTTTTGAGATATAATTTAACGCGTAAAAGACATATGGAAATTCAAGCTAAGTTAGCGGTAGCTCGGGCTGAGATGTCATAATGCTTAAGACCGTCAATCCGGCGGAATAAGAACTAATTTCCCAGTGTATTTCTTCTCTAGAAATTCTTTTTGAGCTGTGACGATTTCCGATAAGGGATATGTCTTGGCGACGACAGGTCTGATTTCTCCGCGTTCAATATAACTTATGAGATTTTTAAAGGGAGTTTCTTCTTGGAAAGTGGTCCCCATGAGTGTGAGATCTTTAAGGTATAGTGTCCTGAGATCAAGTTCTACAATGGGCCCTGCTATAGCGCCCACAGTCCCATATCGACCTCCACGTTTTAGGGTACTCAGCAGATCAGGCCATGTGGGTCCAGCAACGACGTCAAGGATGCAGTCAATTGAATCCGTGCCTAACGCCTCTATGAGGTCGGCGTTTCTATCAATAACCTCATCTGCCCCAAGTGCGAGAACTTGATCATGTTTACGGGCGGAAGCCACTGCAATCACATGAGCCCCGCGGCGCTTGGCAAGTTGAATGGCAGCAGATCCTACGCCTCCAGATGCACCTGTGATAAGGACGCGTTCGGCAGATAAACCAATCCGGTGTATTAAGTTTTCTGCTGTGGAATAAGCGCAAGGAATTGACGCAAGCTCTGCATCGCTCCAATCGCAATTAACCTCATAAGTTTCACTTGAGGGCGCAACAACATATTGCGCAAAGCCGCCATCATATTCTGATCCAATTGTTTCACATTGATAGGGGAGGTGGCTGACATAGCTTTGCATCATACTGCGAACAATAACGCGTTCTCCAATACGTTTGGCGTTTACATTTTTACCTGCCGCAACGATATGGCCGCATATATCGGCCCCCTGTATTCTTGGAAATTTTAAGGGTTCGCCAGCCCATCCCGCATCATCATTATCATCAACATCATTATACCCGTCTCTACCGCCTGAATCAGTCGCTGTTGTGATTTTCTTAGAATACCAACCAATACGGGTGTTGATGTCAGTATTGTTAATTCCCGAGGCTCGAATTTTGATTAAAACTTCATTGTCTTTTGGGGATGGCACATCCACATCATCACGATAGTCAAGCTTCTCAAAACCGCCATGTCCTGTCAGTAAAACTGCAGTCATTTTATCAGGAATAGTCATGGGTGTTTCTCACAGTTAAGAGGAAAGGCGCTATACCTTGCAAAGAGATTTAAGTGACTTAGAAATTCATAATACTTGATAATAATATTTTAGAATATGTTTTAAATATCATGCGTCTCGAATAATTTCTTTGGCGGCATTGTGTCCAGGTGCGCCAGTTACACCGCCGCCAGGATGCGTGCCAGCTCCGCACATATAAAGACCTTTGATTGGGGAGCGATAATTACCATATCCAAGCATAGGTCTAGCGCTAAACATCTGATCTAAACCAAGATGACCATGCATAATATCGCCTTTAGTTAAACCAAAGGTGCGTTCAAGATCTAAGGGGCTTAGAATTTGCGTCCCTAAGACGCTTTTCTTAAAACCTGGCGCATATTTATCAACATTATCGATAATCAATTCAGCGACACTCTCGCGGTGCTTGTCCCAGTCTAAGTCCGGGTCAAATTGCTGACAAAATAAACTAGCAACATGCTGGCCTTTAGGAGCAAGGGTGTCGTCTAATGTTGAGGGTATGAGCATTTCAATAATCGGTGCGCTAGACCATCCTTGGGTTTTCGCATCACGGTAAGATTGATCAATATACGCCATTGTCGGCGCAATAACGATGCCGCCTGTCAGGTGGTCTTGGCCAGCACGGTCTTGGTTAGATAAGCATGTGAACTTTGGAAGCTTACTTAAAGCAACATTCATTCGAAAAGTACCTGATCCATTACGGTAATGTTTCATTCGACGATTAAAGTCAGGCGGTAAGTGTTCGGAATCTACAAGGTGATTAAACAGCAAGCTTGGATTAAGGTTGGAAGCAATTGTTTTGGCTTTCAGGATATCCCCATTTTCAAGTTCGACTCCAACAGCGCGTTGATTTTCAACAATAACTTTTTTAACCGCTTTATATGTTTCGATAGTGACGCCTTTATCTAACGCAGACTTTGCCATAGCCTGTGTGATAGCTCCCATACCGCCAATGGCATGTCCCCACACACCCTTTTTGCCATTCACTTCTCCGAAGGCGTGATGCATCAAGACATAAGCTGAACCAGGGGTTTGCGTATCCGCATAATTGCCGACAATACCGTCAAAGGCAAAAGCGCCTTTGACATAATCATTCTCAAAATAAAGCGTGAGAAAATCAGCAACGCTTTTTGTGAAAATATCCATGACAATACGCTCATCTTCGAGGGAGAGTTTTCTAAGGCGGTTGCCAAGCACCGCGGCTTTGAAAACATCCCTTAGGCCGCCGCCTGCATTAGGAGGGGTTTCAAGCAGAAAATCCCGGATAAGGTCAGCAACCATAGCGGTATCTCTGAAATAACGTTCTAATGAGTCTGCGTCTTTTTTTGAAAATAAAGCGATTTCATTCTTGAGCTGTTGTTCCCCGACAGGGAAGGCTAAGAAATTTCCATCTTTATGAGCCCAGAAATTATTGACTTTACGTTCAACGATTTTCAGGCCGTGATCATGAAGTTTAAGATCCGTGATAATTTTTGGATTCAAGAGACTTACAGTATAAGACGCGACCGAGTTACGAAAACCAGGGTGAAATTCTTCTGTAACAGCAGCCCCGCCTATGACAGAGCGCCGTTCTAGAACGTGAACCTTTTTGCCAGCCATGGCCAAGTAATTTGCGCAAACGAGGCCATTGTGACCACCTCCAATAATGATTACGTCAGTTGTCACTCTACGATATCTTTCCGAAATGCCTGCGCGCTTGACTAGGGCCTCTAAAATTAATTTGGATATTGAACTATCGTTCAAAACTGTCAATATTTATAGCGAATTTCACTAGAGCCAATATGACTGTTTCAAATAATACTGTGATAAAAACGGCGTTATCTAGTTATCAAAATGGATATTCATTAGATCAAATATTCTATGCAAATTCAGACATTTATCAGCACGAGTTAGATAAAATTTTTACGCAAAATTGGCTTTTTGCGGGTCACATATCTCAAGTTCCAAATATCGGAGATTTTTTCACATTAGACATCGCGAGTGAATCCGTCATAATTGTTAGAACATCTGATTGTGAAATTAAAGCCCACATGAATGTCTGCAGACATAGAGGGTCGCGCCTTTGTTTGGAAAAATCGGGATCAAAAAAAATATTCACCTGTCCCTATCATGCTTGGGGCTATGATTTAGAGGGTAAACTTGTAGCCGCGCGGTTTATGGCGGATGATTTTGACGCGGATGAACATGGTCTACACACAGTTCATCTCGAATGTGTTGGCGGGTTTATCTTTGTTAGCCTAGCAGCCAAGCCATTATCCATTTCAGATATGCGTGAAAACCTAGATGATATTTTCGATCTTTTTGGGTTTGATCATTTAAAGTTAGCGGCGAAGAAAAGTTATGAAATTTCCGCGAATTGGAAGCTGGCTGTTGAAAATTATCAAGAATGTTATCATTGCGCGCCGTCACATAAAGAGTTTGCCCAAATTCATGCTATGTCTAGGCCTCCTGAAGAGTTTGAGGCTCTGAAGGCGTCCTTCAAAGATGAGACGAAGAGGAGCCATAGCGAGTATAATTATTACTTTGATTACGCGAAGGAAGGACAAGAAGGGTACCAGTATGGACGCAACCCTCTATTGCCCGAAAATTTAACAGGAAGCCGTAAAGGAAAACCTGTAGCCCCATTGCTAGGCAACATTAAAGACTATGACGGAGGCGCCTCTGAATTTATGCTCGGGCCAGTCAATTTTTTTCTTTTATATGATGATCATATTGTCGGATATCGTTTTGTTCCTGTTACGATTGACAGCTGCGTGTGTGAAATATTCTGGTTCGTCCATGAAGACGCCGTTGAAGGTCAGGACTATGATATTGAGGCTCTCACATGGCTTTGGGATATTACTACGCAAGCCGATAAAGAGATTATTATGAATAATCAACTGGGCGTGAACTCACGCTTTTATAAGCCCGGACAATTGTCGGAGATGGAAACATTCGCACAAAGCTTTATTGATTGGTATCTTTCGGCTCTCGCAAGTTAAGGGGAGCAGTAATATAATGTACAGCGATACAACGGTCTTGCAATCTAAACCTCTAGGTTTTTGGACGTGCTGGTCGCTGACTGTCGGGATTATGATCGGGTCAGGCATATTTCTTTTACCCGCATTATTGGCCCCTTATGGCTTAATGAGCTTTGCAGGCTGGGCTCTCACGGCCGGAGGGTCAATCTGTTTGGCTTTAGTTATTGCACGCCTATCGAGCCGTACAGCCCGCTCTGGCGGGGTTTATATTTATGCGCAGGATGCTTTTGGAGACCTGTCGGGCTTTCTCGTCGCTTGGGGTTATTGGGTGGCTTATTGGATATCTATTCCAGCCATTGCAATTGCATTTGTGGGTTACTTAGGCGTCTTTTTTCCCGTGCTTAAAATATCGATTATGGGGCAAGCCCTCTCAGCCTTAGCCCTGATTTGGGGGCTGACATTGATTAATATGAAAAGTCTAAAAGATGCTGGATTTATACAAATTTTAATGACAGCTCTTAAAATTGTTCCACTTGGCCTCATTATTGTTCTTGGTATTTTCATGGGAGATAATGTCAACTTACCGAAGGCCAATCCTGAAAAGAGTTCTTTAATTCCAGCGTTGTCAACAACAGCAATTTTGACCATGTGGGCTTTTTCAGGATTAGAGGCTGGCACAATAGCGGCGGGCGATGTCAAAGATGCTAAAAGGACAATCCCTCGGGCCATTTTGTTCGGAACGCTAACAGTCGCTTTTATATATATTGCGTCGACATATGCGGTTATGCGCCTCGTGCCGGCTGAACAACTTATAACGTCGACGTCACCTTTTGCAGATGCTGCATTAGCTTTAGGTCCATGGGGGCCATATTTAATTGCGGCAGGGGCTTTGATAGCAACAGCGGGGTCTTTAAATGGCGTTATCTTTGTGACGGGGCAGATGCCCGTCGCTTTAGCCTTGGATGGATTTGCCCCTCAAATATTTGAACCAAACAATCCAGCATCAGCACCGCGTATGTCTTTGTTGTTGGGGTCAATTTTGGGAACTATATTGCTACTGATGAACTATTCCAAAGGTCTGATTGCTATGTTCACCTTTCTAGCCATGATGAGCACTCTGGCGGTTCTTGTGCCTTTGTTATTTAGCGCAGCAGCGGACCTTAAATATAGCTGGAAATCTTCAAAAGGGTGGGCTGGTATTGCAGGGCTAGCGTTTATCTATAGTGTCTTTGCTATTCTTGGGTCTGGCATAATTATCATAGCCTGGGGACTAGTCTTACTATTAGCTGGACTTCCTGTTTATTACGTAATGAAAAACCGTCATAGACATAGTCCATGACGGTTGTATCTCAATCATACGTGGGAGCGTAATTTAGAGATCTTTTAGGCCAGCAGATGGCTTAAACTGGCAAGAGTTTTTCGCACGGCTCATCATCATTTTGCCTGTCGCTGGATTACGCATTTCGCGTGATGGGCGGTGCTTGGCAATAAATTGACCAAATCCTGGTAGAGCAACGCCGTTACCTTGCTTAAGTTCGCCGACAATTGTTTCGCAAAACGCGTTTATGAATTCGCCTGCTTGTGCCTGTGTTGTACCGCAATGATTTGCCACTGCGCCTACGAGTTCTTTCTTATTCATCTTGGTCTCCCTTGTGATGTTCGACCTCGTTACAACAACGAAACCGTTAACGCTTATCATCAACATTTAAGTTAATAGAGTGTTAAAGGGTGCGGTATTATGGGGGTTTACGGCATTTGAGATGCAGCCTAGGCTTCAAATTCAGCCGTAAATATTAATAATTTCTATGACTAAAATAATTCAAATTCTCGATGGCTGTATATTCGTATTTTAAGTCAAGTGATTGAAGGTTTTTGATAAAAAAATATATAAATTACATAGAGTTAGCATGTTTTGACGATTTTATAAAATTACGACATTCAATAGGCAAGTTTTGAAAACAAGTTTTCAATAGGGCGCGATATATGAGCTATTTTATTTGTCTCACAAAGCTTGTGTAAAAAAACTGAATTAAATCCAAAATTCTCAACTATTCTTGACTTTTTTGACCCTAATTTCATCTGTTTGAGACTTAATTCCATTGATTCAGTATTTTAAGGCTGTCTGATTCTGTTGCATTTTGTAATGAAATGAGGCTTGCCTTTAATAGACCTCATGACGTTAAAGGTAGTGTGAATCGTAAACTAAAAATCGGAGTGATTGGCGCGGGTGTTTTTGGCACTTATCATGCGAGTAAATGCTTGGCTCATCCGCAAATCGACCTGACCGGCATATATGATCACACACATCACCGTGCGAAAAAAATAGTCGCGCAACATAAAACGCAAAGCTTTTCGGCTTTTGAAGACATGCTAAGCCATGTTGACGCAGTGGTTATTGCAAGCCCGGCGCAAACTCATGGGAACTTAGCCATTCGGGCCTTGGAAGCGAGCGTTCATTGTCTGATTGAAAAACCTATAGCCGCGACATTATCAGATGCAGCTAGAATTGCCGAGCTTGCTAAAACCAAGAACCTTATTGTGCAAGTCGGCCATCAGGAACGGTTTGTTATGAAGGCCGTAGGGATTGATAAAATCGCTGAACACCCCGTAGTCATTACCGCATTTCGAATGAATCCTTATTCGCCGCGAGGGACAGATGTGTCTGTGACGCTGGATTTGATGACACATGATTTGGATTTGCTCACATTTTTAACACAAGAAAATCCATCAAAAATCTCAGGCATTACAACAAAGGTCAGGACGCATAGCTCTGATGCGAGTTTGGCGTTTATTGAATTCCCATCGGGTTGTCGCGCAAGGTTACATGCGAGCCGTGTCGAGGACGATTATCGCCGGACGATGGATATCACCTATCCCAGCGGAACTGTGTCGATTGATTTTAACGCCAAGACGCTCACCCATAACACACCCTTTGACCTAAACGCAGACTTTGCACAAACTCCCATAGCAAAAGATAGCCTTGGCGCGGCTACAAATGCCTTTGTTGACGCCATTTTAAATGATATGCCTGTCCCCATAACCGCACAAGACGGATATAAAGCGCTGGAAATGGCGCTGATAATAGACAGGGGAATATCATGGGAAAACGTAGAGTAGTTGGAGCTATTGCCTTAGGCCTTATTTTGTTCGGCGGGGCATTCGTGGCCAGTAACTGGACGAATATAAAACGCCTCCAAACCGTCAACACGCTCTTTGACGCGGATAAGATTGTTCATAATTTTTCTCATATGGATGAGGCCTTTTTACATCATGATTTGAAGGCGTCGACGACTCCTCATTTATGGGAAAAAGATATTCAACCTTTGCCAGAAATGGTTTCGATTGCGGGTAGCAAGCGCTCCCTTGAGAAAGTTCTAGCTGATCTAGACACAACGGGTCTGGTTATCATCAAAGATGGTAAGCTCATCCATGAGAGCTATGCCAAAGGAACCAAGCGCGAAGACCGCCGGATTAGCTGGTCAGTTGCCAAATCTTTTATGTCAGGCCTATACGGTCAGGCGCTAGAGAGCGGCGCGGTTAAATCTTTGGATGATAAAGTCGAAGCCTATGCGCCTTCTCTCATCGGGTCGGCATATGAAGGGGTGACTATCCGTAATGTATTGAATATGGCCAGCGGAATAACCTTTGACGAAGATTATATGGACCCTAAATCGGATATCAATGATATGGGCAGAATTCTCGGTCTTGGCGGGTCGATGGATGAGTATGCGGCGGAGCTGAAAGACCAAGATGTACCTGCGGGGACGCGCTGGCAATATGTCTCTATTGATACCCATATCGCGGCGATGGTATTGCGCGCGGCAACCGGTAAAACTCTGCATCAGCTGTTTAATGAAACGTACTCGGCTAATCTAGGGTTTGACCAAGCGCCTTATTATTTGACGGATGGAGAGAACGTCGCTTTTGCGCTGGGTGGCTTAAACCTCACGACGCGCGATTACGCGAAATTCGGCCAGATGTTCGAGCAGGGCGGCAAATTCAATGGACAACAAGTCATTCCTGCCGATTGGGTGGCTGCCTCAACCGTGCATAGCGCCCCGACCATGAGCGACCGCGATGTCGGATATGGATTCCAATGGTGGATCCCCATGCCGCAAGAGGGTGCCAATAAAGGCGATTACACCGCAGCCGGTATTTACGGACAATATATTTATGTGAACCCAGCGAAAAATATCGTCATCGCCAAAAACGCCGCCGACCGAGAATTCGCCTATCCTCAAGACGGCTATACCCATTCCATGAATGTCAATATGGATTTATTCAGGAGCCTGGCCGATTATTATGTCCCGTGAGCTTAAAGATGGATTACCTCGCATAATCTACGCGCCAGAATGCACTACACGAGTGTAAGCTAAGGTGTTGTTCCAAAAAGCGAACGTTACTTATATAATTCAAAGCTTTATTGCAGTGAAGATGCTGGATGTTGTGAGTTGCAACAATTTGAGCACAGTTTCAGTTATGATGTTCCAAAAATTAACGCAGGAAATTCGGATTTCATCGGAATAACCCTGTGGTGGCAAAGCGATAGTTTCAGCACTATGCATTGAGTTGACCTTGAATTCAGATGGGGTTATACAGAGACAGTCGTAGAGGGGTGTTCTCGTGAAAAAAATACTACTGATAGTGGTCTCGTTACTTTCCCTTCCAGGGACTGCACACGCATATATTGATCCTGGATCAGGTAGTGCAATAATTTCTGCGATCATCGGGTTTTTTGTTGTTATAGGTCTAACGGTAAAGAGCTTTTGGTATAAAATAAAATCTCGTTTTATTCGCAATAAAGACAAATAGGATTCCTAAGTCATTCGACTCTTAATGTTTATTAGTTCTTTTCCGAAACCACTTGCTAATTTTGATTGATAAGTTATGAAAATAAATGTTGTTACCAATAACTGTTATTGGGATGAATTTTATCAAAACCTTGAATTATCAGTACCATCGCAGTTCTGCGTTATGGTGGCAACTGAATGCGTCAAGGGCCCAACAATTGTAGAGCTTGGATGCGGTAATGGTCGGGACTCATTTTATTTTGCTGGGCAGGGCCACAATGTTTGCGCCATCGACTTGTCGAAAGAAGCTGTTGAAGGCTGTCGTGACCTTGCCGAAAAAAATGGCCTGGATAATGCTAATTTCGTTCAAGGCAGCATTGCAAAATTCGACGACCTTGAAAGAGTGTTTGTAAAAGCCCGAAGCCTTAGCAAAAATGGTGATATTGTCGCTTATTCTCGCTTTGTGATGCATTCCATTGACGACGCACAGGAGAGTGCCTTCTTAGAAGCGGTCGGGCAATTAATGTTGCCAGGCGAAAAAATCTATTTTGAATTTAGATCTGAAGAAGATGCAAAGCTCGAAAAAACCTATGGCAACCATTACAGAAGGTTCGTAAAAACTGATAAGTTTGTTGAGACGCAAACCGATAAACATGGATTCGAATTATCCTATGAACGTACAGGTCAAGGCATGGCTAAATACAAATCAGAAGATCCATATGTGAGCCGTTTGATTTTTGAGAAAAAATAATGAACCGGCTGCAGAAGTTTTTTTTTCATCTTAAAAACGTCATTGCTTACAATCAATTGCCTGCTGAAGAGCGGGTTTTGACAGTTTATTCTGAAGGTCAAAATTATTGGTCCTATCTAGGCGGCTTGATCGAAACAATTTTGTCTACATCCAACATTTCTATCTGCTATGTGACCTCGTCGCATACGGATCCAGGTCTTGACATTGATCACCCCAGATTAAAAACATTTATCATAGATGAAGGTTTTGTTCGTGACTGGATGTTTGCCAACTTGGATACCAAGGTCATGGTTATGACCATGCCAGATCTTGACCAATATCAGGTCAAGAGGTCCAAACATTCCGTGCACTATATTTATATCCAGCACTCTCTCGTAAGTTTTCATATGGTTTACCGACCGGGAGCCTTTGACGCGTTTGATACGATTTTTTGTTCTGGGCCGCACCATTTGACTGAAATGCGTGAGATTGAAAAAGCGAAAGGCCTTGAGTCCAAAAATCTTTTTGAACATGGTTATGCTCGGTTGGACATTATTAAAAATGAAAATACGACAAATTCTAACAGTGACAAAACATCGCCAACCCATTATCTACTAGCGCCCTCATGGGGTGAAAACGGGACGATTGAATCCGGTATCGGCTCAAAAATTGTCAGACGGCTATTGGAAAGTGGCGCCAAAGTTACGCTCCGCCCCCATCCACAAACCATAAAGTTTTTCAATGAGATGGTGCAGGCGATTGTCGATGAACACCAGGGGAATGACAATTTTCATTATGAAAACAATGTTCGGGGCACGCAGTCTCTTAGGGACTCAGATGTCATGATTTGCGACTGGTCCGGCGCAGCCTTGGATTATGCTTTTGGCCTTGAAAAACCGGTTCTGTTTGTGGATGTGCCGCGTAAGGTTAACAATCCGGGATATGAAGATATTCCAATTACACCCTTTGAAGTCCGAATTCGTGAAACCATTGGCACCATAATCAACCCAGATGATTTGCAGGCATTGGAGACATTCGACGTTCAGCCGCTGCCCAAAAATATTGCCGACAAATATGTTTTCAATGTTGGCAGTTCTGATACAGTTGGCGCGAAAGAAATCATTCGAATTGTTCAGGAATAGATATCGTGAGTCGGCGCTTATTTATATTCACCAATGTGTCAAACATTGTGACCAAAGCTCTATTTTTTTTGTGTTCCACGGTGTTTATGAGCGCAGGCTTTGCAGCGGCCGAAGATAACCCACCACAAGAATTAACGTCAAAAATCCAGCAAGCTGACTTCAAAATAAGTTCGGTACAAAACTTTACCGACGAGACAAGCTTGAAAACATTTGTGCGCGAAGCCGGAAGTGAAATGAAACTGGTATTGCCCAATCTCTCAAAGTTCGTAGAGGATGATTACGAATATCGCGGCCTGGCGCAATATTTAGGCGGTTCACTACTGGTCAAAATTACGCCTGAAGGGCGCGTATCAAAACTTAAGCTTAAAGATAAAGCAGCAACGGTTTCCGGTGAAAATTGGGCGGGTTTTCGCGGTCGATTTCAATCTGTATTACTCAGATCATCCGGCGCACAGATGTATTTTACTTCAGAGGGCTTAGAAATAGTATTCTCGGAACGCGAAGCCGCTACGATAGATGTTATCTATGGGTTTCAGGATTCTAATGAAACGCAAATAACCGATGTTGTCGATTTAAAGGACTTACAATATATCCAGCTGCCCGCTTGGCTTAGATGGATAGCACGCGGCATCGAGCAACTTTATAAGCTCATATATGACATAGCGCCGCTAGGATGGGGATTCTGCCTGATTTTACTTGCTGTGTTCATCAAGCTGGCCATGGCGCCATTGACCGCTCTGACATCGCGATTTCAAAAAGAGGTTAATGAACACAAGTCCGCACTTGAGCCAATATTTGATGACATCAAGAAAAACTATAAGGGCGAAGAGGCCCACGAGAAAACCATGGCCGCCTATAAGGCCCGAAAAATTACGCCCTATTATGTTTTAACTCCAATGCTATCGACCATGATCGGACTGCCGATCTTGATCGCTATTTTCAATATGTTGGGCGAAGTCTTGCCGCTTAAAAATAGCGAGTTTCTGTGGATCGATAGCTTGGCCTATCCCGACAAGATTGGAACTTTGCCATTTTCAATTCCGTTTTTTGGAAATGCGCTGAATCTCCTGCCGTTTCTTATGATGCTTGTGACAATAGTCTCTACAACATCGATGAATAGCCCGATTGCGAATTCGCGTGAAATCTCAAAGCAAAAGCGCAATTTGTACTTAATGGCTATCACGTTTTTCTTCATTTTTTATAACTTTCCATCCGGCATGGTTCTCTACTGGACGGTGGTTGTTTTCTTACAGCTAATTTTTGACAAATTTATTACACGTTCATACGATTCGAACTTGGCATAGTTCAGTGTAGATTATTTCCCGGTTGATCAAGATGACTCTCGAAAATTCAAAAAAAAACTACTTGCTTTGGGCTCTCATTATGCTGCCTTTGGTGTATATGTGTGTTATTATTCCAGGGCAAACCTACGCGCTCGGTTTCGAGCAGCTAGACATCTCCCCTTTCACATTATTGATAACCTGTGGTTTTTTGACGACCATATTATCGACAGGATTTTACCTACTTCTAAGGGCCGCGCCACACGGGTTACAATTTTTTGTTGTCTTTGTTCTGACGCTACTCGCTTTGCTGACATTTTATAATTTCAACTTCCTTGACTATGAGGACAAAATTATAGGGGCCAATTCCGATGTGTTTGATGGCGCCTATGGTATGCTGGAATATTTGGGTTTTGGTATATGCGCGGTTATGGTTGGTGCGCTAACTTTCAAATGGACGAAGCATTTGCAAACAGGTTTGTTGATTTTCGTTTTTGCTACAGGGATTCCTATGCTCCTAGGGCTGTTTTCCTATCAAGCTGGCGACACGCAAACCGTTAGTGCAGACGATACAATGCCTCCATTGTTGTATTCCTATTCTCCTGAAAAGAATATTGTTCACGTCATTTTAGACGGGATGGAAGGTCACATTTTTTCCAATTTTTTGACAAATGATTTTGATCTAAGAAATCGGTTTTCAGGCTTTGAGTTTTTCCCGGACACCCTAGCATCCAGCGATATTACCTTTTTATCTATTGGGTCGATTGTTTCGGGGAGAGCTTTTGATGGCGAAGGACTAATCCTAAATTACCAATTGCCCATTGGTCTGCAAAAGGCCGAATTTGGCGCACCCGAAAATGTGTCGCCTTTGTTCAAGCGGGTCGATGCAGCCGGATATGATATTGATATTATCGCCGGTCCCGGTGGTGCCATGAAGACACGAAAATTATATCGGTCCTATATTGAAACCGATAAATTTGATTCAAATTTAAGTTTTAATCACGCTGGGAAATTGTTTGATCTATCCCTCGTCAAAGCCATGCCTTGGTCGATCAAGCGCAGCATTTACCAGAACGGGCAATGGAAATTTTCAAAGTTAAAATCGCAAAATAATGAAAATCTACCGCGCGCCAATCGCGCCATGAGTTTCATGAAAGGCTATGAGCAGAAAATAAGCACTGGAAATGACCAACCAAGTTATAAGTGGATTCACCTGATTTCACCCCATGGTCCCTATACGACCGGAGAGACCTGCGGCGTGATAGTCACTGATCCTAGAATAGCCACTGATCCTAAAAAAGGCGAAAACTTACGGCGGCAAAATATTATTAATCAATCCAGATGCCAAATTCTGTCACTACTTGATTTTTTGGATGGATTGCAGAGTAAAGGAGTTTACGACTCGGCGACAATCATCGTACATGGCGATCACGGCATTTGCTCACGCAGGGGTTCTGATATGGAAAAAGACACAAAGAGACTACCTCACTGTTTTGGTAATACACAACCATTGTTATTGGTAAAAGGCGCTGGCGCCGAAGGTCCGATCAAAGTCAATCCAGCTTTCATGTCATTAAAAAATATCGATAGTATTATCGGCGCCGCATTAGACGGAAAGCTAGGTGAAAGTTTTTATCGGCAGGTTCATAGATCTAATGCCAGGCGTGTATTTTACGATTTTAAACCCAATCGTGTTGTGGCTGCAAAGCAAGGCTATTTTGAACAAGTGACAAAATATGAAGTCGCCGGCCCGATGGCGGAGCCGTCATCCTGGAGCAAAATCTCTAAGGACATTATCATCGAGGAAAAAGAGCTTGAACTCGGCGAGATCATTACCGTTGAGCGTGCCGGGCGCAATGATAAGGGAATTTGGGTCATCCATACTGGCGGAAATCTTAATCGCATGTATGTGGACGCTAAGGGCGAACGGATGAGAATTTCAACGAAGGAATCTAGCTTCTCGATACCGCTACCGATGGACCGATCCGTTAATGAGTTTTATTTGATTGATCCTGAAAAAGGGTTAAAGCAGCTCCTCCCTATTCCGAATTAGCGCTAGCCTTGCTTATAAAAACCGTCATGAAATCAATTTTTCGCCTCTTTTGCATAATTGCTGCGCTGTCATTCTTATCGAGCTGTTCAAATGAACCAGCTGATCAGGGAACAGACATCGCCTGCAACTCAGCAACTGGAGAGGACGGTGAAGGCTGCGCGGCAATCGACATTACCAAATTGGTCTCGCGGGAGATCACGCGGTTCAATGTCGTGTATACTGCCGGGGCATCAGGACTACCGGTTGGCGGCCAGGTTTCTCTGGGACTTCACCATGGATCAGAATTTAGACCGCAGATGACTAGCCCGGAGAGGAAGAATTTCTTGAGTGCGCATAGAACCGATACAAATGAAACGATTTTACTGATCAAAGGCAGTCCCGGATTAATGTTTCCTGGACAATCCTCTAATAAATTTTCAGATAGGATTTTCAACCGAACACATATAGCGACTATCGAAAACACAGCCTTGCCGCCAAATGGGCAAATCGTATTCACATTTGGCGCTGGGGAAAAACAACAAATTGTTCAGAAAAATACCGATCAAGAGCACGAGATCCGTGTGAGTTCGAATTTAGATGGCAACCACACTTTTGCTAGGGTTCAGGACGATTTGAAATTCGATATTGTTAGCGCGCCCGCGACCCAGATAACTGGGACAGTCCCATCGCAGGTCTTGCCCGGCGAAATGTTTGATTTAACCGTCGTTGCTAATGATGCATTTTATAATATTGACACGATTTTTTCTCAACCCATCCGTGTGACGGACGAAAAAGGTAATATTCTCATTAAGGCTCTTATGTTCAATGAGGGGCTTGGTAAGGCGACGATTTCAATCCAGGATGAAGGCCCACAAAGACTTCGGTTTGCGACACCAGACGGCTCAATCATCGGACGCAGTAATCCGTTTCGTGTGATGAAAACCTTGCCTGAGCTTAGAATTTATTGGGGCGATATTCATGGACATACGGGCTTTTCTGATGGTCTTGGACGAAACAGAGATGATTATTTTACCTTTGGCCGTGACGTGGCTGATTTAGACGTCCTTGCTCTAACGGATCACGGCTCAGTGGATTGGGCGCCCCTGATTCAAATTGTTCGTAAATATCACAATGAGGGTGAGTTTGTCACTCTTTTGGCTCAGGAAGCCGGTGCGGGGCATGACCATATGAACATATATCTACGCCGCGATAATCTTGACCATATATCAAAGTGGCATAAGGACTATGAGGAGTTTCAAGATTGGCTTATCAAACAATATAACCAAGGTGAGAACCTAGCTCAAACTTCGCCGCATCATTTTGCTTATAATCGTATTATCTCTGATGATCGTTACCCCTTTGGCCATTGGGATACGCGCGTTGCACGTTTTGTCGAAGTTTACTCATCTCACGGCACCTCGGAATTTCCTGGAAATCCACGTCCTCTCGGCCGTACCAGCAAAGATGAACGAAAATATATGCAATGGGGCCTGAGCGAGGGATTACGCTTTGGCGTTATCGGAGCCTCCGATAATCATAATTCCAAACCTGGACATTCTTGGTGGGGACCTTACCCCAACGGGCTCGCGGGCTTCTTGGCCCCTGACCTGACCCGTGAAGCCATATGGGAAGCCCTGTGGGACTATCAGACCTATGGCACGAGTTTTGACAGAATATATATGGAACTCACTGCCAATGGGCAGCCCATGGGATCCGAGCTCGTCGGTAATGGCGCGGTGAATTTCAAAGGCTATATCATCGGAAAGGTCGATGACGTAAAGGCGACACTCATTCGCGACGGCGAAGCTATTTTTGAAATAAAAACCGAAACCGGCGTCATTGAATTTGATTTTGAGGATAGCGCGCCTCTGGGAAATCACTACTATTATTTACGCGTGGAGCAGTCCAACGGAGAGCGAGCCTGGTCTTCGCCATTCTGGGTCAGTCAGTAGATAATGCTTGTGCAGAGCATACGGGTACTTTTCTCGGGTCACGCTTCTCTCTCCGCAGTCAGCTTGTAATGTGTAGCAGCCGCCTTCCTTAAGGAAGGCTCTCAGGACATTGGAAGTTCGGCGTTGAACTGGATTATTTTAGTCCGATGCGTACTTATAATGCATACTAAGCGGTTATGAAAGTTCATCATGGATGACATTATGCCATACATTATTTGCACGCCCTACTGTATCGTCATCTGAATGAAACCTAGAAGCTTTCCTGCTGATGAATGCATCTATATCTCTGTGCTTGATTTTCTGGATTTCAAATTCAGCAAATTCGAGCTTAATGTGTAGCCGCCATAATCGCTCTTGATCCTGTTGTGAAGATTCGCGTTTCTTAATACTAGAATGACCTCTTACATATTCTTTGGTGGATTTATGTCGGCGGTTTGGATGTGGCTGCGGCTTTGCGTCTATGTGGTTACGGGGCATGGCGAGCCTTTAAAAGTGGATGCCCAGCGGGCCGTGCATACGCGCCGTCCTAATCGGGCAAGACGTCACTTAAACCATCATTTTACCAAGCCAGCGGTGCGCGGCGGGCGCAAGCCTGCGCGTAACCTTGCGCCATTTTGTGCCTTTGGACCGCGCCGTGTGTCGCCCACACAATTTATGGAACGACTTTGCCGCCTCTCATTATGGGGCAGAGTCAGTATCTATAAGTTTCTCTATTACGCCCATCGTCAGGTGCGAGAGGCCTTATGGGCTATGTTCGCGCGTGGGGAGTTCCGGGAGCCAGATGGTTTGTGCGACGCTCATCTTTGGCCGAGCTAGTTTTAAGATACGGAGATAATTACACCTAAATTCACGACCAAAGCTCCCTTTGGCCGACCATATGCTCCTGCGCGATTCTCAGCTGCGCAAGGTTTTGACGGCCGCTTCAATGTCATCCTGTCGCATAAAGCTTTCGCCGATGAGATAACCTTGCGCGCGGTGCTTGGCGAGGCGTTGAATATCATCTTTCGTGAATATTCCGCTCTCCGCGATCAGGGTCGCGATTTTGGGGACTTGGCTCGCTAATGTCGTAAAGGTGTCGAGCGAGGTTTCAAAGGTGCGTAGGTCTCTGTTGTTAATGCCGATGAGGGACGCGCCGAGTTTGACGGCGCAGGCTAACTCGTTTTCATCATGTGTTTCAACAAGGGCGTCCATGCCGAGCGCTGTGGCTTCTTCCATTAAGGCGCGCGCCGTATCGTCATCAATCATTGCCATAATGACAAGGATGCAATCTGCGCCCATCGCGCGGGATTCAGTGACTTGAATAGGGTCTATCAAAAAGTCTTTGCGCAAAAGCGGTAAGTGTGTTGTTGCTCGCACGGCTTTGAATATGTCAGGGCTGCCCATAAAACCTGGACCGTCTGTGAGGACAGACAGGCAAGCCGCGCCGCCTGCCTCGTAAGCCTTGGCAATTGCAATGGGATCAAAATCCTCACGGATAATACCTTTGGAGGGGCTGGCCTTTTTGACTTCGCAAATCAGGGCAGGGTTTGATGCGGTTTGAATAGCCTTGGTAAAGCCGCGGGCAGGGGCTTGGTCGCGGGCTATCTCGCGCAGTTCTTCGATGGAAATATCATCCCGAAGGGCCGCGACTTCATCGACTTTATAGGCGACGATTTTTTTAAGCACGTCAGGCGCGTCCATAAGAGTGTTAGCCATTGCTCACCTCGACCAGCTTGGCCAGTGCCGCTTTGGCCTTGCCGCTATCTATGCTCTTGGCGGCGAGGGCGATGCCGCTTTGAATGTCTTTGGTTTTACCTGCAATCATCATGGCCGCGCCGCTATTAAGCAGAACAATGTCTCGGTATGCACTGGCTTTGCCATTGAGCAAGCCGCGTAAGGCTTTGGCATTGTCCGCGGGGTGTCCGCCGCGTAAGTCTTCAATGGTCACGCGGTTTAGTCCAAATGCTTCGGGGGTGAGGGTGAACTGCTTGACTTTACCGTCTTTGACTTCACTGACGAAAGTTTCGCTAGTCGTCGTAATTTCGTCAAGCCCGTCAACACCGTGTACAACCCAAATATGCTTGGCGCCCAAATTGACAAACGCATTAGCCATGAGGTGCCGCCATTTGTCATTATTCACACCGACCAACATACGCTGGGTGCTTGCTGGATTACTCATCGGGCCGAGCAGATTGAAAATCGTGCGCCGCCCGAGGGCTTTGCGGGCTGGTCCAACAAAGCGCATGGCGGGGTGATGATTGGGCGCAAAGAGAAATCCGACACCAGCCTTATCAACGCATTGTGCCGCTTTCTCTGGCGTGATCGCGAGATTAACGCCAAGCTCAGAGAGTGTGTCCGCTGTCCCTGTTAGCGAACTGGCCGCGCGGTTTCCATGCTTGGCAACGCGCGCGCCCGCGCCTGCGCTGACAAGGGCAGAGGCCGTCGAGATAGAAAGCGTATGCAAGCCTGTCCCGCCTGTGCCGACAATATCTATCGCGCCGTCAATATGCACGGGGGTCATATTCTCGCGCATGACTTCTACGCCGATGCGCACATGTTCCGTAGTCAGTCCATCATCATTATAGGTGACGAGAAAATCCGTAATCTCGGCTTCTGATTTCTCGCCGCGAAGGATGGCGCGCAATATGTCTCCAAAGCTGGACATTATTTGATGCCTGCGAGCGTAAGGAAGGCTCCAATCAAAGCGTGACCATTTTCAGAGGCGATGCTTTCGGGATGAAACTGCAGGCCGTGTATCGGACGGGTCTTATGGCGCAGGCTCATAATCTCGCCGTCATCCGTCCATGCATTTATGGCGAGGTTATCGGGCAGGCTTTTACGTTCAACGGATAGGCTATGGTAACGCGTGGCCTTGAAAGGGTTATCGAGGCCTTTAAAGAGACCTGTTCTGTCATGATGGATGTCACTGACTTTACCATGCATAATTTCTTTGGCGCGAATGACTTTGCCGCCAAAGGCTTGTCCGATGCTTTGTTGTCCAAGACAGATGCCTAGGATCGGCAGATCATCAGGAGCTTGGGTTAAGAGATCAAGACACATACCCGCCTCATCAGGCGTTTTGGGGCCGGGTGAAATCAGAACAGCTTTTGCGCCCAGACTTAGCGCTTGGCCAGCGTCCATATCATCATTACGAATGACATGAGTATTCGCGCCCATTTCCTGAGCGTAATGGACGAGGTTATAGGTAAAGCTGTCGTAATTATCGATGACGAGGAGCATGCTAATTCCTATCAAACTTTACGGATTGTTCTGCAGCGCGAAAGAGTGCGGCCGCTTTGTGAAGCGTTTCTTCAAATTCAAGCTTGGGCACGGAATCCATAACAATACCTGCGCCCGCGCGCACATGGAGCGTTCCGTCTTTGACAATTCCCGTGCGAAGGGCAATAGCCGTATCCATATCGCCATTGGACGAAATATAGCCAACCGCCCCTGCATAAATGCCGCGTTTTTCGACTTCAAGCTCGTCAATGATTTCCATAGCGCGGACTTTAGGCGCGCCGGAAACAGTGCCCGCAGGAAAGCCTGCGAATAAAGCGGATATGGCATCATGTTTATCTAATATATCGCCTTCGACGTTAGAGACGATATGCATAACATGGCTATAGCGTTCGACATTGAACTCTTCTGTCACGCGTACTGTACCTGCCTTGGAGACGCGGCCGACATCATTTCGTCCAAGATCGAGCAACATGAGATGCTCGGCGCATTCTTTAGGGTCTGCGAGCAGGTCCTTTTCGTGCTGGATATCCTCGGCATGGGTTTTCCCGCGAGGGCGGGTTCCCGCAATCGGACGTATTGTAACAATGCCGTCGCGCAGACGAACTAAAATTTCTGGACTAGAGCCGATGATGGAATGATCTTCAAAATTTAGGAAATAGAGAAAAGGCGAAGGATTCATGCGCCGTAAAGACCGATAAAGGGCAAAGTCAGTCGCGGGGAGCGGAGCTGATAATCTTTGCCCGATGACGACTTGAAAAATATCCCCCGCCAAAATGTAGTCTTTGGCCTTTTTCACACGCTTAGAAAATGCTGACAGGCTTGTACCTAATTTTGGTTCAATGATTGGTGTTTGAATATCCTCAATTACATTGCTACTGGCAGGTAAAATCAGGTCGCGGATAACGGCTTCAATCCTGTCTACGGCCTTGTCATAGCTACCGCCTTGATAAACAGGTGAGGCGACAATGATTTCTTGCGCGACTGCATCAAATATAGCCACAATTGTAGGGCGCACCATAATCGCGTCCGGCGTGCCAATCGGGTCGGGCATATCAGGGGCTAAAGCTTCGACTTGGCGGATCATGTCATAACCCAGATAACCAAATAAGCCTGCTCCCATGGGCGGTATACCGTCGGGCAAATCAAAGGCTGATTCTTGTTGAAGGCTTCGAAGTGTCTCGAGCGGTTTTCCACCGAGTGTTTTGAAAGCTCCGCCGTCGCGCGAAATTTCGCTCTCATCGCCATGGGCGCGCCAAATGACATCTGGTGAAAAGCCAAGAAATGAATAGCGTCCTCTAATTTCGCCGCCCTGAACAGATTCAAACAAAAAGGCGTAGGGCTTCCCTTTGGCAATCTTAAGATAGGCTGACACAGGCGTATCAAGATCATTTATGACGCGTGCATAAACGAGTTGCGGCTTATCAGTTGCTTTGAGGAAATCCGCTTTCGAAGGTTGAATTTGCCCTGACATTACTCGTCAGTCTGTATTCCGAGAGCTTGTTTTATCTTTTCGGGATATTCACGAAGTTCGTTCTCCGAAAGAATAGCTTGCTGATAGGCATTTTGTAAATCTGAACTAATGGCCGTTGTGGCTTGCTCTTGCAGAACATCTAAAAATTGACCGGCCAGCCCATCTTGGTTCGGGACGATTTCTTGCAGCTTTCCGATTTGCCGTGTTTGTGTGGCTATCCCAGCTCCACGAGCAATAGCTCCAACTTGACCTTCAAGCATGCCTAAGACAACTTCGCGGCTAAGGTCTTGCGGGGGTGTTGATCTGACAATAACGACATCATCAAGTGTAAGACCTTTTTCCGATGTTGAGGTTAAAGAGGCTAAACTGTCTCCAGATTGTGCTTTTGACGCTAAGTCAATAACGAGCTCGTCCAAAGCTTCGCCTGTTTTTTCAGCCTTCCATGCTAAGGTGGCTTGGTCTTTCACATCTGTAAAATCACGCATCTTGCTGTCGATAATGTCGTCGACCCGAATGGCTGCATAACCCTTAGACGATGTTTCAAAGAGGTCAGTTTCAAATCCAAGGTCGCTGGTGAAAATTTCGCGCAGGAGAATATCATCCGTCGCAATACCAGGAATTAATGAAAAGCCTGACATTCTTATATCGTCTCTGGTTTTGCCTGAACGATCAACAAAATCATAATAAGAAAGAGGCCAATCAACTTTGGCAGAAATCTCTTCTAAAGATAATCCGTCAGACATGGCATCTTCAATCGCGCCCGTTATGTCATATAATTTCTCAGCAGCTTTTTCGTTCAAAACAGATTCACGGAGTTCTTCTCTCGATTCTTCTAGGTCAGGAATGACGGCCGGTGTTATTTTTTGCACGCCAACAGCATAGTAAGTCCCCAAACTTCCAAGTAGGGATTTTGCCTTTCCTTCTTCCAGGGAAAACCCAGCGTCCGCTGTTTCAGGATCCAAAATAGCTTCTTTCTTGACGTCTTCAAATATTTGAGGGTCAACAAGACCAAGGCCTGATGCCACGGCTTGTGGGTCTTCCCCGCGCGCGAGTCGCTCGGCCGCGGCTTTAGCGCTCTCTTCATCTGTTGCTGTAATCTGAACAACTGTTCGTGTTTCTGGTGATCCAAGTTCTCCAAGGTCAATTTTATACTGAAACGCAGTATTTATCTCTTCATCCGTTGCTTCCATGTCCGGTGTAAGGTCGAAAGTTTCCAAACGTATCATGGTAACGCGGCGGTATTCGGGCGCTGTGTATCTTGTTCCATTGGCTTCAACAAAACTTTTTAGCTCTGCTTCCGTTGGTTCAGCCGGGGCAGGGACAGCGTCTTTTGTGATTGTTAGAATTTTTGCCTTACGCTGCTCCGTAATGAAGTTGTAGCGCTGAGTTGCAAAATCAGAGGGCGCTTCAAGGCCGCCAACAATGGCTGGTACAGTTTGTTGTCTACGCAGGGAGCGAAAGACATCATCTTCGAATTGTCTTCGCGTAATTCTATTTTGAGCGAGGCGGTTGTTGAGTTTCTCTTCGCTGAACTCACCCGTTAATTCATTTTGAAATGAGGGAATGTCTTTGACCACATTTCTGGCCACGCGCCTGTTAACGCCGACGCCAAGTTGATCGGCATCAATACCAATGACTGTATCCGTCAATAATCTTTGTAGAACTTGATTATGCATACCACGCGCATAAGCTTGTTGATTGGTTATTGAGCTACCTTGATCTCTATTGATTGTTTGGAGTTCTCGTTCGAAAGCATCCTCAAATTCTTGAGAGGTCACCTTTGCATCGCCAACGGTTAGTACTGAGTTACCGGCACGTTGGGTAAAGACGTCATTGACCCCCCAAACCGCAAAGGCAACAACCAGCAAGCCAATAAGGATTGCAACCATTACATTTCGAATTTTTCCGCCAATAGATTCGGCCATAACCAACCTTTTAAGTGATTTGGGATTACATAACGATGGCGGCCTATTGATACAAGTGGCTTTACTCTTCTGAAACATGATATTGATAAAGATAAATAACTGAGTCGATGGAGTTTTTATGCGTCCTTTAATTGCTGGAAATTGGAAAATGCATGGAGACATGAGTTGGGTAGCCAAGCCGGATGAGTTTGAGGCCATTTTTCCGGCTATCAAAAGGCAAAATTTAGATATCCTAATATGTCCACCTGCTGCTTTTATCGCGCCAATGGTTCGAAGCTGCACACGAAGTGCTGTACTCATGGGGGCTCAAAACTGTCATGCAGAAGAGTCTGGCGCGCATACGGGCGAGATGAGTGCCGCTATGCTTAAATCTGTTGGCGCTAATTATGTAATTGTCGGTCATTCTGAGCGCAGAGCGCAAGGGGAGAGCGATAAGATGGTTTATGATAAGGCTCTGGCCGCGTCACAGGCCAGCATGACTCCCATTATTTGTGTGGGGGAAAGTTTAAAACAACGTGAGGGAGGTCAAGCCAGCGATGTTGTCTCTAAGCAAATTAAAGCGTCAGTGCCGAAGATTGAGGATTATGTTATTGCCTATGAGCCTATTTGGGCCATCGGAACAGGCAGGACAGCAACAGCGGGTGATATTGCTAAAATGCATCTAGTTATTCGAAAGCTTGTTGGACCCCACGTCCGTATATTATATGGGGGTTCCGTTAAGCCTAAGAATGCCAAAGAGATTTTGTCCACTAAGAATGTCAATGGCGCCCTGATTGGCGGGGCAAGCCTTCAAATGGATAGTCTTGCGGAAATCGCGCGCCAAGCATAATCCTAAATATGATTTAATGTGCTGTTTGAGAGAATATAAGACGCCCTTCACAATCTGAAGGGGGAGTATTGGCTGTCTTTAAGGTGAAGTCTGTGTTCGTAAGGCTCAAAAAGATCCCTGTTTCACTTGAATTATAGTCTCTCGTAAACATCAATAGAGTGTTATGTTTGAATTCTGTCCCGTTTTTAGGGGCCAACAAAGAAAACACATTCTTCGGACCAATCGTCATTGTCACATAGCCAATCGGTTTTTCAGAATCGAAAGCTGGTTTTGAACTGGGCCAATTGAAGACAGGTATGTGCCGAATAGGCGTGTTTAGATATTGATTTATGGGGCCTTCATTTGTTGGGTGCTCACCACTAATGAGCCAAACTTCTTCAATATTGAGAGCTTTAGCAATTTTATTAATCTTAGCAGGGCGGGGGATATGTCCACCACGTTCCCAATTGGCCACTGTTGATTGCCCAACACCGCAGGTTTTTGCCAAAATATCTTGAGAAAGTCCAAGTTCTATACGGCGATTTTTTATACGGTTGTGAATTTTATCCGGCAATTATATCTCTTAATATTCGTTTTTCAAATAATTCTTACGAATCAAGTATCTCTAATTAGGTGCTATTAAAAGAAGAAAAGTAGCGAATTGTCTATTTTATTACAATAATTTCACGTAATTAGCTTTATATTGGAAGTTTCATGAACAAAAGCTGAAAGATCGCCTAATCGTTGCATTACAAAAATGTTATTCGAAAAACGAATGAAATTTCTTGAATTCTATATTCCTAATCCCTAGATTTTAGACACGGGTGGAGACTTTTATTCACCGCGTCGGCATCAGGGACGGTTCCGCCGCATTATTATGAGGATTGCTATGAAAGGCGATTATTGCACACGGGAAGGCGCTGAGCGTCTTAAGGAACAAATTGAGGCCTATTGGGCAGAGCGCGGTCACGATGTGCGCGTTAACCTGATCCAAGGTGGTTTTCTAGCGTCCATGAGGTCTGCACGAACAGATGTAAGGTCTAACCTTATAAATGGTGTTCCAACCCGATCGACTGAAAATTTTGCGTAAAGCCTAATGGCTTAACCGCTTTAGGGCTGACGGTATTTCGCGAAAATTTCGTAAGATACAGTCGGCCCCTAATTTTATAACGGGTATAGTTGAATACCCATAACTCATCACAATTGATGGGACTTTAGCATTTCTAGCCGCTAAAACATCAGGACGGCTATCTCCAACCATTATTATGTGCCGCTTTTCACCGCGGTGTCCTGCTGAGGCATAAATATGATCGGCGAAAGGTTTGTTCCTTTCTAAATCATCGCTTCCTACAATTCTTACAAATAAAGATGTTAATCCAAGGGCGTCAATTAATGGGCGCGCAAGATAGCCTGGTTTATTTGTGCAAATTGACAATTCTGCTCCGTTATTTTTCAAAACTTTTAGGGTGTCAACAACCCCAGGGAAGGGTCGACTGAGATCACATATGTCATCTGCGTAGAGTTTTAGGAATAATCTTTGGAGCTCATCCTCTCTGCCTTGTGAGACTTCATGGTTTGCGCGCGCGAACGCCCCTTTTATGAGGGCTCTTGAGCCGTAACCTACAGCCTTTCGAGCCTCAGAAAACTCTGTTTTATTCAGGCCTTCTTCTGCAATGACTAAGTCTAATACTCTCACCAGATCGGGCGCGGTATCTATCAATGTGCCGTCAAGGTCGAAACAAACCGACAATGTCCTAAAATTAGTCATGATTAAGCCAAATAGAATCGTGCGTTGAGCTGTATCATCCGTTATGAGCCTAACAAGTCAATAACGCCGAATCGATGGAGACTATACAATGACGATGCCTCGGGCTGCTGTAATCCTTGCTGCTGGCAAAAGTACGCGTATGAAGTCAACGCGGTCAAAGGTTCTCCATCATGTTGGAGGTCGGTCTATGCTTGAATGGGTTGCCGAATTGGCCAGATCAGCCGGAGCAGAGAAGATAGTCTGTGTTGTTGGCGAAGCTAATAAAGATGTGAGGGCAGCTGCGGAGGCTCTAGGGTTAGATATAGCTGTTCAAGAGCCGCAATTAGGAACTGCCCATGCTGTTTCATCCGCAAAGAAAGCTTTGAAGGGGTTTAAAGGCAATTTAGCCGTCCTTTATGCGGATACGCCATTTGTAACCAAACGTACCCTTAATCGCGTCTATAAAAGTTTAGAAACGGGGAGTGATGTTACGGTTCTAGGCTTTGAGCCTGATGATCCGGGCTCTTATGGACGGCTCATTACCCATAAGGGAGAATTAACAGCCATTGTCGAAGCTCGGGAAGCCAGTCCAGAAGAGTTAGCTGTAAGGTTATGTAATAGCGGCGTTGTTGCGGCCTCTGTGAAGAATATGTTTTGGGCCTTGGACCGTGTCGATAACAATAATCTGAAAGGGGAATATTACCTGACAGATATTGTCGAGATATTGCGGTCAAACAAAAAGAAAGCCAAAGCCATAATCGCCGATACGGACGAGGTTATGGGGGTCAACTCTCGGCTTGACCTCGCGATTGCGGAGATGTCCTTTCAAGTTAGCATGCGCCAAGCCATGCTTAAGAAAGGGGTTACGCTGAGAGACCCTGACACGATTTACTTTTCATATGACACCAAGATTGCGCAAGACGCGGAAATTGGCGCCAATGTTGTTTTTGGTCCGGGCGTGAAAGTCGCCAAACATGCCATCATACATCCATTCTGCCATATAGAAGGCACAAAAATCGGTGAGGGCGCACAAATAGGGCCTTTCGCAAGGCTAAGGCCGGGCACAGAGATGGGGGCTGGCAGTAAGGCAGGTAATTTTGTTGAGACAAAAAAAGCAAAAATAGGTAAAGGTAGTAAAATCAATCACTTGTCCTACATAGGTGATGCGAAAATTGGCGTTGGCGCGAATATTGGTGCTGGTACGATTACATGTAATTATGATGGTTACTTCAAACATCTTACGCAAATTGGCGATGGAGCTTTTGTTGGGACAAATAGTTCGTTGGTTGCGCCAGTAAAAATTGGCAAAGGCGCATATCTAGGCAGCGGCGGCGTGATTACGAAAGATGTGCCCGCAGATGCTCTCGCGGTTGCGCGCGCGGATCAAGTCAATAAAAAGGGCTGGGCCAAACGCTATAATGCGGCTCAAAAGAAACGAAAAGCGAAGAAAAAATGACAATCGCCAAAGAAAATGCTGCCATGGCCGCGCTGGACTTTGTTGAAAGCGGGATGACGCTTGGGCTAGGCTCTGGGTCTACCGCAGAGATATTCCTCGAACGATTAGGAGAGCGCATTGCAGGCGGGCTTAAGGTGCAAGGTATTCCGACATCGAAGCGAACCGCAGAAGTTGCTCTTGAAAACGGCGTTCCGCTGATTGAACCCGATAAAGTTGATGGTATTGATCTCACAATAGACGGAGCGGATGAAGTTGACCCTCAATTTAGCCTCATTAAAGGCGGCGGAGCCTGTTTGCTACGTGAAAAAATCATCGCCCATGCCTCCAGCCGCATGGTTGTCATTGTTGATCAGAGTAAAATGGTCGATACGCTGGGCGCGTTCCCATTGCCGATAGAGGTTGATCCGTTTGGTATGGCCGTAACGGCTGAGCATATCCACGAAGCTTTGACCGCTAGCGGATGTAAAGATGCCCAAACCGTTTTGCGTCAAGCCAAGGACGGTAACGGCCCGCTCATCACGGATGGTGGTAATTATATCTTGGATAGCCGTTGTAAGAAAATCCCTAAACCCGTTGATACGGCGCATTTACTAGATAAAATTCCTGGTGTCATGGAACACGGTATTTTCATTGACCTTGCAGATGTGATTATTATTGGTGAAGCTGATCATGCGAAGGTTATGGAGCTGGCGAGAGAATAACTATGGCTAAATATGATTTTGATTTATTTGTCATTGGCGCAGGTTCTGGCGGTGTTCGGTCTGCGAGACTAGCGGCGCAGCTTGGCAAAAAAGTCGGCGTTGCCGAAGAAAGCAAGCCGGGGGGCACCTGCGTGGTGCGCGGTTGCGTGCCAAAAAAATATCTCGTTTACGGCGCTGAATTTGGCGGCGCAATTAAGTCGGCGCAAAAATATGGCTGGTCCGTCGGCGATGTGAGCTTTGACTGGGCGTCCTTGCGCGATTCGATCCAAACCGAAGTGAACCGCCTCTCAGGTATTTATGCTAATATCTTAGAGAAGAATGGCGCGACGCTGTTTTCTGAACGTGCGGAATTTGTCGATGAGCATACAGTGCGCTTGACCACAAGCGGCAAAGAGGTGACAGCCAAGGCCATACTCATAGCCGTTGGCGGCCGCCCATGGATACCGGAGATTAAAGGCGCCAAGCATGCCATTATGTCGGATGATGCTTTTCTGCTCGATAAATTACCGGAAAGTATTCTCATCATTGGCGGGGGCTATATCGCCTGTGAATTTGCGGGCATCTTTGCGGGTATGGGCGTTAAAACGGTACAGGCTTATCGTGGTGACGCTTTGCTGAGAGGCTTTGATGCAGATGTGCGCGAGATGGCAGGTGTGCATCAAAAAATCATCGGTGTTGATACGCGTTTCGGCCTCTCCCCAACCGAGATAAAACAAACCAAAGGCGGCTATATCGTTAGCTTTGATGACGGCACCAAAATCGGCACAGACCTCGTCTTTATGGCGACAGGCCGCAAAGCCCATACGGTGGGCCTAGGCCTCGAAAATGCAGGCGTAGAGGTGGATAAAAACGGCGCGGTCATTGTTGATGAGTTCTCAAAATCCAATGTCAAAAATATCTATGCTGTGGGTGACGTGACTGACCGTATAAATTTAACTCCGGTCGCCATCAGGGAAGGCGTAGCCTTTGTTGATACGATTTATAACGACACCCCAACGGCCTATGACCACAATGATATCGCCAGCGCCGTCTTTACGCGCCCGCCGATTGGTGTTGTCGGCTTGAACGAAGAAGAAGCCCGCGCCGCCCACGGCAATAAAATCACAGTCTATACAACATCCTTCAGGCCGATGAAAAACGCACTGGCCGAGAAGGAAGAGCGCTGCTTCATGAAACTGATTACACAAGGGCCAAAAGAGCGCGTTATTGGTATCCATATTGTCGGCGATGATAGCCCCGAAATTATTCAGGCCCTCGGCATTTGCGTTAAAGCAGGGCTGACCAAGGCTGATTTCGACCGCACGTGCGCCGTTCATCCGACACTCGCCGAAGAGATTGTCACCCTGAAAGCCAAAAGCTAGCCCCCGTAAAAAGAGTAAGTAAAACAAAGAGCGAGCTAGGCAGGCGCGAATTATTTTGCTAAGACCCGCCCCTTAAAAAGCAAATTTGACTTTACGGACAAGACCATGACCAAATGGACACCTTCAAGCTGGCGTGCAAAACCCGCCAAACACATACCCGAAGACTATCCAGATTTTGATAAGTTGGCCGAGGTTGAAAAAACACTTAAAGGCTATCCACCGCTTGTTTTTGCAGGTGAGGCGAGGCGTCTTAAAGCCAGATTGGCCAAGGTATCCGAGGGCAAGGCATTTCTCCTCCAAGGCGGGGATTGCGCCGAGAGCTTCAAGGAGTTCCACCCTGATAATCTGCGCGATATGTTCCGCGTAATGATGCAAATGGCCGTGGTGCTAACCTACGGCGCGGGACAGCCCGTCGTCAAAGTTGGCCGCATCGCCGGACAATTTGGCAAACCGCGTAGCTCCCCCGTTGAAGTGCGCGATGGCATTACACTGCCGAGCTATCGCGGCGATAATATCAACGCCATGGCCTTTGACGAAAAAAGCCGCACGCCAAACCCCAAACGCTTATTACAAGCTTACGGCCAATCCGCCTCGACTTTGAACTTACTGCGCGCCTTTTCAACGGGTGGTTACGCGAACCTGCGCAATATCCATAAATGGACATTAGGCTTTACAGATAAATCTGAGCAGACGGAAAAATATAAAGCGCTCTGCGAGAAAATATCTGACGCCATGGACTTCATGGAAGCTTGCGGCGTGACGCCAGAAACCACGCCGCAAATGGCCTCGACCGAATATTACACAAGCCATGAAGGCTTGCTGCTCGGCTATGAAGAAGCCATGACACGTATCGATAGCACTTCTGGGCGCTGGTATGATACCTCGGCCCATATGCTCTGGATTGGCAATCGCACGCGCCAGCTTGACCACGCCCATGTTGAATTTATGCGCGGCATTGAAAACCCAGTCGCGATGAAAATCGGCGAAGGGCTAGAGTCCGATGAACTGCTCAAGCTCATCGATAAGCTTAACCCCGAGAACGAAGCGGGTAAGATCACGCTCATTGCGCGCTATGGTCATGACAAAGTCGCCAAGGGCTTACCGATACTCGCCCGCGCGGTCAAAAAGTCAGGCCGCCATGTGGTTTGGTCGTGCGATCCGATGCACGGCAATACGATTAAAACGGCTACGGGATATAAAACCCGCCCCGTCGATAATATCCTCTCAGAGGTCAAAACCTTTATGCAAGTCCTGCACAGCGAAGGCTGCTGGCCGGGGGGCGTGCATTTTGAAATGACGGGACAGAACGTCACTGAATGTCTCGGCGGCTCCGCCCGCGCGGTGAGGGAAGAGGACCTATCCTCCCGTTACCACACCCATTGCGACCCACGCCTAAATGCCGACCAAGCCTTGGAGCTTGCGTTCTTAGTCGCGGAAGAGCTCGGCAGCCACCGCAAGGAAGAGGCGGCCCGCTTGGCAGGATAGTGTGTTTCACAGCCTGATTGTTCTTGATAATTGGAGCGGGCGAAGAGATTCGAACCCTCGACCCTCACCTTGGCAAGGTGATGCTCTACCACTGAGCTACGCCCGCTCATATTTGCGTAGTATGCCTGCGAAGCAGGCCTGGCAGAAGAGCCGTTATATGACCTAAAGGCATGGCTTTATCAAGGTCATTTTTAGGTTTTATGAATTTTTAAATCAGCTGAATAGCAACGACTATAAACCATCATTACTTGGAGTTAAGGTGCTTGATTGAAAGAGAGGCTTCTTGCTCCAAGGCTCTTAATTTTTCTTTGGCGTCTAATAAGTTTGCGATGTCAATATGGCGGGCATGTTTAGATTGTTTGGCTTTCTCAAGGCGCTGGATATCTAAATTGAGAGTCCGTATTTTTTTAGCTTTAGACATTTTCGTTCCGAATCAGAATAAACTTCTAATTGAATTTAAGGGATTCGGTTTAAAAATCTATTTACAAATTTAAAGCACTCATTAGGCAGTTCCTTGAAAGAAATAGACCCAATAAAGAGGATATATGCCAGCGACCCGTGAAGAGCTTTTTTCGAAACTTGATGAGTTGGGAATTACCCATGAAACATATGAACATGCACCGGTTTTTACTGTTGAAGAGAGCGCAGAGATTAAGTCGAAAATGCCGGGTGGACATTCAAAGAATTTATTCCTGAAAGACAAGGCAGGGGACTTTTTTCTAATTTGCGCGCAAAGCGATACACCTATCAAAATTAACAAGCTACATCCAGTCCTGGGCTGTAAACGATTGTCTTTTGGGAAGCCCGAGGCTTTGCTTGAAAAATTGGGTGTAACCCCCGGTTCTGTCACGCTTTTTTCAATTTTAAACGATAGTAAATGTGAAGTCACATTGATAATTGATAAGCGTCTGACCGATCATGAGTTAGTCAACTTTCATCCCTTGCTCAATGACGCAACAACGGCGATATCAAGCAAAGATATGATTGTATTTGCCAAAGCGACTGGACATGATCCTATGATTATAGATTTGGCATCACTATCGGGTGAATAGCGTTTTACCCTTTTAGAGCTTTTTCAAGCATGGCATCTAATGCTTTAGCATCAGCCCCTGCAATAAAATCGTCATTAATAACAAAGAATGGCGTTCCCGTTAGCGAGGGAATACGATTAGCAAGTAGAAGGCCGTCTTGAAGTTGACGATCCAATTCAGGATCCTTCATGTCTTTTTTCAGCTTTTCTATGTCTAACCCTGCTTTTTCGGCAATTTGAAAAACGCGGTCTTCAGTGAGACTGCGTTCTGCCATCAAGGAAAAATGTATCGTTGTGTATTTTCCTTGTCTCGCGGCTGCGAGGGCGGCTTTGGCGGCATTACGAGATGTCTTTGTGCGTCCGTCAAGAATAGGAAGTTCTTTAAAGACAATGCGGACATCCTTTGGATGTTTTTCCATGACACCCTTTAGCCAGTCTGAAGAGGTTTTGCAGAACCCACAATTATAATCAAAAAATTCAACGACAGTGACTTTAGCGTCTTTCGGTCCAATTGAAACATCACGAGGATCTTTGAATAGTGCATCTGATACAGAGGCTAAGGCGGCGCGATCTTCTTTTTTCTCTAGCTCAACTAATGCTTCTCTTAAAATTTCAGGATTAGCCATCAAATAGTCTTGGATGATTTGCTCTACATCTGCCTTCTTCATATCATGCCCAGAAGATTGCCCTGCCTGTGCGCAACCGGAAATACCGATGAGTGAAACTGCGAGGGCCGTTGCTGCAAATGATTTCATGAGGGTCTCCATTCGGAAATGTTAAATCGCTATATTTTAGCTTACTAGCGAAAGCCTAGATATAGAACAAATATAAAGTATTAATTACGGTTTAATGAAACAATAATTTATCGCTGATTGACCTGAAAGGTTAGGGGTTTTCGCCGAGTTCTTTTACTTCGTTTTTTTGCGAGTTCTGCATCAGCGATAACAATGATGTCTGAGGCGCGTCTCCATTGTGGTTCTTTACGCGGGAGGTCTTTTTGGGCGCGTTGTGCAAAGGAGCGCGCACGTTGCACATCCCCAATCGCATATGCTTGTTCTGCTGTTGCATATTTGGCCAGCGCTTCTTGGTTTAATTCTCCATAAGCTCGGGATAATGTGTACCACATGAAGCTGTTTTGAGGTTCTTCTAGTAAGCCCGATTTCAGAAGATCGACGGACTTTTGAACGTTGAGTGTCTCTTCTGACTCTAGCAAAGCTTGAGCCAATGCTAATTTTAATAGTGCCGAGTCTGGTTTGAGTTCTAATGCACGTTTAGCGGGCTCAATAGACTGGCTGCCTTGTCCACTTTCGTAAAGAATTTGGGCTTTTAATTCATAGAAATATGGATTGCTGGGCTCTTCCTCGATCAAGCTGTCAATTTCGCGAACCGCATTCCGTAAATCGGCAGCTTTAAAGTGAGCTACAGCTCTCGCATATCGTGCGGGTTTAGATGTATCGCTGGGGGGGTATTTTGAAAAAACAAGTTGAGGGCCTTCTAGGAAGCCCCTGAGTTTAGCTTTTGTCATATCAAGACGGTGCTGATGATCTTCGGAATCGGCTATAGTTGTATAGGCACTTTCCTCGACTTTTTCTCTCAAGGCATCGATACGGTTTGACGAGAGAGGGTGACCTCTAAAATATGGAAAACGCCGAGCTTGTGACAGAACTTCTTGCGCCCGAAATTTATCGAAAAAGTCAATTAACCCCTGTCCTGATTGTCCCGTACGCTCCATATATTGAGCGGCGTATTGATCGGCTGCAGACTCGTTGACGCGGGAATAAGCTAGGGCTTCGATAACGCCAAATTGTTGAGAACCGCCTAATACTAAGGCTCCGGCTTCACCTTCACCTGCAAGTATCGCGGCAAGTCCGATGCCCGCGGCGATTAAAATAGCGCCATAGGCACTTCGATTGCCGTAATCACTGCGAACAATGTGACCGCCTGCAATATGGCCGGCTTCATGCGCGATAACGCCTTTGAGCTGGTTAGGCGTATCTGCCTCTAAAATAAGACCGCTGTGCAGAAAAATATTTTGTCCGCGGGTGACAAAAGCATTTAATGATGGATCATTGACAAGATATAAATCTACATTTGACGGATTAAGACCAGCAGCCCTCAATATTGGATCCGTATATTCGTTAAGCGTCTCTTCAATTTCAGTATCGCGTAATAACGACTGGGCAAAGGCAGGACAGGCATGACCAATCGTTATCAGCATCGTAGCTAATATAGCGAAGACAAACTTAATTTGGTTATGAGGCAACGAGTTTTCCTTAATTTAGATGAATTCTAGCTTAGTCTTATCCTATCGCGCAAGTTACGCACGAGTAACATTACAGTGAATATGCAGGATGATTACAGTGAATATGCAGGATGATTTCAGACGGTTAGAGGCTGAAATATGCCGTGTCACTGGATATTTTCGAATTATCGGAGTGTGTTACGTCTTGTTGATAGCTTTTGTTTATGTATCGTTAACTTATTGATTCGGATTTACCTGTCTTTGGTTTTAACCTTTTAGGGGGATACTATGAAATTCTTTAAACGCGAAAAAGCTGCAGCGCCTGTCAAAATTTCTGGTGGGATTAAACCCGTCTATCAACCCTCAGCATCTTTGTCTGGCAGAACCGCGAGTTCTGAAGATATATTATCGGCGCGTGAATCTGTCGATTATCTTACAAATGAGTTCAAAGCTTCAGCCGATCAACAGCAACTTGCTGCTAAACGCATGACAGCCTTAAACAAAACGATTGCTAAAATGGAAGTGGGTCTAAGGCACGTGTCCCGGTTAGAAGGCGAAAATTCCACTCTGACGAATGATCTTGAATCTGTTCGTAAAAAACTAGAGCAAAAGACAAGTTGGGCTTCAGAACAAGAAAGCAAGCTCGTCAGCCTCGAGCGTCAGCATAATGAAATGAAGCAACAGTTTGAAAATGCAAAGGCAGAAATTGCACAGCGCAAGGATAGAGAAGTGGCTGAGCACGAGAAGCTTATTCAGCAAGGGCGTGATATTGAAAGCCTATCAAGCCAGCTCAATCAAAAGGATGAGCGTCTGTCTACGTTACAACTAGCAAACCAAAATTTCCAAGATGAAGTTGCTCAGCAAGCCGCAGAACTATCGTCTCAAACACATCGTGTAATGGAACTCCAGAAAAGCGCCGAGGAATTGACGGTTAGGCTGGAGCGTAAAACCAAAGAGAATGATACGTCTACAGTTGAGCTTAAGAACTTACGTTTAGATGCTAATGAAATGAAGGCGAAGTTTTTCGAAGCTTCAGGCGCGCTTGAAAACGCTAAATATGACATAAAAACTCAGAAGAATGTCTATGAGGATACGCTAAAGCGCAGAGATGATGAGACCTTAGCCCTTAAGAGTCGGATCGAGCAATTAAATACGCAGGTTCGGATTAAAGATAATATGTCCAGCCATTTTGACGAGGAAGTTATTACGCTTAGAAACCAACTTGAAAATGAACGCGAAAGAAATGACCGTAATGAGCAACGTTTCCGCGGCAAAGCGGATGAGGTTGAGCGTAATGCAAGAGCTTTAGCGAGATCAAAAGTTGAATTTGAAAATCTAAATGCCAAGTTTACAGCCGCTATGGAAGACATTGATACGCTGCGTAAGATCAATCAGGTTCAGAAACAAAAATTAGAACGTTATGCGGCTATTGGTGGTGTTAGTATTGGGCAAAGCATGATTGCGGCTGAAGCTGCAAGGTCGTCCAGCCCATTGGCCCGAACAAAAAGCGAGAGTGCAGGTTCTGCGAAGAATTCAAACAAGAAAGATGATGGTCGCGGACGCTTAAAAGCTGTTTAACGCTTAATTTCTAGCGTTACACTTTTTTGCAGGTAATCGAATAATTTGATGAACTTCGATTTTAGTGGGATCATATATCCCATTAAGCGCTGATATATCCATAACAGATGAACAATTGTCTTTGGCGATACGGTAGAGTGTATCGCCTTTTTTTATGGAGTAATAATATCCATCTGCTGCTTGGATATTTGAGGATGCTTTGATGACTTGTGGCTGTTGTATCTTTTGAGGGGGCGTAGCAGCATTAATAACGGGCTGTGGGGCTGATTGCGTATAGTTAGCCGTTTGGCTTTGTGGAGAGACATAAACCGTATTTGGCGAGTTTTGAGTTGTCGTTAAGGCTGATCGACTTTGGATTGTATGCGGTCTCGCAGATTGAAAATAATCTCGGCAGTTAACTTCAACATCAGCGATAATATTGGATGACCGTCCACCTTCTTCTAAAACTAAAACGCGGGCTGTATCATTTTTTAAATTTCTATCTGTGGAGCGCGCCCGCATATTATCATTTTCACACACCAAAGCGGCTTCGGCTTTATGAACTTTAGGCGTAGTGTAATTTGCTTGCGTAGTTTTTATAACTTTAGGCTTTTTACGCTCTATTTTAACAGTTGGAATATTATCAGTGACGGAAGCACAAGCTGACAGGCCTAAAACCCCCAATATACAAAATGGTTTGATTAGTCTGAACATTACAATCCCTCATTCATTGATGAAGATTTGCTATTTTATGGTTTAAAAAGGGTTAAATTTTATTGTTTTCAGATTATCTACCGGCGCTTCTTGGGCCGCCACTTGGCGCAGTAGCTCCGCTTGCGACATCACGCTCGGCTGTAAAGGCTGAAACAAGGTTATCATAAAAGGCTATTTGGTTAAGAATAACCGGGTCATTCACTTGAGGGTCAGGAGCGCTTAGAGGTCGTAACTTAAGACCTTTATGAGCCGTGCGCATGTAATCTTTCCATGCGTCAACGGGTAAGAGGCCGCCTGTTATCTTTCTCATTGGCGCATTATCGTCATTACCCAACCAAACACCTGTTGTGTAATGTGCTGTAAATCCAATAAACCAAGCATCTCTGTAATCTTGGGATGTTCCTGTTTTACCAGCGGCTTGTCGCGACCCAAGTTGAGCGCCATGTCCTGTTCCGCTATCAATAACATCTCTTAATATCGACGTCATTTGCCGAGCATATGGTACGGGGTAAACGCGTGATGGCGATGTCTGGCGTCGTGTGTAAAGTGGCGTTTTTGCCGTATTCGATATAGCTTCAATAATGTAAGGTTCGTACTTGCTGCCTTCATTGGCAAATACAGTATAAGCCCCTGTCAGATCATAAAGTGTCACCTCAGAGGACCCTAAAGAAATGGAATATTCTGGTCTCATCTCGGTTGTTATGCCAAAACGATTGGCGAGCGCTGCTACTCTAGATGGGCCAATCTCCGCGCCAACTTGCGCAGCTATTGTGTTTATCGATAATTTTAAAGCTTCTCGAATGGACATTGGCCCTCTGTAACGTTTCGTATAGTTTTCGGGGGCCCATCCTGCAATTTCGGTTGGCTGATCTATTCTTATGGTTCCTGGAGTAAACCCATCTTCAAGTGCAGCCGCATAGACAAATGATTTGAATGAACTCCCAGGTTGACGTTTCGCTTGGGTCGCGCGGTTAAATTTTGATTTTTTATAATCCCGTCCGCCTATAATAGCTCTTACCGCGCCAGTTTGTGTTTCAATTGAAACGAGTGAACCTTCAGTTACTTTTTTTGACTTTTCGTTCCGGTCGAGTACTTTTTTTATGACGGCATTAGCTTTCTTTTGGAGTTTAATGTCGAGCGTTGTTTTGATTACCAGATCTTTATGCTGACTTCCAACTAGCCCTTGGGCTTTTTCAGCTATGAAATCAAAAGCATGCCCTATTTGTTCTGCTTCGATGAGAGTTTCTTCATTTGTAGAAATTGTTGGAGGTGACTTTTCTGCGGCGCTCATAACCTCAAAAGAGATCATATTGTTTTCGGCCATACGCTGTAGGACGAGCGTAGACCGGCTAAGAGCTCCATCATAATTTACCGTCGGATCATATCGAGAAGGGGCTTTGGGCAAACCTGCTAAAAGCGCAGCTTCTGATAATGTAAGATTTCTTGCTGATTTTTCGAAATATTTTTGCGACGCCGCTTCTACGCCAAAAATGCGGGGACCTAAAGGAATGCGGTTCAGATAGAGTTCTAAAATTTCTGGTTTTGTGAGCCGTTGCTCCATTTCACGGGCAAGCCACATTTCCTGAAATTTTCTACGATAGGTCTTCTCAGGCGTTAAAACCATGTTCTTTACGAGTTGTTGTGTTAGGGTAGACCCTCCTTGGCCCTTACTGCCAGATTTCGTATTCTCAATCATAGCCCGCAAAATGGCTTTGTTATCGATTCCTTGATGTTCGTAGAATCGTTCATCTTCGATGGCGAGAAATGCATTAGCCACATAATCGGGCATGTCGCTTAGTTTCATAGGTTCGCCCAGATAGGGCCCGCGATGGCCAATAATTTCTCCGTCTTTATCAAGGAGGGTTAAGTTTGGCTCGAGGTTCATCTCCCACATCGTTGTTTTATCAGGTAAATTTGGCAAGCCGTTCATAAGATAATAGCGGGTTTGAAAGTAACCAAATGTTACGATAAGGATTAACGCAGCCAAAACTACAAGCACTATATTGCGCTTTCGGCGGGTTTGGTTGTCATTCGCGACATCGATATCGGCACGGTATGTTGGCATGTCGTCCATCATTGTATATGGGCTTCTCATGTCGAGCAAAACAAATCTTCCGTTCTGGAAAGCCAAAAATATGGCAGAAATGAGCCCATCTGAGTGGGAAAGCCTTTGTGATAGCTGTGGGAAGTGCTGCTGTATCCGTTTAGAAGATGAAGAAACTGCCGCGATTTACATTACAGATGTCGCGTGTAAGCTTTTCGATCCCCAGACGTGCCAGTGTACAGATTATACCAATCGAAGCCAAAAAGTCCCTGATTGTGTGACGTTAACGCCCAATAATGTGGCTACGCTTAAGTGGATGCCTCGTACATGCGCTTATCGATTGATCTCAGAAGGGAAAGACCTACCAGATTACCATCATCTAGTCAGTGGATCACGGCAAACTATTCATGATGTTGGTATGAGTGTCCAAGACGCCGTAACGAGTGAAATATTCGTATCTGAGGAAGAGCAAATCACACGTATTGTCATTTGGCCAGGTGAGCCGGATATAACCTAGGTTTTGGTCAGGTGCGACCTTTGTGAATTAGTTGTAATTTTATCAAAGATAGGCGTTGCAATCATGGGGGCAGATGACTAGGTTCCGGCGCGATTGTGGACGCATTATCGTGAGTCTTGGGCAGTTTTTTGACGAAAAATGCACAAGCTCGTTAGAAGTGGAAAAAGAGTCTTAATGTCTGAGTTTTTGCTCAATTACCTGCCAATAGTTATCCTGTTAGGAATAGCCACGGCATTTAGCCTTGCTCTACTGGTTGTTCCGGCCATTATTGCCCCGAAAGAGGGTGATACTGAGAAGCTCTCCACATATGAGTGTGGCTTTAATGCCTTTGATGATTCTCGCATGAAATTTGACGTCCGTTTCTACCTCGTCGCTATTCTATTCATAATATTCGACCTCGAAGTGGCTTTTCTTTTCCCCTACGCGGTTTCGCTCGACAAAGTTGGCTTTTGGGGCTGGTTTGTTGTAATGCTCTTCCTTTTAGAGCTTATTGCAGGTTTGGTTTATGCGTGGAAACGCGGCGCGCTGGATTGGGAGTAGGGGGATGAGCTCTATCATTAAGCCAGCAGGAACTGCCGCGCGCGACATTGGCGCCCCAGCTTACGACCCTAAAAAACATGACCCTTATTTTGATGGTCTGTCTGATCAATTGGCAGATAAAGGCTTTATCACAGCCGCTTCTGATGACTTAATTACTTGGGCCCGTACAGGCAGCTTGATGTGGATGACATTCGGTCTGGCCTGCTGTGCTGTAGAGATGATGCAGGCGTCTATGCCGCGTTATGATCTTGAGCGGTTTGGTTTTGCGCCAAGGGCTTCCCCCAGACAGTCTGATGTTATGATTGTTGCGGGAACATTGACCAATAAAATGGCACCCGCATTGCGGAAGGTTTACGATCAAATGCCTAATCCGCGCTATGTGATTTCAATGGGCTCATGTGCCAATGGTGGCGGCTATTATCACTATTCCTATGCAGTGGTGCGAGGGTGTGACCGAATCGTACCAGTTGATGTTTACGTGCCGGGCTGTCCGCCAACCGCAGAAGCTTTGGTGTATGGTATTTTACAATTGCAAAAGAAAATCCGCCGTGAAGGGACTATCGAGCGATAAGCTATGGAAGACCTGAAGGACCATATCAAAACGCAGCTAGCCGATGCTGTTAATGCAGCTTCAATAGAGAATGGTGAGCTCACGATAGAGGCGCGTCGTGCTGAAATCACGACCGTGATTAGTTTTTTACGTGATGATCCAATTTGTAAATTCTCAAGCCTGATTGATATTTGCGGTGTTGATTACCCTAGCCGTGAACGCCGTTTTGATGTGGTTTATCATATGCTATCTATGGCGCATAATACGCGCATTCGTATCAAAGTTTCGACGGATGAAACAGTGCCAGTGCACAGCGTCACATCGCTCTTTCCGAATGCCAATTGGTATGAGCGCGAAGCTTTTGATATGTACGGCATTCTTTTTGATGAGCATCCTGATTTACGCCGTATTCTCACGGATTATGGTTTTGAGGGCTATCCGCTCCGCAAAGATTTCCCGCTCTCTGGCTTCGTTGAAGTGCGCTATGATGAAGAGCGCAAATCCGTTGTCTATGAACCTGTAAACTTGCCGCAAGAATATCGTAGCTTCGATTTCATGTCTCCGTGGGAAGGTGCGAAATATATTCTCCCAGGTGATGAGAAGGGACAGGCGGCAGAATAATGGCTACCACTGAAGCAGTTCTTGAAGGCGATGACCGTAACTTCACCATTAACTTTGGCCCGCAGCATCCTGCGGCGCATGGTGTGCTTCGCCTTGTTCTCGAACTTGAGGGTGAGATTGTTGAACGTGTTGACCCGCATATTGGTCTTTTGCACCGCGGGACAGAAAAGCTAATCGAGCATAAGACGTATCTCCAAGCTATCCCGTATTTTGACCGTCTCGATTATGTCGCGCCGATGAACCAAGAGCATGCGTTCTGCTTGGCTATTGAAAAATTAATGGGCATTGAGGTGCCGCGCCGCGCGCAGTTCATTCGCGTGCTCTATTCGGAAATTGGCCGTATTCTTAGTCATATGCTTAATGTGACCACACAGGCCATGGATGTCGGCGCGTTGACGCCGCCTGTTTGGGGTTTTGAAGAGCGTGAAAAGCTCATGGTGTTTTATGAGCGGGCTTGCGGCTCGCGCATGCATGCCATGTATTTCCGTCCTGGCGGCGTTCATCAAGACCTACCGCCAGCTTTGATCAACGATATGCTCAACTGGTGTGATCAGTTTCCACAAAAACTCAAAGATATCGAGACCTTGCTGACAGAAAACCGTATTTTCAAACAACGCAATGTCAATATTGGCATAGTGAGTCAGCAAGATTGTTATGATTGGGGCTTTAGCGGCGTCATGGTGCGCGGCTCAGGCATTCCATGGGATTTGCGCCGTAATCAGCCTTATGAAGTTTATTCCGAACTCGATTTCAAAATTACGCTGGGTAAAAACGGTGATTGTTATGATCGCTACCTTTGCCGCGTCGATGAAATGTATGAGAGTTGCAAGATTATGAAGCAGTGCCTTGAAATGATGCCCGAAGGCCCTGTTATGAGCGAGAACAATAAAGTTACGCCGCCGCGACGCTCAGAAATGAAGCAAAGCATGGAAGCGCTTATTCATCACTTTAAACTCTATACCGAAGGCTTTCATGTTCCGGCGGGTGAGGTTTATACTTGTGTCGAAGCACCAAAGGGCGAATTTGGTGTTTATCTGGTGTCTGATGGAACGAACAAGCCTTACCGTTGTCATATCCGCGCGCCAGGTTTTCCGCATTTGGCGGCCATGGATTACCTTAATAAAGGTCATATGCTGGCGGATGTATCGGCTATTCTCGGCTCACTCGATATCGTTTTCGGGGAGATTGACCGATGAGTGCCCGCCGTCTCGCTATAAGACAGCCTGAAGAATTTTCTCTAAGCGCCTCCGCTAAAAAAGAAATTTCTGGCTGGGTGAAGAAATACCCGAAAGGACGTCAACGTTCGGCCCTTATTCCGGCGCTTTGGATTGCCCAAAAGGATAATGGAGGTTGGCTTCCTGAACTGGCGCTTCGTACGCTCGGCGATATGCTCGATATGGCCTATATTCGCGTTTATGAGGTCGCCACATTCTATACCATGTTTAATCTGGAACCTGTTGGCACGCATTATGTGCAGCTTTGCGGGACCACGCCCTGTTGGCTGCGAGGATCGGATGATCTAATTGCGATGCTTAAACGTAAAATCGGTCCGCAACGGTCCATTTCAGCCGATGGAAAACTCTCATGGCTTGAAGTTGAATGCTTGGGCTCTTGCGCAAATGCCCCGATGGTTCAAATTTCGAACGCGGATGGGGATCATTATTACGAAGATTTGACAGCTGAAAGCCTTGAAGCTGTGCTTGATGATTTGGTTGCAGGTAAAACCCCCAAAGCGGGGCCGCAAAATAATCGCCACACATCTGAGCCTGAAGGTGGAGCTATGGTGCTAAACACTAAAGGGCTTTATAATAAAACGAAAACACCAACGAAACTCCCTAATGCTGGGAAAAAAGCTAAGATTACACGTCATGCTGATGATCCTAAAGGGTCGCGCGCCACGATTGCTGGACGTAAAAACAAACCTAAAATGCCTAAGCCGACAGCTAAGCCTAAAGTACTTTATACAGACGGACCAACCGATGGTGCGCCGGACGATTTGAAAAAAATCAAAGGGATAGGGCCGAAATTTGAAGGTGATCTCAATTCCAAAGGCATTTATTATTACAAGCAAATCGGGGCTTGGAAAGCAGCGGATATTAAGATGGTTGAAGGTGTTATCGATTCATTTCCGGGGCGTATCAAACGTGATGAATGGGTGAAGCAGGCTAAAGTACTGGCTAAAGGCGGCGCGCCTCGCAAAATGAAGCCCAAAAACGCGAAGAAGGTGAAAGCATAATGGCTCAACTTCTCCAAGATAAAGACAGAATTTTTACAAACCTCTACGGTCTTCAAGATGAAGGTCTGGACGGGGCTAAAACTCGCGGTGCATGGGTTGGTACTGCCGCGATGCTTGAGCAAGGTAAAGACTGGATTATTGATCAGGTTAAAGCCTCTGGCCTGCGCGGTCGCGGCGGGGCGGGCTTCCCAACTGGTCTTAAATGGTCATTCATGCCCAAAGAAGTTGGTAATCGTCCGCATTATTTAGTCGTCAATGCAGATGAATCCGAGCCCGGGTCCTGTAAAGACAGAGATATACTACGTCATGATCCTCATCTGCTTGTCGAGGGCTGTCTTGTGGCGTCTTTCGCGATGCAAGCTCATGCCTGCTATATCTATGTGCGAGGCGAATATATTCTTGAACGTAATCGTCTTCAAAAAGCGATTGATGAAGCTTATGCTGCGGGTCTTGTCGGCAAGAACGCCTGTGGATCGGGTTGGGATTTTGATATTTACATGCATTACGGGGCAGGGGCTTATATTTGCGGCGAAGAGACAGCTCTTCTGGAATCTCTTGAAGGGAAAAAAGGCCAACCTCGTTTGAAGCCTCCATTCCCAGCGGGGGCTGGACTTTATGGCTGCCCAACAACAGTGAATAATGTGGAGTCTATTGCGGTTGTACCGACGATTTTACGCCGCGGGGCAGAGTGGTTCACGTCATTCGGACGTGACAATAATAAAGGCACCAAAGTTTTCTCTATCTCAGGCCACGTCAATAAGCCCTGCAATATCGAAGAAGCACTCTCTATCCCTATGAAAACGCTGATTGAGACGTATGCTGGCGGTATTCGCGGCGGTTGGGATAACCTTAAATGTGTGATTCCGGGCGGGTCTTCTGTTCCGCTCCTTCCCAAAGAGATATGCGATACAGTCTTGATGGATTTTGATGCCTTGCGGGAACACAAATCTGGCCTCGGAACAGCGGCGGTTATCGTCATGGATAAATCAACGGATGTGGTCAAAGCCATCGCAAGGCTGTCTTATTTCTACAAACATGAAAGTTGCGGGCAATGTACGCCTTGCCGTGAAGGCACTGGCTGGATGTGGCGCGTTATGGAGCGCATGGTACGCGGCGAAGCTCGAACGGAAGAAATAGATATGTTACTGGCTGTGACGAAACAAGTCGAAGGTCACACCATTTGCGCGCTTGGTGACGCGGCGGCTTGGCCGATACAAGGTCTCATCCGTCACTTCCGTCACGAGATTGAAGAGCGCATCGATAATTACCGTGCGGGTAAACCCGTTTTTATTCCAATGATTGAGGCGGCTGAATAGATGTCTGATCTACGCAAAATCAATATTGATGGCACTGAATATGAAGTGCCGGGGAATTATACCGTCATGCAGGCTTGCGAAGAGGCAGCTGGGGCGGAAATTCCGCGTTTCTGTTATCATGAGCGTCTTTCCGTGGCAGGTAACTGCCGTATGTGCCTTGTCGAATGGGTCGGCGCGCCTAAGCCTCAGGCCTCTTGTGCGCTTCAAGTCAAAGACTTGCGTCCGAACCGTGACGGTACACCAGCTAATATTCGGACAAATTCAGAAACCGTAAAAAAAGCCCGTGAAGGTGTGATGGAGTTCTTACTCATCAATCATCCGCTCGATTGCCCGATTTGTGATCAGGGCGGAGAATGTGACCTCCAAGACCAAGCCATGGCCTATGGTCGTGACGGCTCGCGCTTTGAAGAAAATAAACGTGCCGTGGATGATAAGTTTATGGGGCCTCTAGTCAATACGGTCATGACGCGCTGCATCCAATGTACACGCTGCGTGAGGTTCATTACCGAAGTCGCTGGCGTAGAGGAGATTGGTCTAGCTTCGCGGGGTGAAGATGCCGAAATCACGACATATCTTGAGCAATCTTTGACATCTGAGTTGTCCGGCAATGTGATTGACCTTTGTCCTGTTGGTGCGCTCACATCTAAGCCCTACGCATTTAACGCGCGGCCCTGGGAGCTTGATAAAGTAGAGTCTATCGACGTGATGGACGCTGTTGGCTCGAATATCCGCATTGATAGCCGCGGCGGAGCTGTTCTGAGAATTATGCCTGTTGTTAATGATGCGGTAAATGAAGAATGGATTTCAGACAAAACCCGCTTTGTGTGGGACGGCTTGGCCCGTCAGCGACTTGATAAACCCTTTATCCGCGAAAACGGAAAACTCCGTGCCGCAGGATGGGACGAAGCTCTGGCTTTAGTGGCTGAAAAACTCAAAGGTGATCCACAAGAAATTGCGGCTATTGCAGGTGATCTTTGCGACGCAGAGTCCATGAAAGCCTTGATGGATTTAATGAATAATCTTGGGGTTAAAAACATTGATTGTCGCCAAGATGGCTCAAAGCTAGGCGGCGCTCGCCAATCCTATCTGTTTAACTCAACGATTGATGGTATTGAATCTGCTGACGCGGTACTCATTATTGGGTCTAACCCCCGTCTCGAAGCCCCATTGGTGAATACGCGTTTACGTAAAGCGTGGATAGCCGGAGGCATGGATATTGGCGTGATCGGTGAAGCAGATGATTTCACTTATGAATACGACCATATCGGGACAAGCCCTGCAGATATTCAGGCTCTTATCAAAGAGACTAAAGGCTTTGCGAAAAAGCTTAAATCAGCCAAAAACCCTGCCATTATTATCGGGTCAGGGGCCTTAGGACGTAAAGATAGCGCGCAGATATTAAGAGTGGTTGGTAAGCTTGCGGCTGAAGTTGGCGCAATCCGTGAAGGTTGGAACGGATTTAATATTCTTCATAATGCGGCAGCCCGTGTCGGTGGTCTTGATATGGGCTTCACACCTGCTCAAGATGGTCTTACAACGCATGAAATTCTTGATGCCGCTCAGCAAGACGCAGTTAAAACAGTTTATTTACTCGGGGCGGATGAGCTTGATACCTCCAAACTGAAAAATGCTTTCGTGATCTATCAGGGAAGTCATGGTGATGCGGGCGCGCATGTGGCGGATATTATCCTGCCAAGCGCCGCTTATACAGAAAAAGACGGGCTTTATGTCAATCTAGAGGGCCGGGTTCAAATGGGTGTGCGGGCTGTTGCGCCCAAAGGTGAAGCCAAAGATGGTTGGGCGATAATTCGCGCGCTATCGGGGCACCTAGATAGAGAGTTGCCTTATAACAGTATCGGGCAAATACGAGAAAAATTATTTGAAGATCATCCGAGCTTTGCAAGCCTTGGTTATGCCCCTGGCGCGCAAGGCGCGGCAAAGTTTGACGTTGCGCAAATAGGCGAGGCTGGGAATATGTCCTCAGCTGCGTTTAAAAATTCAGACATTGATTTTTATATGACGAACCCGATTGCAAGGGCGTCAAATGTTATGGCTGAGTGTTCCGCTCTTAATGATGATATTGTTAAAGAGGCAGCAGAATAATGTTGGCTCAGTTCCTACAATTTTGGACGGATTTAACGCCTGCCGCTTGGTTTGGATTGAAATTCTTACAAGTCGTCGGTTTTGTTCTTATTCTATCTGTTCTTCTGGCTTTTTTGATCCTTATGGATCGCAAAGTCTGGGCGGCCGTACAGATGCGCCGTGGCCCTAATGTCGTAGGGCCTTTTGGTTTGCTTCAATCCTTTGCTGACCTTTTGAAATTTGTTTTCAAAGAAATTGTTGTCCCGTCTGGCTCTGATAAAGGCCTTTATATTTTAGCGCCTATCATAACGCTTGTTATGGCGTTTTTGGCGTGGGCGGTTGTCCCTATTGCGCCCGGATGGGTTATGTCCAATGTCAATGTGGGTATTCTTTATGTTCTAGCTATATCATCCCTTGGAGTTTACGGAATTATCATAGGGGGATGGGCTTCGAACTCGAAGTATCCCTTTATGGGTGCGCTAAGATCAACCGCTCAGATGATTTCCTACGAAGTTTCAATCGGATTTATCATTTTGACAGTCATTTTCCTAACAGGATCTATGAACTTAAGTGAAATTGTAAACGCGCAAGCGGGTGGATTTTGGCAATGGCATATGTTTATGCTCGATTTTTCCAAGCCCATGTCTCTTATTTTGTTCCCAATTATGTTCTTTATGGGCGTTATGTTCTTTATTTCCGCGCTTGCTGAGACGAACCGTCCACCGTTTGATTTGCCAGAAGCTGAATCAGAACTCGTTGCTGGTTTCATGGTCGAATATTCCTCGACGCCGTATCTTCTCTTTATGTTTGGTGAGTATCTGAACATGACCTTGATGTGTGCCATGTTTACGATTTTATTTTTAGGCGGCTGGCACGCTCCCATTGATATTGGCATTCAATTTATTCCACCAGTCTTTTGGTTCTTTATTAAATGCCTCTTCATGTTTTTCTTATTTGCCATGGTGAAGGCTATCGTCCCGCGTTATCGTTATGATCAATTAATGCGTTTAGGCTGGAAAGTATTCCTACCTATCTCGATTGCTGCGGTGATTTTTGTGTCTAGCTGGGTTGTCTTTTTTGGAGACAAATTATGATAACACGCATCAAACAAGCTATTCGCGGAATTTTTCTCCTTGAATTCGTTTCTGCCTTTTGGCTGGCGATGAAATATTTCTTCCGTCCGAAAATAACAATTAATTACCCCTTCGAAAAAGGCCCTATATCGCCGCGTTTTCGAGGCGAACATGCTCTGCGTCGTTATCCCTCTGGAGAAGAACGCTGCATTGCCTGTAAGTTATGTGAAGCCATTTGCCCCGCACAAGCTATCACGATTGAAGCTGAACCTCGCCCAGATGGGTCACGCCGAACGTCTCGTTATGACATTGATATGGTCAAATGTATTTATTGCGGCCTTTGCCAAGAGGCCTGTCCCGTTGACGCGATTGTTGAAGGCCCGAATTACGAATTTGCAACAGAGACTCGCGAAGAACTTTATTATGACAAAGACAAACTCCTCGCTAATGGCGATCGGTGGGAGTCTTTAATTGCCAAAAACTTAGCTTTGGACGCGCCGTATCGCTAGAGCGATGCGTAAGAAGAGGAATACTGAACCGTGCTAGTCGCCATTTCATTTTACTTGCTTGCCGCAGTGGCAGTTGCCGCCGCGTTCATGGTTGTGGCTAGTAAAAACCCAGTTCATTCTGTGATGTATCTTATCTTGACGTTCTTTAGCGCAGCTGGATTATTTATCCTCATGGGCGCTGAGTTTTTAGCGCTTTTGATTGTGATGGTTTACGTCGGCGCGGTTGCAGTGCTGTTCCTCTTCGTGGTCATGATGCTTGATGTAGATTTCGTAGAGTTAAAGCAGGGCTTTTTGCAATATTTACCGGTTGGTGGGCTAGTTGCTTTTGTTTTATTTATAGAGATGTTCCTTGTGGGCGCAGCTTATTACACTGGCACAACAACAACTGTTGCCGAACGTGACCCAAATACGTCAAACCTCGAAGCTTTTGGTGAAGTTCTTTACACAGAATATGCAGGGATGTTTGAAGCGGCAGGTCTTATTTTATTGGTTGCGCTTATAGGTGCCGTTGTTTTGACTCTTCGTGAGAGAGACGGCGTTCGCAAACAAAACATTCTAGAACAAAATGCACGGACTCGCGAAACAGGGGTTGAGCATATCGACATTGAGCCAGGACAGGGGATTGGCTAATGGTTATCGGTCTCTCACATTATCTGGTTGTCGCCGCTGTTCTTTTTACAATCGGCGTCTTTGGGATTTTCGTGAATAGGAAAAATGTCATCATTATTTTAATGTGCGTCGAACTTATTCTCTTAGCTGTAAATATCAATTTCGTTGCCTTCTCGACTCATATGGCGGAAGGCGCGGGTAATAATCCTATGGCTGGGCAGGTCTTTGCATTGTTTATTCTGACGGTTGCGGCGGCAGAGGCTGCAGTTGGTCTCGCAATTCTCGTTGTCTATTTCCGAAACCGCGGAAATATCGCCGTTGAAAACATTGATTTGATGAAGGGCTAGGGCTGTGTTGTATCATGTCATAGTTTTTGCGCCGCTTATGGCCGCAATAATTGCTGGCCTTGGCGGTACGCGCTTTGGACGGCAAATGCTAAATGAAAAAGCCAGCTTGGTTTTAACAACTGGCGTTTTATTCCTTTCTGCTATTCTCTCTTGGTATGCGCTTATTAAAGTTGGCATTGGTCATGAAGGGACGAATGTAAAAGTCCTGCGTTGGCTGGATGTTGGCGGTGTAAAGGCTAATTGGGCTTTCAAAATAGATACGCTGACAGCCGTTATGTTGGTGGTTGTTAATTCGGTATCCGCACTGGTTCATCTCTATAGCTGGGGCTATATGAGCGATGATAAGTATAAACCGCGTTTCTTCGCCTATTTATCGCTCTTTACCTTCGCGATGTTGATGTTGGTGACGTCTAATAACTTCATTCAAATGTTCTTCGGATGGGAAGGGGTTGGCCTCGCCTCGTACCTTTTGATTGGGTATTATTATAAAAAACCGTCTGCTAACGCGGCTGCAATTAAAGCCTTTGTCACCAACCGTGTCGGGGATGTAGGTCTCGCGCTTGGCGTAATGACGATTTTCTTAGTTTTTGGATCAGTTGAATTTGATACGGTGTTCGGAGCCATAGCGGAAAATAGTGATAGGAAACTACCTTTCTTGGGCATGGAATTTAACGCGATTGAATTAATTGCAGCGCTTCTCTTTATCGGAGCCATGGGGAAATCCGCGCAATTTGTTCTCCATGTTTGGCTACCAGATGCGATGGAAGGGCCAACGCCTGTATCAGCCCTTATCCATGCGGCGACAATGGTGACAGCGGGGGTTTTCTTGGTCTGCCGCGCTTCAGCTATTTATGAAGCTGCACCTATTACATCAGGATTCATAACCGTTATTGGAGCTTTCACAGCCTTCTTCGCCGCAACAGTTGCTTTGGTCCAAAATGATATTAAACGCGTTATCGCCTATTCGACTTGTAGTCAGCTAGGCTATATGTTCTTTGCCGCAGGTGTAGGGGCATATAGCGCGGCGATGTTCCATCTCTTTACCCATGCGTTTTTTAAAGCCTTGTTATTCTTATGTGCAGGCTCGGTTATTCACGCCCTGCATCATGAACAGGATATGCGTAAAATGGGCGGCATTCGAAAGAAAGTCCCTCTGACCTACATAGCTATGATTATCGGTACGCTCGCCATTACTGGTATAGGTATACCAGGAACGCCAATTGGCTTTGCTGGGTTCTTTTCAAAAGATGCGATTATTGAAGCGGCATACACTGCGGGAACGATAGGGTCTAATGCGGGCGCATTTGCATTTTGGGTTGGTCTGGTCGCGGCGTTGATGACAAGTTTTTATAGCTGGCGTTTAATTTTTATGACGTTCCACGGTAAATATCGCGGCGATCATCATACCTATGAACATGCCCATGAAAGCCCGATGTCTATGCTTGTACCGCTTGGTCTGTTGAGTTTCGGCGCTGTTTTTGCAGGAACTATATTCTATTCTAAATTCATGGGTAATGCGGGTGACTTCTGGCACAGTGCCCTCCCTGTTCATGCGGGAGAACATCATGCAGCCTTAGCCTCTGAGAGCCTTTACGCTGCTGCTGAAACAACTCATGCGAGTGACGCGACCTATGGTAACGTTAAACATGGTGGTCCTTTTGGGTGGTTATTTAATACCTATCACGGATATCCATGGTGGGTTCTTCTCTCACCGCTATTCGTTTCGGCTATTGGCTTCATCACGGCTTATGTCATGTATATGCGCGGGCAAGGGGCTGAGAAACACATTAAGACGATAGAAGAAACGGGCGGAGGGCCTCTCTATAATTTCTTGCTGAATAAATGGTACATTGATGAAATTTATGATGCGACTATCGTTCGAGGTGCAAGAGCTCTAGGGGATTTATTCTGGAAGGTTGGCGATCAAAAAATCATTGATGGTTTAGGACCTAACGGGGTTGCTGCTTTTACGGCTGGTGCCGCTAAGCGCCTATCGAAATTACAAACAGGTTACTTGTTCCATTATGCTTTCGTTATGCTCTTGGGTGTTGCAGTAATCATTGCCTTAGTATTCCGCACGGTGGGAGGCTGATATGTTTTTTGACAGCATTCCCATTTTGTCTTTGATCACATTCATCCCACTCTTTGGCGCATTAATTTTAGCTGGCGCGGCTAAATTCGGCGGAGAGGCTGGCCGTGAACAACTTGATAAAAATGCTCCCCGCGTTGCGCTAGTGGTATCCGGTGCTGTGTTCTTGCTATCGCTCTTGCTCACATTTGAATTTGATAGTGCCAAATCAGGCTTTCAATTTGTTCAAGAAACACCATGGCTTGGGGGCGGTATTGAATACCGCGTTGGAGTCGATGGAATTTCAATTCTATTTATTCTTTTAACAGCATTTTTGACACCGCTTTGTATAATTGCGAGCGAGCGATCGATAAAATCAAGGATGCTGGAATATATGGTCGCGTTTCTAATTCTAGAAACCTTGATGATTGGCGTTTTTGTCTCGCTTGATTTGATATTATTCTACTTGTTCTTCGAAGCAGTCCTTATCCCGATGTTTATTATTATCGGTGTTTGGGGTGGAAAGAACCGTGTTTATGCGAGTTATAAATTCTTCCTCTATACGCTTCTAGGCTCCGTGTTGATGTTAGCAGCTATTTTATGGATTTATAACTTTAGTGGCCAACAGCTAGGGTCTCCTACGACAGATATGCGGGTTCTAATGAACGAGCTGGAAATACCTGGCGGCGCGCAGACATGCTTATGGCTCGCCTTCTTTGCCAGTTTCGCCGTCAAAATGCCGATGTGGCCAGTTCATACATGGCTACCTGATGCTCACGTTGAAGCGCCAACAGCGGGGTCGGTTATTCTGGCGGGTATCTTGCTTAAATTGGGGGGGTATGGCTTCCTCCGTTTTTCACTTCCTATGTTTCCGAATGCATCATTAGAGCTCGCGCCGATTATTTTCTGGATGTCAGTCATTGCTATCATTTACACATCGCTTGTGGCTTATCGCCAGAATGACATGAAGAAACTCATCGCCTATTCTTCGGTGGCCCATATGGGATTTGTGACCATGGGAATTTTCACGTTTAATATGCAAGGTATTCAGGGCGGCATCTATCAGATGTTGTCTCATGGGGTTATCTCAGGCGCGTTATTCTTTTGCGTCGGAGTGATTTATGACCGTATGCATACGCGTGAAATTTCATTCTATGGCGGGCTGGTAAAACATATGCCCGTTTATGCAGCGTTTTTCATGCTCTTCACGATGGCTAATGTCGGTTTGCCGGGAACGTCTGGTTTTGTGGGCGAAATTTTGACGATGATAGGGGCCTATCAAGTTACTCCATGGATAGCGGCTGGTGCTGCTTTGGGTATGATCTTATCCGCTATGTACGCGCTTCACTTATACCGAGAAGTTATATTTGGAGAGCAAACAAATGAAAAACTGGAAGGGATTGCGGATATGACTCGCAGAGAATGGGTTGTTCTTGCGCCGCTGGCCATCATGACAATCGTATTAGGTGTTTATCCAGCCCTTATCACCGATATAACCTCGGCGTCCGTAGAGAGCTTGATAGCTGATTTTTCTGCCGCAACAGGAGGGCAGTAGCCATGTTGCAAACGATTTCATTATTTGCGCCTCAACTCCTATTGGCTGTAACGGCTTCTTTATTGTTAGGCTTTGGTGTCTCTAAAGACAAAGATCGTTCTATTCTTGTGCGGTATATTGCTGTTGGGCTGCTTGTTCTTTTTGCCTTTATAGGCCTTATTCTCGGACAACCTTCAGGGGAAGCGTTTAAAGGCGCATTGCTTGTCAATAATTTCAGTCACTATGTAAATATGTTCCTCGGCTTATCTGCGGCGGCGGCTTTGATGTTTTCGAAGTCTTACTTCCAAACTGAAAAATTGGACCGATATGAGTATTCTGTTCTTGTGCTCTACGCTGTCTTAGGCATGTCCATCATGGTGTCTGCCAATAGTTTGTTGTCCCTTTATATCGGGATTGAGTTACAGTCTTTGGCCCTCTACGTTATGGCTGCGTTTAATCGTGATAGCCTGCGGGCATCAGAGGCTGGCTTGAAGTATTTTGTGCTCGGCGCGATATCATCAGGCCTTCTGCTTTACGGATCGTCATTGATTTATGGTTTCACGGGGTCTTTGGAATTCGGAAGAATTGCTGAAGTCGTTTCAGCAGGAACGACGCCGGGTATAATTGCAGGTATGGTTTTCTTATTGTGCGGCCTTGCGTTTAAAATTTCTGCGGCGCCGTTTCATATGTGGACGCCAGACGTTTATGAAGGCTCGCCTACGCCCGTCACAGGATTCTTTGCGGCTGCGCCAAAATTTGCGGCTATGGCTCTTATCGCCCGTCTTGTGATTGGACCGTTTGGAGATATTATTACGCAGTGGCAGCAGGTGATTATCGTTCTAGCCGTACTCTCAATGTTTGTTGGGGCTATAGGGGCCTTGGCTCAAACAAATATTAAGCGCCTCATGGCTTATTCCTCTATTGCCAATATGGGGTATGCATTAGTTCCTCTAGCTGCAGGAACCATGGCAGGTGTTAAAGGGATGCTCATATTTATGAGTATTTACGTAATAACGGTCATTGGAATATTCGCCTGTATTTTACAGATGCGAATTAGAAATGGCATGGTCGAGCAAATCTCAGATCTCGCTGGCCTCTCTAAATCGAATAAATCATTGGCAATAATCCTCAGCATGTTCATGTTTTCGGTCATGGGTATACCCCCGCTCTTAGGTTTCTTTGGGAAATTATTCGCCTTCCTTCCGGCAATGGAAACCGGCTTAACATGGCTTGTTGTCTTAGCGTTAATCGCCTCAGTTATCGGTGCTTTTTACTATCTACGTCTCATCAAGACGATGTGGTTTGAGGAAGCTGAAAATGAATTTGTACAAGCGCCTAAGACGCTTCGAGGATTATCGACAATTTCTGTTCTCTTAGTTTTTCCTCTCTTTCTTTTGCCATTTTTAGCCGTTCGCTCTCAAGGTATTATTGCGCAAGCGGCTGCAAGCTTATTCTAAATTGAAATTTGTAACTCTAGATCAGGTCGATTCTACAAATGCGGAAGCAAAGCGTTTAGCAAAGACAGGTGAAAAAGGCCCATTATGGGTTCGCGCAGATCATCAAACCAAAGGCCGTGGTCGACGCGGCAGAGAATGGATATCTAAAACCGGTAACTTATATTGCTCAGGCCTGTATCCTCATAAAGGGACATTACAAGAAGCCGCGCAGATGAGCTTTGTTGCAGCTTTGGCAGTTGCTGAGTGTCTTGAAGATTATATCCCCAAAATAAAAATCAAACTAAAATGGCCCAATGATGTATTGGTTGATGCCAAAAAAACATCAGGAATTCTACTTGAAGGTGGAGATGGTTGGTTTGTAATTGGTATTGGGATTAATCTGACTTCTCATCCGCAACAGACGGATTTTCCAGCTACACATCTTTTAGAACATATTGATCCTGCCAGACTTAATGTTGCGGAGCCCATTATTTCAGGACCAGATACAGTGCTTGCCAGTCTTGCAGCTCGGTTCGATCATTGGCGTCAAATAGCTTTAAACCAAGGGTTTGATCCTATATCTGAGGCTTGGCTGTCGCGTGCCTATAATATTCCAGGAAGGGTAACTGTAAATCTGCATAAAGAAAAATTCTCAGGTCATGCCCTTAGCCTCGATGAAAATGGAGCGTTGCGTGTTCGGCTTGAGAATGGCACGATAAGACACGTTCACGCTGGAGATGTGTTCTTTCGTGACGGTGGAGCCTAAATGTTACTCGCGATAGACACAGGGAATACAAATACGCTTTTTGCTATCCATGATGGGAAAGAGTGGATTGTTGAGTGGCGCATCGCCACAAATGCGACACGTACAGCAGATGAATATGCGGTTTGGTTTCATCAATTGCTGATGATGCAAGACCTGAGTTTTCAGGATATTTCCGAATGTGTCATTTCGACTGTGGTGCCGCAATCTTTATTTAATATGCGCAATTTATCACGCCGACATCTAAATGTAGATCCGATTATAATCGGAGAAGAGGGCGTTAAAATTGGAATTGGTATTCGCAATGTGAATCCAAAAGAGGTTGGAGCTGACAGATTAGTTACAGCTTTAGGCGCTATGAAGCGATATAAAGGTAATCTCATTATTATTGATAGCGGCACCGCGACGACATTTGATGTTATTTCTGAGGATGGTTATTTTGAAGGGGGTATAATTTCTCCTGGGATAAATCTGTCTGTGAAAGCCTTACATAAGGCCGCTGCGCAATTGCCTCGTATAGAAATAAGGCGGCCTGAAAATGTGGTCGGGCATAGTACTGTCTCAGCCATGCAATCAGGAATATTTTGGGGCTATATTGGATTGATTGATGGTTTGGTCGAGAGAATAATTGAAGAGGAGAAGCGCAGTTTCACGGTTATCGGAACTGGTGGAGTAGCTTCATTATTTGAAGGTGCATCGCGCACAATTGAGCATTACGACAGCAATCTGACGATTGATGGTCTTTTAGAGATTGGGCGATTAAATAAATAGATGGCCTCCCATCCTAAAAATGAACTTGTTTTTCTGCCGCTAGGAGGGTGCGGTGAAGTTGGGATGAATCTTAATCTATTTGGTTTTGGCCCAGCAGATAACAGAAAATGGGTGATTGTTGATATAGGCGTTACATTTGGCGGTGCTGATACACCAGGTGTTGAAATAATAATGCCAGATATTGAGTTTATTGTAGAGCATAGAGATAACCTTCTGGGCATTGTTTTAACGCATGCTCATGAAGATCACATGGGTGCATTGGGGCGATTATGGCCGCAGTTAAAATGCCCTGTTTATGCAACACCTTTCACAATGTACCTGGTCAAAGACCGCCTTTCAGAATTTGATTTACTAGATGACGTCGAACTTCATGAAGTGCCGCTTAAGGGTAAGTTTTCGCTCGGGCCATTTGATTTTGAAATGATCACAATGACTCATTCTATCGCAGAGCCTAATGCTTTGGCTATCCGAACTGAGCTTGGAACTATCCTGCATACAGGGGATTGGAAAATTGATGAGGCCCCACAAATTGGGGAACCCGTTGACTCCAAGGCCCTAAAAGCTGTTGGCGATGAAGGCATTTTGGCCATGATTTGTGACAGTACGAATGTTTTCTCACCCGGTTTTGCAGGCAGTGAAGAGGGCGTCCGTGAGGAGTTAGTCAAGTTAATTGGAGAGTATGCAGGCAAGGGGGTCGCCGTTGCGTCTTTTGCTTCCAATGTGGCGCGGTTAGAATCTGTCATGATGGCAGCAAAAGCTAATGACCGCAGCGTTTGCCTTGTCGGTCGTTCTATGCGGCGAATGACGGCAGCAGCAAAATCAATTGGATTGCTCGAAAATATTGGAGCTTTGCTCAGTGAAGATGAAGCGCAAAGCATGCCGGCGGCTCATGTGTTATACCTTTGTACGGGCAGTCAGGGAGAACCGCGGGCAGCCTTATCACGTATCGCAGCTGGTGAGCACCGCTCAGTAAAGTTTCATAAAGGCGATGTCGTTATTTTCTCATCAAAAATTATCCCTGGGAATGAAAAAGGTATATTTGCCTTGCAAAACGCTTTGGCTGATGATGGTGTTGATATTATAACAGAAAAAATGCGGCCTATTCATGTATCGGGGCATCCTTGCCGTGAAGAACTAAAACAAATGTATAAGTGGGTAAGGCCAAAAATTGCTGTCCCAGTGCATGGTGAAAGAAGACATTTGCTTGAGCATGCAAAGCTTGCAAAATCATTGAGTCCGAAATTTTCTATCGCGCCGCGTAATGGCGAAATGATAATGTTATCAGATAAGGGCCCTGCTATAATTGATATCGTTCCATCGGGAAGGCTTCATCAAGATGGACATGCAATAATTGCTGATAATGATGAAGGGCTAAGGCTTAGAAAGAAAATGGCCTATGCTGGTCATGTGTCGGTTAGCCTTGTTGTTAGCAGTAAGGGGCGTCTCATTAGCGGGCCAGAGGTGCGTATATCCGGCTTTCCTGAAGGGCGGGAGGGTAAGATACTTGAAGATATGATTGATAGCGTTGCTGACGAAGCCGAAGATGTTTTTGAAGGTATGAGCCCGAAGGCACGAAAAGATGAGGATTTAATTGAAGATCGCCTTCGATCTAAAGTTAAGAGATTTGTGAAGAACTATACGGGAAAAAGAACCCACGTTGAAGTTACAGCGCATAAGGTAAAGTGATATGTATGATAGTTTTCTCGGACCATTAAATCATATTGGCGTTGCGGTTCCCGATATAGAAGCCGCCATAGCCATGTACCGCGATGTATTTGGTGTGACTGATATAACTCAGCCACAAGATTTGCCACTGCAAGGTGTGACTTATGCCTTTGTGAACCTACCGAGCGGCCAGGTTGAATTGATACAGCCTTATGGGGACAATTCGCCTATTACGAAATTTTTAGAGAAAAATCCTAAAGGTGGTCAGCATCATATTTGTTTTGAAGTTAAAGATATTAATGCAGCTAGTCTTGAGATGGCAAAAAAAGGTATGCGCGTTTTGAACGAGCCCCGTATTGGCGCACACGGGACTCCCGTAGTTTTTCTTCATCCGGCCGATGCTGGAGGGATATTGATAGAATTAATGGAAACTCCCAAAGGTGATGGGCATTAGATGTCTCCATTCTCTCTCTTTGTGTCATATCTTCTGATTTGGTGGATGACGCTATTTATCGTTCTACCTTTAGGCGTTCGGGGGCAAGCTGAGGCAGGGCAGGTCGTAGAAGGATCAGAGCCTGGGGCACCTGTAGACTCTAATATTAAAAATAAGTTCAAACTAACGACGATAGTTGCGAGCGTGATATGGCTTGTGGTTTCAATTATTATTTGGTCTGGGGTGATAAGCTGGGATCAAATGGCAAGTATTTTGGGATTAAATAAAACGTAATCCACTCACACGCGAACTTGTGGCATCCCTTACAAGTGTTTAAGCCTATATTTCAAATTGTAACGGATTCTATTCAATGCGCCTTTCTAACTATTTCCTACCGCTTTTGAAGGAAACGCCAGCGGATGCGACGATTGCGTCCCATAGATATATGTTGCGCGCCGGAATGGTAAAGCAAGATAGCGCAGGCATTTATATTTGGCTGCCGCTCGGGTTTAAAGTCTTGAAAAAAATCGAACAGATTGTTCGGGAAGAACAGAATAAAGCGGGCGCTGTTGAAATGCTGATGCCAACAATTCAATCAGCTAATCACTGGAAAGAAACAGGACGCTATGATGCCTATGGTCCGGAAATGCTCCGGATAACCGATCGTGGCGATAGAGAGCTTCTGTTTGGCCCCACAAATGAAGATATGATTACCGACATGTTCCGCTCATATGTGAGGTCTTACAAGGACTTACCGCAAAGTCTTTATCATATTCAATGGAAGTTCAGAGATGAAAGACGCCCACGGTTTGGTGTTATGCGCGGACGCGAGTTTTTGATGAAAGATGCCTATAGCTTTGATGTCGACCCCGAGGCTGCAAGGCTAACTTACTACAGACAATTCGTGGCTTATCTGAATACCTATGCGAGATTAGGACTGAAAGCTGTCCCCATGCGGGCTGATACTGGGCCAATTGGGGGGGATTTATCTCATGAGTTTCTTATTTTGGCAGAGACTGGCGAGAGCGAAGTGTTTTGCCATAAAGACCTCGTTGATATGCCAGCCCCAGGATATTTTGAGACGAAGGATGAGTTAAAAGCCGTTTTTGATGAACGCACATCTCTATATGCAGCTACCGATGAGAAACACGATGCAGATGAATTTGCCAAAGTACCTGCTGATAAGCAATTATCTGCCCGCGGTATTGAAGTAGGACATATATTCTATTTTGGTGATAAATACTCTGCTCCTATGAAAGCCCAAGTGACTGGGCCAGATGGTAAAAATGTTAACGTCATGATGGGATCCTACGGAGTTGGGGTGTCTCGTCTTGTTGGCGGCATTATCGAGGCCAGCCATGATGATAACGGAATTGTTTGGCCAAAATCAGTGACGCCATTTGGGGCCGGTATTATCAATCTTAAATCTGGAGATAACGAAGCTGACGCGGCATGTGAGGATTTATATCAAAAACTGTCAGCTGCAGGTGTTGATCCTCTTTATGATGATAAGAATGATCGCGGCGGCCAGAAATTTGCTAGAATGGATTTGATAGGACTTCCTTATCAATTAGTTGTTGGACCTAGAGGTCTTAAGGAGGGTATCGTTGAAGTTAAAACCCGCGCAACTGGAGAACGTCAGAACCTATCGCCGACTGAGGCCATAAACTTTGTTATATCTGAATACGAGGGTGTTATTTAGGTGAATGCTCATTCTGAGATAACAGCTTACGAAGGCAAGCAAAACAAGCCTTTTGGCGGTGTCGAGCGCATGATTGCTATGCGCTATCTTAGAGCTAAGAAAAACCAAGGGGGCGTCGGGTTAATCGCGGCAATTTCATTTATTTGTATTATGCTCGCTATTGCGGCCATGATTATAATTATGTCGATTATGAACGGCTTTCGTTCCGATATGATCCGTCTAACTGTTGGCTCAGAAGGACATATGTATGTCGCTTCAAGCTCACCAAAACCGACGCCCGAAAGTGTTCGGCAATTAGCCAGCCGTCTGGCAGATGTTGAAGGGGTGGATGAGGCCTTTCAATTCACTCAAAACTATACTGGTGTACAAGCCAATGGTCAGTTTGCTTTGGCTCAGGTTATCGGTATTTCGACAGAAAACCTCCAAAATTATGAGTTGATTGCAAATAGCGTTCAACTAGGAAGCTTAGAGTTTTTTGGACAAGGTCGAGGCTCTGAAAATCAAATTGCAGTTGGCGCAGTATTAGCCAGTGGATTGGGCTTAACGGTTGGGGACAAATTGCTGATCTTTTCACCGCGAACCAGGCAAACGATTACAGGACCTGTACCCGTTAAAAAGGTTTACACGATTGGTGCTATTTTCGAAGTCGGGTTATTTGTAACAGATCAGACCTATATATATATGGGCTTTGATCAAGCCACTCAGCTTTTCGAAGGCGGACAAGTTACGGGTGAAATTCAGCTCAGACTAAAAGACCCCGACGCTCTTGATCAGATGAGTGATTTGGTTTCAGAAGCGTCTCAAGAGCCCGTATTTTTATCGACCTGGAAAGATAGAAACGCGACAACTGCTACGGCATTACGGACTGAACAAATTGCCATGCGGTTTATATTCATGATTGTTGTCATTATTGCTGCATTCCCAGTGTTAGCTTCGATGATTATGTTGGTGAAGAACAAATCAAAAGACATCGCTATTCTGAGGACTATCGGCGCAACCCGTGGAGGAATTCTGCGAATATTCTTTATGTGCGGAGCTATGGTCGGCATTTTAGGAACTTTTGCTGGCCTTATTCTTGGTATCTTATTTTGTGTCAATATTGGAGGTATCCAGTGGATTATAGAAACAGTGACGGGCACTGAACTTTTCCCAGCTGATGTTTATGGAATGTCAGGGGGCATACCGGCTAAAATCGTCTGGTCAGAAGTTTTTGGTGTCGCTTTTTGGGGCTTTTTAATTTCAGCGGCCGCAACGTTTTTCCCTGCTTTGAACGCGTCTAAAGTCGATCCTGTTGACGCCCTTAGGTATGAGTAGGGGGTTATCATGAATACTGGTCGCCCCATACTTTCAGTTCGCAATCTTCATCGGTCTTATCAATCCGGCCCGAAGACTCTTCACGTTTTAACGGGTGCAGATATCGATATTTACCCAGGTGAAATGGTGGGTTTAATAGGACCATCTGGTTCAGGAAAATCCACACTTTTACATGCCGCTGGCTTGCTTGAAAAACCGAATGCTGGTGAAGTGTTTATCAATGGGCGTGAATGTCTAAAGCTGCCCGATGATGAACGTACCGCTATTCGCCGTGAAACTATAGGCGTCGTCTATCAATTTCACCATCTGCAAAAAGAATTTTCGGCTATCGATAATGTATCTATTCCTCAAATGATTGCGGGGGTTACACCTAAAATAGCGGATGCAGAGTCGCGTCGTCTCTTGGGTATTATGGGACTGTCCGAACGCGGACATCATAAACCTAGTCAGATGTCCGGCGGGGAACAACAACGTGTCGCCATTGCGCGCGCTATTGCTAATAAACCGCAAGTCCTGCTGGCTGATGAACCTACAGGCAACCTTGACCCAGCTACATCTGGGAGTGTGTTTCAAAGCTTGTTTGATTTAACGCGCCTTGAAGGGGTATCAGCTTTGGTCGCGACACATAATATGGACCTCACCAAATATATGGATCGCGTCCTAACGGTTCGAGAAGGTCTGATCGTTCCGTTTAAGCGCTAAAGCGCTTTGAAACGACATAAAAAACAATACCGAAAAGAATTACGCATAGACCAAAAATGGCTTTGTGCGGCTCGTTGATAATAACAAAGCCAAGCATAAAGGCTGTTATCGTCAGATAAATAAGGGGAACTATGGGATAGCCCCATGTCTTATAGGGACGAGGTAGATCGGGTTCCCGGTATCTTAAAACGAACACCCCTAATATCGCCAAGAAGCTATTAAAAGCGAGCATCGCGCCCGCAAAGACAACGATTGTCTTAAAGCTAGACGTCAGAATATAGATTAAAGCAATTGAGGATTGAAAATAAATGGCATTTCTTGGAATGCCATTTTTGTTTATTTTTCCGAGAAAATTAAGAGCTTTAAAGTCTTCGCCTATGGCTTGGAGAGCCCTAGGTCCAGCTAAGGTCATAGCGCTAACTGTAGAGATAAGAAGAAGGGATAACATGCCGCCTGCAATGCGGCCGCCAGTTTCTCCAAATATGTGATTTGAGGCAATATAACCAATTTCCACTTGTCCTTCGAGTTCATGCATTGGAGCCGCATAGAGAAATACATAATTAAGAAGGACATAGAGTAACATCACAAGGCCGGTTCCAAATATAAGGACTCGGGGTAAGTCTCTTTGGGGGTTTTCTAGTTCGCCAGATATGTAGGTCGCTGCATTCCAACCCGTATACGCGTAGGACACATAAATTAATGCGACGCCAAAGGCGCTGCTGGTTATGACATTCCAATCACCAGATTGAGGCATGGGTGAAATAGGTTGTGGATCCTGTAGTAAAACAAAAGCTGCTAAGCAAAAGGCTAGGATTAATCCTACTTTCATAGCCGTAAAGCCAAATTGAAATTTGCCGCTCGCATTCCGGTTTTTGCCATGAATGTATGTGACGAGTATGACGAGGCCGCAAGCGAGGCCTTTTTGAATTTCGGGTCCATAAGTTCCGGGCAGGGCTGCAGTGGTGTATTTTCCAAAAGCTAATGAGACAGCGGCTATGGGGGCAGCGAACCCTATAACAGTTGAAACCCAGCCTGAAATAAACCCTGCAACAGGATGGTAAATACGTCCAAGGAAATTATATTCGCCGCCAGACCTAGGTAAGGCTGCGCCTAATTCAGCATATGTTGCTGCGCCGCATAAAGAGGCTATGCCGCCAATTATCCATAGCATCATGAGGGCGAAAACAGATTGAATGTCTGCGACCTGAAACCCAAGTGATGTAAAGACACCCGTACCAACCATATTAGCAATAATGACAGCCGCGGCTGTACGGGGTGTATAAAACTTTGCCATAGACAGGCTATGCCCTTTTTCAGCATAGCCTGTCTATAGCAGGGTGGGATGGGTTAGAAAATAAACATATCTTCTGTGATTGCGTCGATTTCAAAATCGTCAAGGATGATTGTTGAATCGCCATACTCAATACTGACACCCGTATCAGTCACAGTGAATTCTAAATCATCAAAGGAAAGTTCTCCATTGAAGGATGTAAAATCAATCCTGTCATGCCCAGTTTCAAAATCTGTAATGTGATCCGTTCCGCTATCTTGGTCAAATACGAAACTATCCGCGCCAAAACCACCTGTTAAGATGTCGTCTCCCGAACCACCTGTCAGGATGTCATCGTCATTATAGCCGCTTAGGGTGTCATTACCTGCGCCGCCATTAAGGACATCTCTGCCGTTAAATCCTTCAAGTGAATCATTTCCATTACCACCATCTAGGGTATCATTATCATTGCCGCCATCGAGGATGTCATCACCATCGCCACCAATAAGCACATCAATGCCATTAAAGCCAATGAGCGTGTCATTTCCAGTCCCGCCATCTAGTGTATCATTATCGTTACCACCGTCGAGGGTGTCATCACCAGCTCCACCAGATAAGATGTCAGCGCCATGTGAACCAATAAGTGTGTCATTGCCATCACCTGCGTTGAGAGTATCATTCCCATTGCCGCCATCAAGGTTATCATCACCAGCATAGGCATTAATTGTGTCATCACCATGCGAACCAGCTAATGTGTCATTACCTGACCCACCTTCAATGACATCATTACCATTACCTCCGCCGTTAATAACAGGGGCATCAATAACGACAGGAGGCGTTATTTCTATTACGGTATCAGTCTCTTCCACTACAGGCCCATCTGTTGTTTCTACAACAGGATCAACAGATTCTATTACAACTGGATCAATTTCAATCTCAAGCTCTGGATCATTTATATCATCAATAACAACTGCTTCCGCCTCTGGAAGAATAAAGAGGTCTTCGCTTAAGGTTTCTAGGAATACATTTTCGAGCAAAGCAACACTGCTGCCCATTATAACCCTCAGACCAGTGTTAAGCTGTACAAATTGAAGATCTTCATATGTGATAGATCCTTCAAAGGCTGTTAGATCGATTAAATCAGCTGTTACGTCGAAATCTGTAACAATATCAGAGCCAGAATCAGGACCGAATTCGAAAATATCAAAACCTTCGCCGCCGGTTAAGGTATCTCTATGTCTACCACCATTTAGAATATCGTTTCCTGATCCACCTATTAGAGTGTCTCTACCATTTTCTCCATAAAGAAAATCTGAGTCTGCTCCTCCGTTGAGAGTATCCTGAGCGTTCCCACCGTAAAGTTGGTCGTGGCCATCGTCGCCATTAATAACGTCCTTGCGGCTAGAGCCTTGAATGATATCTCTTCCGGCTCCCCCATTAATTTCTGCAATACCATTCAGACGAACATCTGAGAAATCCCAATTGACACCTTCATCAGACGCTTCGAGGGTTACATTATCGTGACGTCTTGCGGATATAATTTCTATACCTGAAGTAACTGCACTGAAATCAGATTGGAGACCAATTTCCACATTGTCTTCTGTAGCTACTATTCTATCTCTTGTGGATGTTCCACTATCATTAATTAAGTCAATCCAACCATTTGAATCTGTTCCATACAGGTAGATGTCATCATCAGCGCCACCATCTAGTGTGTCAGCCCCGCTACCGCCATCTAACCGGTCACGACCTTCATCGCCATTAAGTATGTCATGACCATCATTACCTACAAGTTGATCATTTCCAGCGCCGCCATTAACAATGTCATGACCAGCTCCAGCATCTATACGATTACTTTGAGTGTTTCCTGTAACAACATCATGACCGTCAAGAGCATTAATCCATGTAATTCCACTTAGTCTCGTTTGAGAAAAATCCCATATTTCTGTGTCGTTTGTTCCGCCAATTGTAACGTTTGCATTGCCTCTAGAACTTATAATTTCAATCCCGCTGGATTCTCCAAAACCATTAATTAGGCCAATAGTTGTGCCGTCCTCTGTTGCGAAAATTCTATCAGTTCCAATTGTACCTGTGTCGATATAGGTATCAACGAAGCCATTGTTTTCTAAACCGACATAATATATGTCACCATGTTCGCCACCGTCTAATATATCGAAGCCTTCACCGCCCGTAATACGGTCAACTCCGTTGCCTCCATTAATGGTGTCATGACCTTCACCGCCATAGATAAAATCACTACCGTTGCCGCCGTTAATTATATCATGTCCGGCATCTCCATAAAGAGTGTCTCTACCGTTCCCACCGTCAATTGTATCATGGGCATCGTCGCCATGAATTGTGTCTCTACCATTACCGCCTTCAATGAAATCTGAGTCAGCACCGCCTGACAAAGTATCGTTTCCGCCACCTCCAATCAGTGTATCTGAACCTGAACCTCCATAGACTGTGTCAGCAAAGTTTGTGCCGGTAATGAAATCCATTCCGCCATTGCCAAAAATACCACTTACACCCGTAATACTTGTCTGTGAAAAATCCCAAATTTGTTGGTCATTGTCACCAACGATACGAGAGCCTTCTATACCGTCAATCGCTTCAATTCCGCTATCTGAACCAAAACCTGACCCGATACCAATATCGATACTTGCTTCTGCAGCTAATATAGTATCGGTGCCTGCAGTTCCGCTGTCATTATAAAAATCAACAAATCTATCAACGAAGTCAGCAGCGTTCACGATATAGGTATCTGACCCTTCACCACCATCTAAGGTGTCGTAGCCAGACAGCCCAACTATTGTATCGTCCTCATCGGTGCCAAAAATTTCTTCATGAGCATCCGTGCCAATGATATTCCCAACCATGTTTTATCCTAACATTTTGAACTGGTGTTTGAGACGTAATTAGATTTTAGGCATTGAAAATATCCCAATAAAATTGGTTAAGAAAAACTTACAGGCCTTGTTTCGAAAATGAAGATTAATCCACGCTTACCTAATAAGGTTTATAAAATACAAACTGAGTATTTATCTATGATTGCTCCAAAACAAAGAGAATAGTATTGCGTTAGGAATGATGTTTTGGAGATTAAAATGAAAGGCGTAATTCTTGCTGGTGGTAAAAGTAAGCGTATGGGGCAGGATAAAGCTTTAATCTCTGTGGGAGGAGAAAGCCTTATCTTTCACGTCTATAAAGCATTCAAACATCAGGTTAATGAAGTCATCATTTCTGGACCACAGGATTATAATACGGGCTTACAGGTCATATCTGATGACCCTAATGGCCCCAAAGGTCCGGTTGGGGCCTTATATTCAATATGGAAATGTCGAGACCAAACGACAGAAGCTGGGTTTTTTACAGTACCTGTTGATGCGCCGCATATTCCAGAGAACCTGTGTGAACGGTTATATGGCAATAAGAGCGCTATTGCTACAACACCTAATGGGACACATCAAACATTTGCGTGGTGGCTATATGATGACCTGACAGAGGTATTTGAGAGTTTAAATTCCGATAACTCTATTTCTCTAGGGCACATTTCGCGGTTGTGTAAGGCACGTCATGTTATATGGCCGGACGAAACGCTGTTTTATAATATTAATACACCTAATGATTTAAGCCGATATTTGACCGATATAGCGCCGACATATAGGGCTTATTGAGATAATCTAAGTTAAGGTTGTAGTTAATGAGCGATATTCAATCGACAGCAAAAGTAGTCGTTATTGGCGGGGGCGTTGTAGGCGTCTCAACCCTATATCACCTTGTAAAAAAAGGGTGGTCGGACTGCGTCCTTTTTGAACGAAAGGAATTGACATCTGGCTCGACGTGGCACGCTGCGGGGCTTCTGCCTTTGTTTAATATGAGTTACTCTGTGGGACAGCTCCATAAATATTCCGTAGAACTTTATAAATCTCTAGAAGAAGAAACCGGCCAAGACGTCGGTATTCGTCCTGTCTCTAATATAAGGCTAGCAACAAACCAAGATAGAATGGATGAGTATCATCAATATGCTGGGGTTGCCCAGACCATTGGCGTTCAAGTTGATTTCCTGACTCCTGAAGAGGTCATTGACATTTGGCCATTTGCCAAAAAAGACGGATTAATTGGGGCGATAAGACATCCTGAAGATGGTTATGTACAGCCTGCTGACCTTACCCAAGCCTTTGCGATAGGCGCGAGAGCGGGCGGAGGAAAGATACATCGGAATACAACGGTTATCGCTATTGAACAGTTAGAAGACGAATGCTGGAAAATCACGACAGACAAAGGTGAAATTATCGCCGAGCACGTTGTATCTTGTACGGGATCCTTTGCACGTAAGACAGGTGAGATGATAGGACTTGATATTCCGGTTGTTCCCGTTGAGCATCAATATATCGTCACGGAAGCCCATCCTGAAATTCAAAAACGTAAAGAGCAAGGTTTGCCTGAGCTTGGAGTCCTACGTGAATCAGATGGGTCGTGGTATATGCGCGAAGAGGCTGGAGGTTTAATCTTGGGGCCTTATGAACATGGCGCTCCGGCCTGTTACGTTGATGGGCCAGATGATCAATCTGAATATGAATTATTCCAAGAAGATATTGACCGTTTGATGCCACACATAGAAAGCGCCATTAACCGCGTACCTATCTTTGAAGATTTGGGTGTTAAGAAAGTGTACAACGGCGCGATTGCTTATACCCCCGACGGTAATCCAATTGTCGGGCCCGCTTGGGATAAAAAGAACTTTTGGCTCAATGAAGGTCATAGCTTTGGGATTACAGCGGCTGGCGGAGCAGGGTGGCAGTTGGCTGAATGGATTGTCGAAGGTGAACCAACTGTTGATATGTTAGGCGTTGATCCTCGCCGCTTTGGTCCATATGCGACGAAATCATATCTCATTGAAAAGAATGAAGAAGCTTATGCTGATGTCTTCACGGTTCATTATCCAGATGAAGAGCGCTCGGCAGCACGTCCCCTAAGAACGTCCCCTTGTTATGACCGCATGAAAGACAAAGGGGCTGTCTTTGGTCAATTATTTGGTTGGGAACGCCCAAACTGGTTTGCGCCTGAAGGTGTTGCTCAAGAAGATCATTGGTCATTCCGCCGGTCAAATTATTTTGAACATGTCGGAAATGAATGCAAAAATGTTGCTGAAAATGTTGGCCTGCTGGATATGACGGCTTTTGCTAAATGCCGTATCCAAGGGCCGGGTGCCCGTAAGTGGCTTAATTATATGTTGGCTCAAAAAATGCCTGTTGCGCCCGGTAAACTGGCGCTTTGTCATGGTTTGACCTCTAAAGGCGGCGTGCATTCTGAATTTACGGTGCAACGTGAAAGTAAGGAAAGCTTCTACCTTGTGTCTGCTGGTGCTAATCACCGCCTCGATCATGATTGGCTAAAAAAACATATGCCAAATGATGGTACGGTTCAGATGACTGATTTGACGAATTCTATGGGTGTTTTGGTTCTTGCTGGGCCTAAAGCTCGTGATTTATTACAACCTATTTGCGGATCTAATTTGTCAAACGAAACCTTTCCTTGGTTAACAGGACAGGAGACCTATGTCGGGCATGCGCCTTGTAAGCTTTTACGCGTAAACTTTGTCGGCGAACTTGGATGGGAAATCCATCACCCGATTGAATATCAAAATCATATTTTTGATGCACTTTTCAAAGCAGGTGAGAAATATGGTTTAAAACCCTTCGGTATTCGCGCCATGAATTCTATGCGGCTTGAAAAATCATACCGCTTAGTTGGGACAGAAATGTCTATCGAGTATTCAGCTTATGAAAGCGGATTGCACCGATTTGTGAGTTTGAAAAAGAAAGGCGGGTTTTTGGGTAAGGAAGCTTTGCTAGAATGGGAAAAACGTGGGTTTGATAATGCCTTTGTGACTTTGGAGGTTATGGAAGTTGATGATGCGGACGTCATCGGAAACAATCCAATCTATAAGGATGGTAAAGTCGTTGGACGTGCTACAGGTGGCGGCTTTGGATGGCGGATGAACAAATCTCTCGCATTAGGTATGGTTCATCCTACAGTTTCTGAAATAGGTACCGATTTAGAGATAGAAATTCTTGGAAAAAGATATAAGTGTCGGGTCCTGGAAGATAGCCCCCATGATCCAACGAATGAGAAGCTTCGAGCCTAATCATGAAGTATTCAGCCGCTAGCCTTTTTGCGAATGCGCTATCAGGTCATAAAAAGTGGCCTGTGCAATTCCCTGATAAGGAACCTAAAAAATCCTATGATGCTATTATTGTTGGCGGTGGCGGTCATGGGCTGGGCGCAGCATATTATTTGGCTAAACGATATGGAATTACTAATGTAGCCGTTTTGGAAAAAGGCTGGATAGGCGGCGGGAATACAGGTCGCAATACAACGATTATACGTTCCAATTATTTATTTGATGAAAGCGCCGCGCTTTATGATCATGCGGTCGATCTGTGGGACGGCTTAGGACAAGAGCTAAATTATAATCTTATGTTCTCAAAGCGCGGCGTGCTGATGCTTGCCCATAATGTTCATGATGTTCAAAGCTTTCAACGCCATGTTCATGCCAATAGATTAAACGGCGTTGATAATAAATGGCTAACACCTGAGGAATGCAAAACTTTTTGTCCACCCTTAGATTTATCACCTGGCAAACGTTATCCAGTTATGGGGGGAGCGTTGCAAATGCGGGCTGGCACAGCGCGGCATGATAGTGTGGCGTGGGGATACGCAAGAGCAGCTTCAAAGCTGGGCGTAGATATTATCCAGAACTGTATGGTGACGGGTATACGGCGCGGCGTGGATGGCAGTGTAGAAGGCGTAGAAACAGAAAAAGGGTTTATTGGCTCGACGAAAGTTGGTGTTTCTGCTGCAGGTAATACCTCAGTTGTAATGGAAATGGCGGGGCTGCGGTTTCCGTTAGAAAGTTACCCTTTACAAGCTTTAGTCTCTGAGCCTGTTAAACCTGTTATGCCTTGTGTCGTTATGTCTAATGCGGTTCATGCCTATATTAGTCAGTCCGATAAAGGGGAGCTAGTCATTGGGGCTGGTACAGATCAGTATACGAGCTACAGCCAACGTGGAGCCTTACATCTTCAAGAACATAACATTATGTCAATTTGTGAGATATTCCCGATATTTAAACGCATGCGCATGCTTAGATCATGGGGCGGTATTGTTGATGTAACGCCTGATCGCTCACCTATTGTTGGTAAGACGCCTGTACAAGGATTATACGTCAATTGTGGATGGGGAACGGGCGGCTTTAAAGCTACACCGGGAGCCGCAAATATGCTGGCCTATACAATTTCACATGACGCGCCGCATAAAATCAATGCGCCTTTTAATTTAGACCGTTTTATAGGTGGTCGCTTAATTGATGAAGCCGCCGCGGCCGCAGTGGCACATTAAGAGTTTAGACATGTTTGAAATTTATTGTCCCTATTGTCACGAAAAGCGCGCAGAAATAGAATTTGCCTATGCTGGCGAAGCGCACATTGTTCGTCCTAAGTCAAAGCGACAAGCTGAAATGAGTGACGAAGACTGGTCAAAATATATGTTCATTAGAGATAATGTTCGCGGAGAACATGCGGAACGGTGGTGGCATAATGCCGGGTGCAATATGTTCTTTAATGCCATCAGAAACACAGTAAATGATAAATTTATTATAACCTATAAAATGGGCGAGCCTCGGCCGATCGATGATGCCATTAAGGCTGCTAAGAAATGAGCGCCTTTCGTAAATCTGGCTGTGGTGTTGTTGAAGCTCAGCAAGTCATAAAATTTACCTTTGATGGGAAACCTTATACGGGTCTTGCTGGGGACACTTTGGCATCTGCACTATTAGCCAATGGCGTGCATTTAATGGGACGGAGTTTTAAATATCATCGTCCACGCGGTGTTGTAGGTGCGGGTTCCGAAGAGCCTAATGCGATTGTTGCGTTTGATCGCGGTACTGGGCGAGTTACGCCGAATGTTAGGGCGACAGCTTTAGAAATTTTTGAAGGTTTGGTCGCCAATAGCCAAAATAGATATCCAAATTTAAAGATGGATATTGGAGCTTTCAACAATACATTTTCCAGTTTTTTTCCGGCAGGGTTTTATAATAAAACCTTTCTCTGGCCTAAAAGCTTTTGGGATAAAGTCTATGAGCCTTTTATTCGTAATATGGCGGGGCTAGGGCCAGCTCCACTCGCCGAAGACCCAGATGTTTACGCGAGTACGTATGGACATTGCGAAACGCTTATAATAGGCGCCGGGGCCGCAGGCCTAGCGGCGGCACTCGCGGCGATGAAAAAAGGTGGCCGTGTTATTCTCGTAGATGAGCAAGCTGAGTTAGGCGGAAGCCTACTCTCAACGCCAATGATTGAAATAGATGGAATGACGGCGACAAGCTGGGTTTCGAAAACGCTAGTAAAATTAGCGAAAGCTGAAAATGTAACTCTCATGCCTAGGACGACAGCCATAGGGTATTGGCATGGAAATTTTGTAGCTTTGGCTGAGCGTCTAACGGATCATATTCCTAGCGTAATTCCGGGTAAAGCGAGAGAGAGACTTCATCGTATTCGAGCCAAGAAGGTTATTCTGGCGCAAGGCGGAATAGAACGACCACTAGTGTTTAATGGAAATGACCGGCCGGGTGTTATGCTAGCTTCGGCGGCTCAAACATATTTGAATAAATATGGCGTAGCTGTGGGTAACGAGGTAGCCGTTTTCACCTCCCATGACAGCGCATACCAAGCTGCATTTGATCTTTCAGATGCAAATATTCGAATTCCGGTCATCATAGATGCCCGAAATGGGATTTCTACAGAGTTGATATCTGAAGTTCAGCGTAGAGGTATTGAGCTTATAACAGGAGCGTCGATATCTAAAACGGCTGGTAAACTACGCATTAAATCTCTCGAAGTTTATCATCCCACGACACGCGAGAAAAAAACTATCAAATGTGATGCCCTAATCATGTCATCTGGATGGACACCTAGTTTGCATTTATGGTCGCATTCAAAAGGCGGGATTAAGTGGGATGCTGACTTGGCTGCTTATATACCGGATAAAGCAAATGAGGACGCTATTTGCATTGGGGCGTGTAATGGCAATTTTGGTATTGGTGATGCTTTGAATGACGGGTCTAAAGCGGGCGGGAGCCGTAAACGATATAATGTCAGTGAACCTGCTTTTGGTATGGGAACTGTACTAAATTCCGTTCCAAATTATCTGGATGTTTCTAAACAAAAAGCTTTTGTCGATTTTCAAAATGATGTGACTGAAAAAGACATTAAGCTCGCTGTGCGTGAGGGTTTTAAATCCATCGAGCATGTCAAACGTTATACGACTAATGGAATGGCAACCGACCAAGGTAAGACTTCAAATTTAAATGCTTTAGAAATAGCCTCTAAAGCGGTTGGGAAACCTATTGAAAAAGTCGGGCTCACAACTTTTAGGCCGCCATATACGCCGACAACTTTTGGAACATTTATTGGGTATCGAGATAAGGAACTCTTCGATCCAGTTAGAAAAACCGCGATTGATCCATGGGCTGAATCTTATGGCGCTGAATTTGAACCTGTTGGCCATTGGCGCCGGGCATGGTACTTTCCTCAAAAAGGCGAGGATATGCACGCCGCTGTTGCACGTGAATGCAAAGCAACACGTGAAAGCTTAGGTGTATTTGATGCCTCTACATTAGGTAAGATAGAAGTTGTAGGCCCTGACGCCGCTAAATTCATGAACCTCATGTACACCAATCCATGGAGTTCGTTGCCCGTTGGTGGATGCCGTTATGGTTTAATGACTCTTGAAGATGGCTATATTTACGATGACGGTGTTGTAGGTAGAATGGCAGATGATCGTTTTCATGTGACAACAACGACAGGCGGCGCGCCACGCGTTTATCGCCATATGGAAGATTATCTACAGACTGAGTTTCCGCATTTAGATGTTTGGTTGACCTCCACAACGGAGCAATGGGCTGTTATTGCGATTAATGGCCCGAATGCTCGTAAACTTATCGACCCCTTCGTTGAAGGTATTGATTTGTCGCCAGATGCCTTTCCGCACATGACCTTACTTGAAGGAAAAATTTGCGGCGTTCCAACGCGTCTTTTCCGTGTGAGTTTTACAGGCGAGTTGGGTTTTGAGATTAATGTGCCAACTCATTACGGAAAAGCTGTTTGGGAAACTCTTTTTGAAGCTGGGCAGAAATATAACATCTGCCCATATGGCACTGAAACTATGCATGTCCTGCGGGCTGAAAAAGGGTTCATCATTGTTGGTCAAGACACCGATGGGACAGTCACTGCCCATGATGCAGGCATGTCGTGGGCGGTATCAAAAAAGAAGAGAGATTTTGTCGGCAAGCGTTCCCTTATGCGATCTGATTTGGTTGCGAGTGGCCGAAAACATTTAGTGGGGCTGTTAACTGAAAATCCAAATACAGTTTTGGAAGAAGGCGCTCAAATTGTAAATGATCCTAACCAATCTATACCGATGGATATGCTAGGGCATGTTACATCGAGTTATTGGAGCGAGCCACTTGGACGATCTATTGCCATGGCACTTGTCCGAGATGGATTTAACCTCATGGATGAAACACTGCATATCCCAATGCCCAATGAAGTCATCAAAGCAAAAGTTGTGAAGCCTGTATTTTATGACCCTAAAGGAGAGCGCCTCAATGTTGTTTGATCAGGACATTGATATTCCAGCCGAGCTGTCTTCCAATAATGTAACGATTGCATTAGTGGATGAGATAATTAGATACAGCCTGCGGATAAAAGCTGAGGATTTAGCTGAATTCAAAAAAATAACTGGGTTAAAACTCCCAGAGCAAATTAATCAGCTAACGTCCACACAGAAACGAAACTGTCTTTGTCTTGGACCTGATGAGTGGCTTGTTATAGCTTTACCGTCAGAAGCTAAAGAATTGGCTGAAAAACTAGCAAATACGTCTGATAAAATGATATGTAGTGTTACGAATATTTCTCACCGGAATGTCGGGTTTGATATTCAAGGACAGGGGGCGGAGGCTTTAATTAATGTTGGGTGCCCTCAGGATCTCTCATTAGACAAATTTCCTATTGGTAAGGCAACGCGGACGGTTTTTGAAAGCGCATCAATTGTGCTCTTTCGAACGGGCGAGACGTCATTTCATCTTGAATGTTGGCGATCTTTCGGGCCTTATATGAGAGATTATTTTAAACGAGTGATAACAACTTAATGTCAATAACCTTATTAGATGGCGGTATGGGGCAAGAAGTGACCCGCCGTTCTGGCGTTGCGCCTACACCTTTGTGGTCAACACGTGTCATGCTGGATAATCCAGAAATTGTTCAATCCGCCCATCTCGATTTTATCAATGCGGGCGCCGATATAATTATGCTGAATAATTATACGGCAACGCCAGACCGTCTCACAAGAGATGCAACAATTGATCTCTTAGAGCCTATACATAAAGCGGCTATTGAGATTGCGCATACGGCTAAGCGTGAAAGTGGCCGAAATGATTTGCTTATATCTGGATGTCTTCCGCCATTGGTTGCGAGTTACAAAACTGATTTAGCCCTTTCAGAAGACAAGAGTTACAAAAGATATATGCAGCTCGTTGAACTGCAACATGACGGTGTCGATATGTTCATGGCAGAAACGCTTGGAACAATCGAGGAAGGCCGTGGAGCCGCACGGGCAGGACTTGAGAGTGGCAAGCCAATATGGCTAAGTTTTACCCTTGATGATGATGCTACCGGCAAACTTCGTTCTGGAGAGCCTTTACAGGACGCGATTGTAGCTGTCACCGACCTTGGAATAGAGACTGTTCTGATAAATTGTTCGATGCCAGAAACTGTTGAGCGTGCGTTAGATGTTTTAGTTGAATATTCCCCTCGGGCTGGCGCTTATGCCAATGGGTTTCAATCTATTGCGGCGCTTGATGCGGGCGGAACCGTTGAAGGTTTGAAGGCACGTAAAGATTTAGGGCCAAATGATTATGCCAATTTTGTCATGAATTGGGTTGATCGCGGGTTAAGTATTATTGGGGGGTGTTGTGAGATTGGGCCCGCTCATATTGCCGAGTTGGCAAAGCGGATAGAGCGTTAAACGCGCTATCAATTCATTAAAGTCGGGATCTATTATGTCAGAACAGCCAAATGCTTATCACAGTGATTTCGTTGTTAAGACGCAAGCCTCAGGCTTCTACGAAGGATTCAACCGGTTCGTTGCGATAGGGGCGAAAATACTCATTGGGCTTCTGATATTATGGGCTGGCCTCTTTCCGAAACAAGCTGGAAAGATTTTACTCGATGTTCAAAACTGGACAACGGGGACTTTTGGAGGTTGGTATATTTGGGTAACGACATTTTACCTCCTTGTGTGTCTAGCGTTGGCGTTGTGGCCAAAGACGGGAAAAATCAAGTTCGGCTCCGCTGGAGAAAAGCCTGAGTTTTCAAGGTTTTCTTGGTTTTCCATGATGTTTGGTGCGGGCATTGGTGTTGGGATGTTGACATATTCAACTGCGGAACCGATTTTTCATTTCGCGAATAATCCGGATGTCATCAAAGGCTTATCTGACGCCCAAAACCCTAATAATGTTCGTAATGCTTATAAATGGGCCATGCTGCACTATGGGCTTACACCATGGGCGTGTTATGGAATAGTCGGGATGGCTCTTGGTTATTTCTCTTATAATCGAAACCTACCGCTAACATTTAGATCGACTTTAAAACCTTTATTTGGAAAAGCGTTGATTGGTTCCTTAGGCCATATCGTCGATATCGTGGCCATTATTGCCACAGTTATTGGCGTCAGTGTTACCATTGGTTATGGTGTTTCACAATTTGCCTCTGGAGTCTTTAATTTCACCGGAGCAGAGTGGATTAGCTCGGAAAATGGCAAACCTACCTTAGCAGCCCAGCTCACAGCTTTAATTATAATATTAGGCGCTTCTACAGTCTCTGCAATGTCGGGGGTGAATAAAGGAATTAAGTGGCTTTCCAATATAAATATGGGGCTGTCATTCTTCTTACTTGCTTTTTTTACAATTTTTGGAGCAACGCTATTCGCTGGACGAACTTTCATTACCGCCATATGGGATTATTTTGTAAACCTTCCTGCGATGTCCTTTACAGTTTGGGAGGAAGGTAAACTTGCTGATTGGCAAGGGGCTTGGACAATTTTCTATTGGGCTTGGTGGATAGCCTTTGCGCCTTTTGTTGGTTTGTTTTTAGCAAGGGTTTCGCGGGGACGTAGCTTAAGAGAATATGTCTTAGGCGCCATGTTTGTTCCGTCGGCTATGGGTTTAACCTGGTTTGCGCTTGTTGGCGGTACCGCTGTTAATCTCGAACTTGCAGGGATTGCCAATGGCGCTATTGTTAATGCTGATATCTCAGCGCAGCTTTTCGAGACCATAAATTTAATTTTATCACCCTTGCTAGCTAAGTTGATGTCATTTGTGATTGTTATACTACTGCTAACCTATCTTGTGACTTCGGCTGACTCCGCAATTCTTGTGATCAATACAGTGGCATCAGGGGGTGACCAATCACAAAAACACACCCGTCATATTGCTATATGGGGTTTTATTTATGTTGCCGTCGTTGCCACACTTTTAATTGCAGGTGGGATGGATGCGTTACGCGCGGCTATGATTATCGGCGCGCTCCCATTCTCAGTCGTGATGGCTTTAATGGCTATTTCGTTGATAAAAGCCCTGATTTTTCAAAAGACTACGTCTGATAATTAATTTTAAAGAAAAGGTAGTTTTGTTACGTCTGCGGAGCGCATGCCTGAGGGGGTTTTAACCTCTAGCGTAGTTCCCGGTAACCAAAAATCGCGATCTACCATACCAATGGCGACATTGGTTTTTAAATCAGGTGACCATGCGGCTGACGTAATTTGTCCAACATGTTGTCCATCTGATAATAATTCCCATGGTTTTTGGCAGGGGGCAAGCGCTTCACCATTGATCGATAACCCTCTTATCTGTCGTTTGGGGCCATTTTTGCGATCTTCTTCAAGCGCTTGAGCCCCAATACAACCTTGCGCGGCTGCGCCTTTACAAAATTTACCAAGTCCGGCTTCAAATGGTGTATTTTCAAGGGTCATATCATTGCCGTATGATAGCAGTCCGCCTTCAATACGTTCAATCAGATTGGGGCATCCTGCGCGTACGTCGAGATCGGTACCAGCTTCAAATAAGGCATCCCAGATGGGTTCGCCGTTTTCAGCGCCATCGACATAAATCTCAAACCCCCCTTGAACGGAATATCCAGACCTAGCGACTGTGAAGTCTTTATTCTTAAATCGAATTTTTCGATGTCTGAAAAATTTTAAATCTCGGATATCTTCGCCAAATACTCGCGCCATGAGGTCGTCAGACTTTGGGCCTTGTATCCCTAAGGGCGAGACATCGGGTTCGAAAATATCGACATTTAGTTTTTGTCCCGTTGCAAGGCCTTTAACCCAATAAAGGAGGTCTGAGTCAGCTATAGAAATCCACCATCTCTCATCGCTGTGTTTTACGGCGACAGGGTCATTTAACATTCCGCCATTCTCATCAACGACAGGGATATAATAACACTGGTCATCTTTCATTTTAGAGAGGTTACGAGGGGTCAACATTTGAACTAATTTTGTCGCGTCAGGTCCTTTAACTTCCACTTGTCGTTCACAAGCAACATCCCAAACTTGGACATGTGTTTTTAGGTGGTGATAGTCGGCTTCGAAACTTTCAAAAACTGTCGGTAACAGCATGCGATTGTAAACGGTATATCCTTTTACACCAGCCTCGGTCACGCGCCGAGTAAAAGGAGTGCTGCGAGTACGGCGGGATATAGATAAAGTAGGAGCCATTAGAAAATCTCAATTCTGATTTTAGGAGCTAGCTCCATGGGAATGGGCTATTGGATGTTGGATGTAAGGCACCATCTGCATAGCGTGAGAACCGAAATGGTTTGAGTAGTTCAGATGTCGTTCCCATAATATGCTCGGCGACTAACTTACCAACACCGAGCATTTTATATCCATGATTGGAATCGGCGATGATGTAAGCATTTTCGCAAAATTCATCAAAGACAGGGAAGCTATCAGGCGTAAAGCATCCGACCCCACCTGACGGCTCTTTGTGATAGAGGTCCATTTTGTCTTCAAATCTTTTATGACAATGGGCGAGGGCGCTGACCCACATATGTGCAAACTCCGGAGAAGATATCCATTCTGGCGAGGCTGGGCCGTATGGGTCTAATTGTAATTCATCGACTGGCGTTGTGACGGGGTAAGGCATAGCACCGCCTTGGACGCCTCCGAAATGAAAATCAGGTTTATAGTAAAGGCCCCAAATTTTACCTTCATCTTCAATTACAGATCCATCAACGACAGACTTTAAAGCTGCATCAGTATCAACATGCATGACAGGCGGTTGTTTACCATCATTCGTCTTAAACATATCAGGGTCGACGTTAAGAACGCCTTCCTCTAATTGCCAAAATTTCCACATCGGGATGTCATCATGCGTGTTTCCATCGGCGCCCTTAATGCTGATTGACTTAGGCAGGTCTAACATATTCCAGAAATCACGAACCCAAGGCCCTGTTCCAATAACGACGTAATCACACTCGACGTCACCAAGGCTTGTATTAACGGATTTTATCGCCGAGCTACTCCCATTAACACGTCCAAATCCTTTCACTTCGCATCCAGTTATAATGCGCACGCCTTCAGCTTCCGCTTTTGCGGCAAGACCATACATTGATTTGGTATTATTCGCATAACCGCCTTTTTTCTCATGTAATACGGATGTTATGTTCTGCGCTTGCCAATCGTCATATATGTCTTTCATATAATTATGGCAGTCATCCACGCCTTCAATGAATTCACTTTCATATCCAATGGTTTTTTGTTGCTGATATATCTCACCAACGTCTGAATGCATCGATTCGCAGGAAATCTGCATATAACCTACGGGGTGGTAGCTATAGGCTTCCATGTCTGTTTCCCAAACATCTACGGAATGGGCCATTAATTCGCGCATCGCTGGTTGATAGTAATTATTCCTGACAACCCCGCATGCGATACCGGATGCTCCGGACGCAATACCGTTTTTATCCAATATGATGATATCTTTTCCGCCGCCTTTTCCGGAAGCTTTCAAGTCTAATGCAAGATGATAAGCGGTAGATAGACCGTGAATGCCTGCGCCGATAATGACAAATTTAGAATGCTTTGGAAAAGCCATGCTAGGTCCTTCGTTTCTTCCTCTCTAAGAAATAGGATTTAAGACACAATGCCTATCAAGGATAATTATCACCCATCATCATAGCTATTTATGGCGTCAAACTATAGATTTACTAATATTAAGTTGGTGTTATTCCCCTATTGTCTTTAAAATCACTTATGATAAGGGGCGATAATAACGCTAAAGAGAACTGGTATTACGATGAAAATTCCAAGTAATTTTGACCTGCGGTCCTTACAGGTTTTTGTTGAAACTGCCGATCAAGGTGGAATGACGCAAAGTGCGAAGGTGTTGCGTATGACGCAATCTGCCGTGTCTCAAATTATTGCTGGTCTTGAAGATTCTGTTGGTGTGAAGTTATTTGACCGCTCTGTTCGGCCAATTGTTTTAACGTCAGCTGGACGGATATTGCTCGAAAGAGGGCGTCAAATTTTAAGAGATACAAAAGAAGCATTCCGTGAAACCAGAACATTAGAACGCAGACGTTTGGCCTCCCTCACTGTTGCGATGACAGATAGCATGGCGGCAGTTCTAGGGTCACATCTTTATGAAACGATGAATGATGTTTCTAGCTATTGGCGGTTTTGGAGTGGTTTATCACCATACCATCGTGAAGAGTTTTTATCTCACAATATAGATCTCATTATTACAACCAGTAACGTCATGGAGGATGTTGGAGGGTTGAACAGATATAAAGTCTTTCAGGAACCCTATGTTTTAATATTTCCTAAAAATTATAAAGGATCGGTGGATCTGAATGATGGAGTTCGAGATTTGCCATTTTTAAGATTTTCTATGCGGTCTGCGATGGGTTTGAGAATTGAACGACAATTAAATAGGTTGCGATTGAAATTTCCAGATGTGGCAGAATTTGACCGAGGGCCTGCTCATACTATGGCTGTCGCAAAAGGTATGGGGTGGGGAATCACGACTCCTTTATGCCTTTTAGAAAAACCCGATGTTCTGAAAGGTGTCAGTGTTCATCCTATTACACGTGGGTCTTTTAGTCGGCATTTTGATTTATTAGCGCGCGAAGATAATTTAGGTGATATTCCTGAAAAAATAGCTTTGGAGTCTAATAAGATACTTAAAACAATCTGCTTGCCGAAATTGTATAATGATATTCCATGGCTTGAAGCCCTGATCAACCAACGTCAAGACGAGGAAGACTAGGTTACTTATAATTAGGCTTAGTGTTACTAATGAAATCAATTGAACTTGCGTCTTAAACTTTTTTATTCATAGATGGCTTGAGAATTACATAGAGTTCTGATGATGCCTTCTAAGCTTGATAGCGTTTTAAAACCTATTAGTGTCGCTCGCGGCCTTCCCAATGAGCATTATATTTCTAAGGATATGTACCTGCAAGAACGAGAAGGTATTTTCTTTAAGGGCTGGGCAGCCTTAGCCTTTGAATCTGATGTTAAGTCTGCAGGCGATGCTTTTCCTGTTGATTTACTTGGAATGCCTCTTCTTGTCATAAAAGACAAATCTGGAAGCATAAATGTTTTCCAAAACACATGCCGACACAGAGGTATGGTGCTTTTGCAAGAGCCTACTCATCTAAAAGGCCCGGTTCGATGCCCTTATCATAGTTGGTGTTATTCTCATCAAGGAGAACTTGTGAGAACCCCTTATGTGGGCGGAGTAGGTGTCGATGAACATGAGGATATCAAGCGTGAAGAATTGGGTCTATTCCCGATACGCAGTCATGTTTGGCAAGGCGTTATCTTTGTGAATGTGTCAGGTGAGGCTGAAGATTTTGAAGTTGTTCATAAAGATTTAATTCAGCGGTGGTCTGAATTTGATCAACCTTATTATCTCGGCGGCGAGGTCAGTAAGTTTGAAATGACATTGTCGACGAACTGGAAACTCGCTGTGGAAAATTATTGCGAAGCTTATCATTTGCCTTGGGTTCATCCAGAGTTAAACGAAATATCACCCATTGATGTTCACTATAATATTGAGAACCATGATGATTATTCTGGTCAGGGGACGAGCAATTATAGGCAGCTCATTGGGAAAGATGGGAAAAAGTTTCCGGACTTCCAAAAAATATCAAATCAGTGGGACACTCAAGGGGAATATGTATCGTTTTTCCCAAATGTACTTTTAGGTGTTCATCGTGATCATGCCTTCGCAATGCTTTTAATGCCGCAAGGGCCAGAGGTTACTTTGGAACGTGTAGCTTTATGTTATTCCGAGCAAAATATTGATGCCCCTGAGTGGCAAACAATGCTCAAAGAAAATGCTAGAATTTGGCAAGATGTTTTCTCAGAAGATATTAACGCCGTGGAGGGCATGCAAAAGGGCCGACATGGAAAATTCTTTGATGGCGGGAAGTTTTCACCTGTTATGGATGGCCCCACGCATATATTTCACAAATGGGTTGCAAAGAAGATGCTAAACTCCACACATTAAAATTGCTTATATCATCTAAATATAAGAGAAATATAGTTCTACTTTCTGCTGAACAATGGCATGTGAGCTCAGACGCCCAAAGAGGACATAGAGTTGGTTACACTTTTAAATACAATCGAAGATAATTTCGCACGAGAAGTCTGTCGGTCATATGGTGATAAACCAGAGGATTTATTGGAAATTTTGCACGAAGTGCAGGAAGAGAATGGATTTTTGAGTGATGGGGCCTTGCGAACGATTGCTTACGCTTTGAATATATCACGCGCTGAAATACACGGCGTTGTCAGTTTTTACCATGATTACAAAAGAAGCCAACCTGCACGTCAGACGATTAAAATTTGCCGTGCTGAAGCATGTCAGGCTGTCGGGGCCGAAGATTTAATCAAAGAGGCCGAAAAATCCTTCGGCGTAAGTCTTGATGCTGACGGAACTGATGTGGCGCTCGAGGCTTCCTATTGTCTTGGCAATTGCGCGCTTGGACCCGCCATTATGATCGACGATTACCTTTATGGACGTATCGACGTTACGACGTTGAAAAAGATTTCCATGAAACATCGTGAAGGCTCAAGATCATGAGTATCAAAGTTTATGTGCCAAAAGATGCGGCTGCTCTATCTGTCGGCGCAGAAGATGTGGCCGATGAAATAAAAAAACTCGGAGGTGACAAAGTCGAAGTTATCAGAAATGGCTCAAGAGGGATGTTGTGGCTTGAGCCATTAGTTGAAGTTGAAACGGATAATGGCCGCATGGCTTATGGCCCTGTTTCGACGGATGATGTTGTAAGTTTATTTGAAGCAAACTTCTTAAAGGGCCAAGACCATAATTTAGGTCATGGATTAACTGAAGACATTCCATACTTGAAGAACCAAGAGCGCCTGAGCTTTGCTCGCGTAGGCGTGATAGACCCATTAGACTTGAATTCTTATGAAGCTAATGGTGGTTTGGCTGGGCTTAGAAAAGCTCTAAAGATGAGTCCTGATAAGATTGTCGAAACTGTTTTAGACTCAGGCTTGCGAGGCCGAGGCGGCGCGGGTTTCCCAACAGGTATAAAGTGGAAGACAGCTTTAGCTCAACCAGACGGCCAAAAATACATGTGCGCCAATGCAGATGAGGGCGATAGCGGAACCTTTGCCGATAGAATGTTGATGGAGGGTGACCCCTTTTGCTTGATTGAAGGCATGATAATTGGCGGGCGCGCTATTGGAGCTGACACAGGGTATGTTTATATCAGGTCTGAGTATCCACACGCGATTAAAACAATGCGGCGCGCGATTCAGATTATGGAAAATGCAGGATGGCTCGGTGAAGACTTTAATCTTCTCGTACGGGTTGGTGCTGGGGCATATATATGCGGCGAAGAAAGCTCTATGCTTGAGAGCCTCGAAGGTAAGCGCGGTCAAGTGAAAGTTAAACCTCCTATACCTGCGATTAAAGGATTGTTCGATAAACCAACAATTGTGAACAATGTTCTGACATTAGCGGCAGTGCCCTATATCATGTCCAATGGGGCTAAAGCTTATGCTGATTTCGGACAAGGGCGTTCTAAAGGCACGCAACCATTTCAGCTCGCGGGTGATATTAAACAGGGCGGGTTAGTCGAAAAAGCCTTCGGGGTAACTTTGGATGACCTCATTAATAAATATGGCGGAGGAACGCGTTCAGGTCGACCCGTAAAAGCTGTGCAAGCCGGCGGCCCGCTAGGAGGCTATATTTCCCCTGATGGCTTTGGCGTGACAATGGGTTATGAAAGTCTAGCGAAGAATGGCGCTATGCTGGGTCATGGGGGTCTCGTTGTTTATAATGATACGACCAATATGGCTAAAATGGCGCGTTACGCTATGGAGTTTTGTGAAATAGAATCTTGCGGGAAATGTACGCCATGCCGGGTCGGAGCCGTCCGAGGAAAAGAAACCATTGATAAAATTATGGCTGGTAGAAATGTGCATGAGAATATTGAAATTTTAGAAGACTTGTGTGACTTAATGGAAGAAGCTTCACTTTGTGCTATGGGGGGGTTAACGCCAATGCCTGTCCGAACCGCCATGAAACTATTCCCAGATGAATTTAACGGACCTTTAAAAGAGGCGGCGGAGTAGATATGACTTTGTTAGTAGAAAAAGACTTCGGAACGCCCAAAGTTAAATCCGATAAAAATGTAACATTGAAAATTGATGGTAACGCAATTACCGTTCCTGAAGGCACATCTGTTATGCGCGCGGCGGCTGAGGCGGGCATAGCTATTCCCAAGCTCTGCGCGTCGGATAATTTAAAGGCGTTTGGCTCCTGTCGTCTTTGTGTGTGTAAAATTGACGGGAAGCGGGGGACGCCTGCGTCTTGTACAACACCTGTTGAAGCGGGAATGGAGGTTACGACCGAAGATGATCAAATAACCAAAATTCGTAAAGGTGTTATGGAGCTTTATCTCTCTGACCACCCGGTTGAAGCGCTTGAAAGCCCAGGTTTCGCCGAGAGCGAGTTTTTTCAAATGGCTGATAAAGTTGGTCTTGAGAATGTCCGTTATGGATTTTCGGGTGATAATCACTTTGATGCTGAAATCGATGAAAGTAATCCCTATTTCGTTTTTGATGAAAGTAAGTGTATTTTATGCTCCCGCTGCGTTCGAGCTTGTGATGAAGTTCAAGGTACTTTGGCGCTGACCGTAGAAAAGCGCGGGTTTGAGTCCAAAATATCAGCCTCTATGGATGAAAGTTTCATGGAGTCAGAATGTGTGTCTTGTGGCGCTTGTGTGCAAGCCTGCCCGACAACATCACTGCAAGAAAAGTCAGTTATTGAAAAAGGCATGCCTGACCGCACTGTGCTGACAACATGTGCCTATTGCGGTGTGGGATGTTCTTTCAAGGCAGAACTTAAAGGCGATGAAGTCGTACGTATGGTGCCTTGGAAAGACGGAAAAGCCAATCATGGTCATTCCTGTGTAAAAGGACGTTTTGCCTTTGGTTATGCCACACATAAAGATCGTATAACGGTCCCGATGATACGGGAGAATATAACTGACCCATGGAAAAAAGTATCATGGGAAGAGGCTTATGAGTTCTCTGCAACTCGTTTAAAGAAAGCTCAGGCTGATTACGGCGTCAAAGCGATTGGCGGCATTACATCAAGCCGGTGTACCAATGAAGAAGTGTGGCTTGTTCAGCGTCTTATCCGTCAAGGGTTTGGGAATAACAATGTCGATACTTGCGCTCGTGTTTGTCATTCTCCAACAGGTTATGGTCTTAAGCAAACATTTGGCGAGTCAGCGGGTACGCAGAATTTTGACTCAGTCATGGAAACTGATTGCGTAATGATAATAGGTTCAAACCCATCGGATGCTCACCCAGTTTTTGCGAGTCAGATGAAGCGGCGTCTCAGAGAGGGCGCTAAGCTCATTATCGCAGACCCTCGCGCGATTGAATTGGTTCGGACTCCCCATATTAAAGCGGATTATCACCTCCAGCTTCAACCGGGAACAAATGTCGCTCTCATCAATGGGTTAGCCCATGTTGCTATGACTGAAGGATTAATCGACGAGGAATTTGTTAAAACTCGATGTGATCTGGAAAGCTTCAAAGCTTGGAAAACTCAGATTTCTGATGAGGTCAACTCCCCCGAAAATGTGTCAAAGATTACGGGTGTACCAGCGGAAGACATTATCGGAGCCGCGCGTATGTTTGCGGCAGCCCCGAATGCAGGAATTTATTATGGTCTGGGCGTAACTGAGCACAGTCAGGGGTCAACAATGGTTATGGGAATGGCCAATTTCGCGATGGCAACAGGTAACATTGGCCGGCCCGGCGTTGGTGTGAATCCTATGCGGGGGCAGAATAATGTCCAAGGTTCCTGTGATATGGGAAGTTTCCCGCATGAATTATCTGGGTACCGCCCCGTAGGTGATGACGCAGCTCGCGGCTTGTTTGAAACGAAATGGGGAACCAAGTTAGATAATAAACCGGGATACCGTATTCCAAACATGTTTGATGAGGCCTGCGCTGGAACCTATAAAGGCATGTATATCCAAGGCGAAGATGTAGCGCAATCAGACCCAAATATTCAACATGTTGAAGCGGCGTTAAAGGCTTTAGATATTCTAATCGTTCAAGATTTGTTTTTAAACGAGACGGCACGCTTTGCGCATGTCTTTCTACCAGGGACAAGTTTTCTTGAGAAAGATGGAACATTCATCAATGCCGAACGCCGTATAAACCGCGTTCGTCCTGTTATGGAGCCTGTGACAGGAAAACATGAGTGGGAAGTGACTCAGGATCTAGGCCGCGCGCTTGGGATTGATATGGGCTTTGAAAATTCTTCGCAGATAATGGATGAAATTGCTGATCTTACGCCTACATTTACAAATGTGTCCTTCGATGTTTTAGATAAAGCTGGAAGTCTACAGTGGCCTGTAAATGATGAGCATCCCGAAGGCGCTGAGGTTATGCATGTCGGTGAATTCGTAAGAGGGAAAGGTAATTTCGTGCCTACAGAATATGTACCGACGACGGAACGAACCAATCGTAAATTTCCACTTCTTCTGACGACAGGGCGTATTTTAAGCCAGTATAATGTTGGCGCTCAAACCCGCCGAACTGAAAATAATCTATGGTGGGAAGAAGATGTCTTGGAAATTCACCCGAGTGACGCTGAGGCACAAGGCGTTAATGATGGGCAATGGGTATCTCTAAAGTCTCGAAAAGGTGAGATTACATTGCGCGCTAAAATATCAGACCGTATGGCGCCGGGTGTTGTTTACACAACCTTCCATCATCCTGATACGGGAGCCAACGTAGTGACCACTGAAAACGTAGATTGGGCAACGAGTTGTCCAGAATATAAGGTTACCGCTGTTGCGGTTGCGCCGGCTAATCACAAATCGGATTGGCAAATGAGCTATGAAGAAGAACTGTCTGCCTATAGACAAGTGATTCATGAGCCCGCCGAGTAATTTTATATCGAAAAACTTGAGCTTTTCTGTGAAATTTCATGGGCAAACACTTGTAAGTTCTAAAGAAATTATCGCAGGCAAAGAAACCTGGTATATCCCTGAGGAAGTCCCAATAGCTTTCGTGTTCAACAAACGAAACTACGCTATCATGATGGGTACCCCTCAAGACTTGGTAGATTTTGCGATCGGGTTTTCCTTAACTGAAGATGTTATACGTGACCAAGCTGATATTAACTCGCTAGATATTTATCTCTCAGAACAAGGCGCTGACCTCAGGTTTAGTATTTCAGATGAGGCTCTGGAGCGATTAGATATAGTGCAACGCCGCCGTAATATAATTGGATCTGCAAGTTGCGGTCTATGCGGATTAGAAAATGCTGAGACATTATTTAAAAAATTACCCCATGTGTCTGAAAAACTGCTCATTCTTGACGAGGCCGTTACAGCCAAAGCAATAAATAGCATGTTTGATAAGCAACCTTTGAATCAAATGACGCGGTCTGTACATGCTGCGGCTTGGGTTGATTTTGACGGTGAGATTAAATCTATCAGAGAAGATGTGGGCCGTCATAATGCCTTGGATAAATTATTGGGCGCTTTAGCGATCGATAATTCAGACGTTTCAAATGGATTTGTCTTAATGTCATCTCGGTGTTCTTATGAAATTGTCGAGAAGGCAGCAAAGCGTGGCGTTAGGGCCATAGTTTCTATATCAGGACCAACCGCTTTTGCCTTGCGTAAAGCGCAAGAGGCGAATATGGCGATTTATAGCCGATCCGGCGAAGGTGCAGTGCGTCTGCTTTAAAGGTCA